>DHQM01000096.1:473-5537 GCA_002408105.1 Gammaproteobacteria bacterium UBA5338 | reverse complement strand
GTCGAGCGACTCCGACGCCGCTTGCACACGGTTGCGCCCAGCGGCCTTGGCTGCGTAGAGGGCACGGTCGGCCCGCGCCAAGAGAGACTCGGCGCTGTCCGAGTCCGTCAGCGTCGCAATGCCAAGGCTGACCGTCACTGCGCTCTCGAGCCCCAGACCACTGAAATCCGCGTCCGCAACGGCTGATCGGATGCGTTCGGCGATCACCGCGGCGCCATCGTCGTCCGTGTTGTCGAGCAACAACACGAACTCCTCGCCGCCGTAGCGAAACAGCAAATCGGTCTTGCGGGCCGCCGCGTTGATCACCTTTGTCAGGGTCTTGAGCACCCGGTCCCCGGTCAGGTGCCCATGGGTGTCGTTGATCTTTTTGAAGTGATCGGCATCGATGAGGGCCACAGAAGTGTGTCCACCGTGCCTGCGAACGATGCCCACTTCGCGGTCCAGGGTCAGTTCCAATGCGTTGCGGTTGCCGATCCCGGTCAGGGCATCGGTCAGGGCGCCGAGTACGGCCCGGCGGTACCGCAGCGCATTGGAAAGCGGGAACAGCAATGCGCCGATCAATGATTCAGCCTGCTGTGCCTCGGCTTCGGTGAAGGCGCGGCTGCGCCTCAGTTGCAACTGCCCGAGTGGTTGTTCTTCGAGTGACAGCCGGTACTCGAGTGCATGACGTGCCTTGCGCCCCCAGTCGAACTCGAAGTGCGTGGCCGCATCGCTGCCGTAGTGGAGCCCATCAATCCCCAGCCATTGGACACTGTACTGGGCGAAATGGGTCAGCAAGGCATCGCATTCCAGTTCACGGTGCAGCGCTTGCAAAACCTCCAGCTCAGAAGGCGCAGTGGATGAGGTCATGGGCAAAGGTTCCGCTGGAATGGGAGGGCGGCGGTCAATGGCAGCGTGAGCGAACTGCTGATGCGGCATAAACGGACTTCTCTCGTGTACGTGAAAACCTGGCGGGCCAATCGATCCGAATTCGAAGGCCCTGTATCGGTTTCAATAGCGAAGACCGTGCCATTTTCCGAAATTTCCGTAATATGCTGATTTTTAAAAACATATCGAAAGGATCCAGCGAAACGTGTCAGTGGATTGACGCTTTTTTAGCCGGTCCGTTCCGCGTCGGCGCCGCAATTTGGTCAATTATTAGTCATGTGTCACCCGGGGCGCCGCGCTGGGCGTCGAGCGAACGTCCGTTGCAGTCAACGCTGTCGTCGCCCATGAGGTAGAGGTACAGCGGCATGATGTCATCAGGCGCTGGGTTCTCGTCCGGGCTCTCTCCCGGGTAGGCAGCGGCACGCATTTCCGTTCGGGTGGCGCCAGGGTTGATGGCGTTGATGCGGATCGAGCTTATGTTTTCAAGCTCATCGGCCCAAATCTGGGTCAGGGCTTCTACCCCGAACTTCGAAACGGAATAGGCACCCCAGTAGGCCCGCCCGACGCGCCCGACCCCTGAACTCGTGAACACCACTGAGGCGCGGGGCGCTGCGGCCAGGACGGGGAGCAAGGCTTGGGTGAGCAAAAACTGACTGGTTAGGTTGATTCGCAGAACCCGGTCCCATTCGCTCGGATTGAATTGGGCCAACGGGGTCCGCGGTCCCAGCACCCCGGCGTTGTTGAGTAGACCGTGCACCGCACCGAATTCGGCTTCCACCACCCGTGCAAGGTCGGCGTAGTCCTTGGGCGCCGCGCCATCCAAGTTCAGCGGGTAGATTGCCGGCTCCGGTCCATTGGCCGCTGTAATGGCGTCATAGGTGTCTTCCAGTTTCCGCCGGGTGCGCCCCACCAGGACCACAGTGGCCCCGTGTCGCGCATAGGCCAACGCAGCGGCGCGGCCGATGCCATCGCCGGCCCCAGTGACCACCAAGACACGGTCGCGCAGCAGTCCCGGGCGGGCGTGGTAATCAAACATGTGCGGTTTCCTCCCGGCCAGCGAGCCAGACGTGCAGTTGATCGAGTGAGTCGATGGTCAGGTCGGCGGCCCAAGAAGCCACCTCCTCATCGAACCCGATGTATCCGTAGGCCGCTGCGACGGTGTACAGCTTGGCGGCACGCCCGGCTTCCACATCGCGGCGGTGATCGCCCACATAGACCGCCGCCTGCGGTTCGATCGCGATCTGATGCAGCGCGTGCAATAAAGGCTGCGGGTGCGGTTTCGATTCCCGCAGGTCATCCCCGCACACCACAACTGCGGGTGTGCTGCGCAACCGACCGGCAACTCCGGCCAGCAGTGGCTCGGTAAAGCGCCGTGGCTTGTTGGTGACGATTCCCCAAAGGGTGCCTGATCCATCCAGCCATTCAAGCAGTTGTGCGGTTCCGGGGAAGGGGTGGGTGCGGCTGATGGGGTCGGCCGCGTAGAGCGCCAGCAGCCGCTGCAGCAGGTCGGGGCGCTCGACCTCCGCACCTGCACCGTACGTCAGCTTGATGAGGGCCGCTGCGCCCTCGGACACGCAGGCCCGGACCGCCGCATCGGTCGCAGGGTGAACCCCTGGTTGCTCCTCTAGCAGTTGGTGGAGGCACTGCACAAACTGCGGTGCGGTGTCCAGCAATGTGCCGTCGAGGTCAAACAACACCGCCTGCGGCTTGGCGTTCATGCCGCCAAAGGCTTGCGCACGTGAACCATGTAGTTCACATCGGTGTTCTCAGCGAGCCGGTAGTGCTTGGTGATGGGGTTGTACACCAGTCCGATGGTGTCCTGCAGCTGCAGGTCGGCGCCGCGCAACCAGCTGGCAAGTTCCGCCGGACGAATGAACTTTTCGTACGCATGGGTGCCTTTGGGCAGCAGATTGAGCACATACTCAGCGCCCACAATAGCGAACAAAAATGACTTTGGGTTGCGGTTGATGGTCGAGAAAAACAAATGCCCGCCGGGTTTCGCAAGGGCTGCAGCGGCAGTGACCACCGCCGCAGGGTCTGGGACATGCTCCAGCATCTCCAGGCAGGTGACCACATCAAACTCGCCGGGCGATTCCGCCGCCAGGGCCTCGGCGCTGGTGTGCCTGTAATCAACCGCCACGCCGGATTCGAGCTGGTGCAACCGGGCCACCGCCAAGGCCGCCTCACCCAGATCAATCGCGGTGACCTGAGCGCCGCGCTGCGCCATGCCTTCACTCAGCAGGCCACCGCCACAGCCGATGTCGACCACCTTGCGTTCGGCCAGACCGGCCTTTCGCTCGATGTAATCGAGGCGCAGCGGGTTGATTTGGTGGAGCGGCCTGAATTCGCTCTGCGGATCCCACCAGCGGCTCGCCAGGGCGCTGAATTTAGCAATTTCTGCAGGGTCAACGTTGGCGTGGGTCATGGCGTCTCCTGGGGGGCAGCGATCAATAGGTCCGCATCATACCCAATGTGCACCGCCACGGAGGCGGTGGCGCGCCGTTTTCCGGACAGGCTCGCGCCCGTGGACTTCACCGGTCTTGCAGGCGGGTCTGCCATTGAGCAACGCGACCTTGGAGTTCAGCCAGGTCGATCTCGACCAGGGCGCCGCCGCGCACCACCGCTTTGCCTTGAATCCAGCTGTGGGTGACCGCTGGCCCGACCTGGGTGTACACCAACTGGGATTCTGGGTGGTGGAGTGGCCATTGGCCGACACCGGCGCAGCTCACCGCGATCATGTCCGCGCTTTTTCCGGGTTCGAGGCTGCCGATCTCAGCCTCAAGCCCCAGGGCGCGGGCCCCGTTCAGGGTTGCCATTTCCAATGCCTGGCGGGCATCGACCGCAGCCGCGTCGCCGCTCACCGCTTTGGCCAGCAAGGCGGCAAGGCGCATTTCGCTGAACAGATCCAGGTGGTTGCTGCTGGCGGCGCCGTCGGTACCCAATGCGACGTTGACTCCAGCCTGCACCAGGTCGGCCGCTGGACAGAATCCGCTGGCCAGCTTGAGGTTCGAAGATGGGCAGTGCACCACGTGCACGCCGTGGCGGGCGAGCAGCTCAGGTTCGCCCGGCTCAACCTGGGTCATGTGCACGCACTGCAACCGCGGTGACAAGAGCTCCAACTCAGCCAAGTGCCCCAATGGGCGGTGGCCGTGATCAGCGACGGCCTGGGTGATTTCTTCCCTGGTTTCGTGCACGTGCATCTGAATGCAAAGGTCGAGTTCTTCAGCAAGGGTGGACACCTTGCCGAGGGTTTTCGGGGACACCGAGTAGGGCGCGTGCGGGCCGAAGGCGATGCGCACCAGAGGGTGGTCGCGGTACTCATCGTGCAGGGCCAGGGCCTTGTGGATGTACTCGTCCGCATTTTCCCCCCAGGCGGTGGCGAACTCCAGGATCGGTGCGGCCAATTGGGTGCGAATTCCGGTCTGCGCGGCCAAACGCGCGGTGACGTCCGGGAAGAAATACATGTCCGAAAAGCAGGTGGTGCCAGACAGCAGCATTTCGCTGATCGCAACTGCAGTGCCGTCGCGCACGAAGTCTGCGCTGACCCAGCGGCTTTCCGCTGGCCAGATGTACTCGGTGAGCCAGCGCATCATCGGTAGGTCATCGGCAAGCCCGCGCAACAGCGCCATGGCCGCGTGGCCATGGGTGTTGACCAAGCCGGGCAGCAACACCTTCCCGGGAAGCTCGACGCTGGACCGCCCTCGGTATTTCAGGCGTGCCTCCGTGGAGGGCATCACCGCAACAATGCGCCCGTCATTTACCACAACGGCGTGGTCGCGCAGCGCAACCGCGGGTGCAATCGGTAGGATCCATTCGGCATGGATGATTTCGGCCACCTCGGTGACCTCGGCGCTGACTGACATGGGTGCGGGGCTCAGTTTGCTTGGGGAGGTGGCTGGCTACCTGGATGCCTGCTTTCCGGGATCCAGCATATTGATTTCACGACAGAAAATCGACTGGCACCCCAAGCCCGGAGTCCCAGGGCTGTGGTATCATCGCGCGTTTGCCAAGGCCCGCGTTTCGCGGCGTTTTCTACACCGATGATAAGAGTCTAATGGTCGAATTAGCCAAAGAGATCCTCCCGGTCAACATTGAGGACGAACTCAAGCAGTCCTACCTCGATTATGCGATGAGCGTCATTGTTGGGCGGGCACTTCCCGATGTTCGGGATGGGCTCAAGCCGGTACACCGGCGGTG
>DHQM01000096.1:0-221 GCA_002408105.1 Gammaproteobacteria bacterium UBA5338 | reverse complement strand
AAAAGCCGGTACACCGGCGGGTGCTCTTTGCAATGAGCGAACTCAACAACGACTGGAACAAGGCCTACAAGAAATCCGCTCGGGTGGTGGGTGACGTCATCGGTAAATACCACCCTCACGGCGACAGTGCGGTGTACGACACGATTGTCCGCATGGCGCAGCCGTTTTCCTTGCGCTACCCACTGGTTGACGGACAGGGCAACGGGTCGGCAGCACTTCCG
>DHQM01000017.1 GCA_002408105.1 Gammaproteobacteria bacterium UBA5338 | reverse complement strand
CGCGCAGCATGTCGCCGAACGAAGCCAGGAGCACACCGGGCCGCCGTGCGATGCGCCGGGCTTGGTCGATGGCCGCTGGGGGTGTTACGCACACCGGGCACCCAGGGCCGTGAATCAGCGTGATGGCCGGCGGCAGCAGTTGGTCGAGTCCGTGGCGCAGAATGCTGTGGGTTTGTCCGCCACAGATTTCCATGATCCGGTGCGGCCGGGTCACGCGCTCGGCAATGGCGTCGAGCAGTTGGCGGACACGGTCAGGGTCCCTGCCCGATTGGCGCGGGTCAAGGTTCATGGTCGCTCTCCGTTGTGGCGAGGGCGCTGGCCAGCAGGCCGTGGACACGGTCAGCGCTGTCGTCCCGCAGCTGGCCGATGGCAATGCCGGCGTGCACCAACACCCAATCGCCGACCTGGGCTTCGGGAACGCAGGCCAGGGCCACAGACCTGGAAAGGCCGCCAAAGTCGACATCTCCGGTGCGCAGCAGGGGGTCTTCCCCTTCAATGCGGCGAATGATTCCTGGAACGGCAAGGCACATCGGTCAGTATCCTTGAGCGCGGGCAACGCCCAGTTGGCCGACCGCCAGGGCGCCATCGTTGGCCGGCAGCTGCAGCGGTGCGTAAGTGTGAAAACCCGCCGCCCGCAAGGACTCGGTCACCAACCCGAGCAGCAACGGATTCTGAAAACAGCCGCCGCCGAGCACCACTCGAGGTCGGTTCACATGGCGTGCCATGGCCACGGCGACTGCCGCCAAGGTGGCGTGAAAGTCCGCCGCGAGTCGAGGGCAGGCGGCGCCCTCTTGCACGCCTTCCACCAGCACTTCGAACGCCGGGCGCCAGTCCACCCGCAGGGTGCCGCCCGGCTCAACCCATTGGCCGAACGGCAGTGCCGTCCCACGAGGACCGAGCTCCGCCTGGTGCTGCACCGCCAGGGCCGCCTGGCCTTCGAAGTCGGCATGGGTGCACAGCCCGGTGAGTGCGGCCACAGCATCAAACAGCCTGCCGATGCTGGTGGTCTTGGGGCTGTTGACTCGTCTTTCGATCATGCGCGCGAGCAGTGTGGCTTCGTCCGGTGTACAACCGGCCTGGGCTGGCATGGCATCGAGTCGGCCGAGCGCAGCGAGGACCCCCACCAGACTGCGCCGTGGTTCGCGGATGGCCTGGTTGCCTCCTGGCAATGCGAACGGGAGCAGGGTCGCGGTGCGTTGGTGGCGCTGCAGGTCGCACAGTAGCGCCTCGCCACCCCACAGGGTGGCGTCTTCGCCGTATCCGCTGCCATCCCAGGCGAGGCCACAGACCTCGCCGGAGAGCCGGTGCTCAACCAGTACAGCGGCCACATGGGCGTGGTGGTGCTGTACCTGCACACGTGGCACGTTCGGCTGAGTCTCGCACCATTGGCTGCTGGCGTAGCCTGGGTGGCGATCCCGCACCAACACCTGTGGCGCACCGAACAGGGTGCGGTAGTCCGCGGCAGTGGTGTCCAGCCGTTCGATCGCGGAGCGCGAGCCGAGTGCATCGATGGGGCAGCCCACCCAGAAGCGCTCGCCCACCGCCACAGCGGGGGCGCACTTTTGGTGGCCACCCACGCCAAGCAGTGGTGTCGGAGTGTTGTGTCGGCAGTGGGTCGGTTGCGCCGGGTGCGCAAGCTCAAAGGGGACCAAGCCCCGACCCAGGCGCAGGGTCAGCACGCCGCTCGCGGTGGGCAGTAGGACGCTGTCCTCAACCGGGTGGCGAATGGGTCGGTCATGGCTGAGCCACAGGTCGGCGACGTCTGCCAAGGCTTCACGGGCCGCGGCCGGATCGATGCAGATTGGCTCACCGCTGCGGTTCCCGCTGGTGACGACCACGGGCTCGCCGAGTGCCTGCAGCAACAGCCAGTGCAGGGGGCTGTAGGCGAGCACGACGCCAAGCCTGGGGTTGTCCGGCGCCAACAGGTTGTGTGTGTCAAATTGGTGCGGGCGCTTTGAGAGCAGCACGATGGGGGCGCTGGCAGCGCTCAGCAGCGCAGCGGCTTGAGCGTCGACATACACCTGCTCGGCTGCCGCGCTCAGGTCGCTGCACATGATGGCCAGTGGCTTATGGGGTCGCTGCTTGCGGGCCCGCAGGCGGCCCACTGCGAGGGGGTCGCGGGCGCGCACCAGCAGGTGAAACCCGCCGATGCCTTGCACGGCCACGATGGCCCCCCCGCGCAGCGCGCCAGCGGCTTGGTCGGCCGCCCGCGCGGCATGGGCCAGAGCGCGGCCGTCGGCCGTTTGCAGCACAAGGTCCGGCCCACACGCAGGGCAGCAGATGGCCTGATTGTGGTAGCGCCGGTTCTGGGGGTCGCGGTATTCTCTCCAACAGTCGGCACAGGGCTCGAATTGGGCCATGCTGCTTCGTTCGCGGTCCCAGGGCACTGCGTCCATGATCGACCACCTGGGTCCACAATCGTTGCAACCGATCAACGCATAGCCATACCGCCGGTTCCCGGGTTCGCCAAGCTCAAACCGACACGCGGGGCAGAGTGCCAGGTCTGGCGCCGGCGCGGTGGCCATAGGCCCCGCGGAGTCACTTGGGGAAATGGTGAATCCATCAAAACCGCCAACAAGTGCTCCAGAGTTGGGCTCCGTTTCGATGCTGTCAATGCGTGCGGCCGGTGGGGGGTTGCGCCACAAACGGCGCTCAAATTGGCGCAATTGTTTGGCGTCTCCATAGGCATCAATCAGCACGCCCTGGTTGTCATTCGACACCTGACCCCTAATTCCCAGGTCACGCGCCATGCGCACCACCCAAGGGCGCATCCCGACGCCTTGAACGCGACCGCGCAGGCGCAACCTCAGGTGTTGTCGATTCTCTGACCCCGACTGCTCAGGGGTTGCGAAGTGCTGTCCCGACGGCCTGGACACTTACACGACCTCAATGGATTCCAACAGGATGTCTTGTGCGCGGGGGTGGTCAATGTCAGTCGACACACTGAGATTCAGATTCGCTCCTTCAATGGCAGTGCCGCGGGTGTCGGCAGTGAAATGTGCGCGGAAGTGCGCGTCAGAGATGTGGCAGAGCGCGCCCATCCACACCTGAACCGAAACGACCCGGTCCGCTTTTTCAGCTGCGACGATTTCATCTATGCGCCTCAGCAGCGCGCGGATCAGGCCGTGCTCGTGCATGGCGAGGCGGATTCGGGGCGGTGGAAGCCTTGGGTCAGAAGCCTCGACAGCAAGTCGCTGGTCACGGTACCCACCGCGTCCAGAACCGCCGGGCTTAGGCCCGCGCCATGCTCGAAGCAGCTTCCTTCGATGCCGATGAACTCGAGCGGGTCCGGCAGGGTATTGAATACCTTCCCCAAGGCAAGTGCTTCCGCGAGGCCAAGCCCGTGTGTCGAAGCCTGGGTTTTGGTCGGCAGTGGTTCGTGAAGTGCGTTGTATCTTCGCACAGTGCCCGGCATTGCGCCGGAGCACATGGCGTCGATGACAATCGCACGCTCGCACGTCTGCAAGGCCTCTAGCAGACTGGCGGTGTCGCCGTCCAACTGCAAGACGCGCAGCCCCTGCTCGTGTTTCAAGCGCCCCGCGACCGCTATGCCCGCTCCATCGTCACCCCGGTAGGGGTTGCCGATGCCGATGACCGTGGTCGGATTCATGCGCGCTCCACCCTGAGGTCCAGGAAGTGCGTGGCGCAGGAAATACACGGATCATAGTTCCGAATCGCGCGTTCACACAGGTTGCGAAGTTCTTCGTCAGAAGCATGAACTTGGGGGGCCACGTGTTGGTATAGGTCTTCCTCAATGGTGACTTGGTTAACAGCAGTTGGTGGGATAATTTGGGCTGATTCGATGCGGCCGGCGTCATCAATGCGGTAGTGGTGGTAAAGCAGCCCGCGGGGCGCTTCGGTGGCCGCGCAACCCTCGCCTGCTCGTGGGGATACGTCGATGGCGGGTTGCGCGGGTGGTTGATATCCGTCGATCAGTTGAAGTGCGGTCTCGCAGGCATGGACCACTTCGATTGCGCGAATGACAATGCTGGCATAGGGGTTGTGGCAGACCCTTGTCAGGCCGGCGCGGTTGGCTGCAGCCTGGGCTGCGGGAGAAAGCCGGTCTCGATTCATAGCAAAGCGGGCCAGCGGACCCATGTGCACCGCCTGGCCCTCCCGGGTGCGGGTTTGAAGCGCGTGGCTGTACGGTGCATGGGTTTCCACCAGCACATCTTCGAAGCGTTCCACAGCCAGCGTGCGCCCGTCGCTGAAAGCCAGTTGCCCGAGATTCATTGGGTAGTGGTCGGGGTGCTGCAGGGCGACGAACAGGTAAGCCCGCTCGAACTCGGGGAATGGGAGTTGGGCGACGAAGTCGGCGGTCTCGATGGCATCCTGGAGAGCCGCCTCGATGCGTGGACGAATGACCAGCAACTCGTCGCGTTTGGGTGCGCGGTAAAAGCCTCCCACGCGCACATTGATTGGATGAATCTCTCGCCCGCCGATCAACTCCACCAGGGCATTGCCCGCCTGCTTGAGCCGCAGACCACGGCGCACGACTTCCGGGTGGTCTTTAGCGGCTTCAATGGCGTCGTGGTAGCCGAGAAAGTCCGGCAGGTGCAGCATGTGGATGTGCAGGCCATGGCTTTCGATCCATTCGCCGCAGTAAAGCAGGCGGCGCAACTGGTGAACGGCAGGTTCAGGTGTGACTCCGCAGGCCGCTTCCATGGCGTGGACGGCGCTCATGAGGTAGGCCACTGGGCAGATGCCACAGATGCGTGCGGTGATGTCTGGTGCTTCGCGAAAGTCGCGGCCGACCAGCAGCGCTTCGAAGTAGCGGGGTGGCTCGAAAATGCGCAGCTCGATCGCTTCGACCGAATCGTCTTTGATCCGCAGGTGCATGGCCCCCTCGCCCTCAACGCGGGCGAGGTAGTCCACTTGAATGGTACGGGTTCTCGGGTCAGTCTCGCTCATGGGCCTGACTCTCGGCTTGAAACTGCGGAGCGGCAGCATTGAAGGTCCGGTAGATGCGCACCAGCGCCGGTGGATCCATGCCCAACCGTTCCAAGTGGGGGGACAGGGCTTGGGTATTGGCGGTTTCGCTCGGGCCGAAACAACCATAACACCCACGGTTGTGGCGTGGGCAAAGCGCGCCGCAGCCTGCTTGGGTAACCGGCCCAAGGCAAGGGGTGCCTCCCGCCACCATTACACAGGTGACACCGGCCCGTTTGCACTCCCCACACAGGCTGTGGGTGGGGAGGGTCGGCCTTTGCCCGAACAAGGCCTGGTTCAGTACATAGAGCAGTTGCGATTTGTTGATGGGGCAACCGCGCAGTTCGAAATCGACGGGAACCTGACTGGCGATGGGGGTGGAGGTGGCCAGGCTTTCGATGGTGTCTGGCTGGGCGTACACGGTCCGCTTGAAGGACTCAATGTCGGCAAAGTTTCGCAGTGCCTGGATGCCACCAGCGCTGGCGCAGGCGCCGATGGTGATCAACTGTTTGGATTGGCGGCGCACATCCTGGATGCGCTCGGCTTCTTCGGCCGTGGTGATGGAGCCCTCGACCAGGGACAGGTCATAGGGTCCATCAAGCATGCGGCTGGAGGCTTCGGGGAAATAGGCAATTTCCACCCGGTCGGTCAGGGCCAGCAGTTCATCCTCGCAGTCCAGCAGGGTCAGCTGGCAGCCATCACAGGAGGCGAACTTCCAGACGGCCAAACGGGGTCGCTCGGTACCGGTGGGGGGCATGACTAAAGCTCCGAAATGCCAAGTAGGTCAGCAATCTGGTCGAGGCGATAGACCGGACCGTCCTTACAGATGAAGTGCTCGCGCCATTGGCACCGGCCGCACAGGCCGACCGCGCATTTCATGCTGCGTTCCATTGAGAGGTAGATCCAACGGTCCGCAACACCGACCTGCCGCAGTGCGTCCACAGAAAATTGCATCATGATTTCCGGACCGCAGACCACAGCAATGCTGTGGTCCGGGTCGAAACCGCCCTGCAGCAGCAGCCGCGGCACGACGCCGACCTCGCCCCGCCACCCAGTGTCGCCACGGTCGACAGTGGTGCGCACTTCGATCCGTGGGTGCGCGGCGCAGCGGCGCAGGTCATCGGGGTAGAGCCGATCTGCGGGCGTTCGGGTCCCGTAGCAGACCAGTGTCTTGCGACAGTGGATCCGATCGGCCGCGGCCAGCTGTAGGAGCGGGCGCACGGGCGCGAGCCCGAGTCCACCAGCCACCACCACCAGGTCGCGTCCTGCCGCTTCGTCGAGCGGCCAGGCTGTACCGAAGGGGCCACGCACCCCGATTTCCGTACCAGCTGTGAGCGTGCGCATTGCATCGGTCACCCGGCCGACGGTCCGAATGCTGTGCTGTAACTGGCCATTCGGGGTGCGGCCGCTGATCGATACTGGTACCTCGCCGCAGCCGAAGGCGTACAGCATGTTGAACTGCCCAGGGTTGCCAGCCAGCGCGCTGCCATCGGTGTGCTCCAGTGTCCAGGTGAACACTTCTCCGCTGGCAAGTTCGTTGGTTACGCTTCGGATGCGCGCGGTGCGTGGGGCCATGCAATCCTGGGTTTGCATGGTCAGGAACCAGGATTCGCGTATAGGTCCAGCAGGCGCAGTCGTGCGGCTGTGAGCCGATGGGCCAGGGTGTGCACCAACTCGCCGAGGACTGC
The DNA here is from genome assembly GCA_002408105.1 of Gammaproteobacteria bacterium UBA5338. Taxonomy (GTDB): domain Bacteria; phylum Pseudomonadota; class Gammaproteobacteria; order Pseudomonadales; family UBA5862; genus UBA5862. The sequence goes on along the minus strand of DHQM01000017.1, from coordinate 2,903 downwards.
CTCCGTGATTGCGTGCTCCTGGCTCATGGCCGAACGCAGGCAGCCGGCTTCGAATTCCAGGGTATCGGTCGCTTCCAGGGCCCAGCTGTCGAACTGCCAACGGCCCGGTGGCACGTACCACGACCAGCCAAGGGTCTCACCGGGGCCCAGTGTCTCAAGGCTGGTGACCCGAGCGCCGGCGCCGGACAACCGGACCTCCACCCGCCCGGCAGTGATGAGCACCAGCCGGTTGGCGGCTTGACCCTGTCGCAGCACGGGCGTGCCGACGGCGTAATGATGCGGCTCGGCGCAGTCGAGCAAGCGCGTCCGCTCGGCATCGTTGAGCCCGTGCATCAGCCGGTGCTGCTCCAGTGCGGGGTTCATTTCGGTGGTTCCCCGTTGGCCTGGCGTATGCGACTGGCCTCGGCAGTGATGTCGATGCCCACAGGACACCAGGTGATGCAGCGGCCGCAGCCAACGCAGCCCGAGGTGCCGAATTGGTCGTGCCAACTGGCCAGTTTGTGGGTCAGCCACTGGCGGTATCGGGCTGGTGTGGACGCACGCACGGGCCCCCCCGCGAGGTGGGTGAAGTCTGCGTTGAAACAGCTGTCCCAGTGGCGAGTCCGTCGGGCGTTGGCGCCGTCGAGCTCGACCTGATCTTCGTAACTGGAACAAAAGCAGGTGGGACAGGCGGCGGTGCAGTTGCCGCAGGCGAGACAACGGTCGGCGACCTCTTCCCAGCCGGGGTGCTGCGCCTGGGCATAGAGCGCAGTCTTGAGTCCGTCGGTATCCAAGTGGCGCCCCATGGTCGCCCGAGCATGCTCGATCGCATCAGCGGCGCGCCTGAGGTCGGCCGCCGTGGGTTGGCTGTGGGGGATACGTTCGAGCAGCGCTGCGCCGGCGTCGGAGCCGGTTTCAACCACGAAGTGGTGTTCGGGGCCGTCAAGGATCTCGGTCAGCGCCAGGTCGAAACCGCCTTCGGCCTTTGGGCCGGCGTTCATGGAGGTGCAGAAGCAGGTGCCTCCCGCTTGGCCGCAGTGCACCGCCACGATGAACACGCCTTCGCGGCGGGCAGCATATCGGGGGTCTGGGTCGGCGCTGTCCTTGAGGACCCGGTCTTGAATCGCGAGTGCGGCCAGTTCGCAACTGCGCGCACCAATCCAGGCTTGTTTCTTGACCGCGGGGATGACTGGAACGAAGCGGAGTTCACCCTGTTCACCGCGCTGCACTTCAAGCACGGTTTCCTCGCTCCGGTGCAACCGGGTTTTGAAGCTTGCGGGTGTGGCGTTGAAACCGAAGTGGGCGCGGTCGTTGCGGGGCAGTGTGCGGTAGCGGCCTGGAGACTGCTCATCACGCCAGCCGATGGGGAGGTCGTCTGGCCCCTCGATGGCGCCGTAATCGATGGTGCCGGCTTCCAGTCGGGGGCCGATGAGGGTGTAGCCCTCGGCCTGCAGTTGCGCGAGCAAGCTGCCGAAACCTACAAGATCAATCCGCTGAAGCGACTCCATGGCCTACCCTGAACTGCGGTGTGGGACACGCCTTTAGCCCATGGTACCGCATTCGATCAGGTAGGAAACCCGAGCACGCCGTCCAGCGCGCAGACCGCCCGTTCTATTTGTCGACGAAGGCCCGCTCGATCACGTAATCGCCTTGATAGCCGATGCGGGGCGACATCTCAAAGCCGCGTGCATCCAGCATGGCGCAAATGTCTTCCAGCATCGCGGGACTGCCACAGACCATGGCCCGATCGACTTCGGGATTGAGCGGTGGCAGTCCGATGTCCTGGAAGAGTTGCCCGGTCTCCACGAGGTGGGTGATGCGCCCTTGGTGGTGGTAGGGCTCGCGGGTCACCGTTGGGTAGTAGATCAGCTGCTCTTTGACCGCATCCCCAAAATAGGGGTTGTTCTGCAACTCCTCGGTCAGGAAGGCCTGGTACGCAAGGTCGCACACGCGGCGCACCCCGTGGATCAGCACGACCTTTTCGAATCGCGCATAGGCATTCGGGTCTTGTACCAGACTCAAGAAGGGGGCAAGTCCGGTGCCGGTGCTAAATAAGTACAGATGTTTGCCGTCACGCAGGTCGTCGAGCAAGAGGCTGCCCGTGGGTTTGCGGCTGATGAGCACCTGGTCACCGACCTTCAGGTGCTGCAGCCGAGAGGTCAGCGGACCGTCCTGTACCTTGATGCTGAAGAACTCCAGGTGGTCAGCATAGTTGGCGCTGGCGATGCTGTAGGCGCGTTTGATCTGGCGGCCATCCACCTCCAGACCCACCATCACGAACTGGCCATTCTCGAACCGCAGTCCTTGGTCTCTGGTGGTCGTGAAGCTGAATAAACTGTCGTTCCAGTGACGAACGCTCAGTACTTCTTCGTGTCCAACGCTGGCCATCTTGCACTCCTGAAGCCGAACAGCGGCATCGATCTGCGGCGCACCCTGGGGGCCGGGTAAAGAATCGGAACAACGATTTTAGCGTAATAAAAACAATACTGGACAGATCAATTGCGCATATAGATATGGGTGCAGGGGTTGGTTTTGTGTGGATCGAGCCCGTGGGCGCTGCGGGCGCCCCCCTGTTTTGCGGCGCGGAATCTGCATTGTGTTTCAGGTATGGTGGTGCAACGGCATGTGGCATGGGCCGCTGCCCCGGTCGATCTCGAAGTGGTTTGAGGAGTGGTGGTTATGTGTGGCATCAGCGGCGAAATGCGTTGGGATGGATCGGCCGTAGACCCAGCAGTTCTGACCGCCATGAATGCCAAGTTGAAGCCTCGGGGGCCTGATGAAGGGGGCATTTTCTGCGCTGGCAACCGGGGGTTCGGCCATCGCCGCCTGATGGTGATGGACCTGTCCAGCCACTCGCAGCAGCCCATGGTGGATGCGTCCTTGGGGCTGGGCCTGGTCTTCAACGGCGCGATCTACAACCACCC
>DHQM01000124.1:426-3646 GCA_002408105.1 Gammaproteobacteria bacterium UBA5338 | reverse complement strand
GCCAGCTATGTTAGCACCGAGCAGTGGGGCCGGGCGCAAAAAGAACTGTCACGGGACCTCGGCTGCGTCCAGGACAACGACCAACGCCGCCTCATGCTGGCAGAGGTGGCGCTCGCCACCGGACGCGCCGAGACCATCGCCCCACTCTTGGCTCCGGATCTGTTGGTGCCACAGTCCGAGACCAACCCACGGATTCACCTGCTGCGCGGTCACGCCACCGTCGCGCTCGACCAGCGCACCGATGCGGCAGCGCATTTCCAGCGCGCCCTGCAGTTGGATCCGAGCCTCGTCGGCCCCCGGCTCGCCCAAACCCAGCTGCACCTTCGGGACGGTGATTTCGCCGCAAGTGCAGCCCTGCTCGATGCCATCGACCCCGCGCGACTGAGCGCCACCGAACAGGTGGAGTATTGGCACCTCCGCTACCGTGTGAACGCAGCCCAATCCCAGCATCAACTGGCGGACGACGCCCTCTCGCGCGCGATTGAGCTGGCGCCGCGGCGCTCCGACCTTCGCGCAGAACGCGTCCGCAGGCTGCTGGGGCGCGGAGTCGCGGGAGAGGCCAGTGCGGACATCGGACGGCTGTTGCAGTCCGATCCGCTCGACCCGCTCTACCTGTGGTTCGATGGACGCCACGCACAGCTGCTCGGCAACAACCGCCATGCGCTGGCCCGCTGGCGAGAGGCCCTGAACGTAGACCCGAGCTTCGCACCTGCACTGCTTTCGGCCGCCCAGATAACCCACGGCGAAGACCCCGACACCGCGGCGGATTTTTACGTTCGCTATCTAGCGACAGCGGCGCCCAGGCAGCCCGAAGCGGCTCATGCGGGACTTGCCGACATCTTCTTCAATCAGCGCAAGCATGCCCTTGCCGAGCGCCACCTGCGGTGGCTACTGGAGCACCGAGACAACCCATCCGACCAGGTCGACATGCTGCAGCTGGAGTTGGCTTGGGGGCGACTCGATCGCGCACAGAAACGCGCGCTTGAACTGAGCGAGGCAGCCCGCGCGGGCACCGTGCCGGCCTTACAACTCCTGGAGGTGCTTACAGAGGCTGGCTGGTATCCAACCGCAGCAGCACTGATGAACAGCTTGACCCCGGCCCAAAGGCATGGGGTGCCTGTGCTGTTGCAGGCGCGCATCGCGGTCGAGACCGAACAAGCCCAGCATGCATTGGACCTGCTCTCAAGCCGGCCGGCCGCGACCGGCCCCGAAGCGGCTCTGCTGCGCGCCCGCGCACTGGGGCGCCTCGGTCGCCGTGCTGAAGCGGGACAAGTCCTTGAAGTCCAGTTGGCAGCCACTCCGCAGCACCTGCCAGTCCGCCAGGCGCTGGCCGAGTTGCTGCGTCTGAACAAGCAAATCGGTGCCGCCAGGAACCTATTGGCCGCGGCCCCACGGGCCCCTGGAGACTGGCGAGCCGAGGAAGCCGCCGCACTCTTCGAATCCCAAATCGGCAACTGGAGCGGCTACCGCCGGCAGATGGACGACCTGGTGGCCCGATTTCCGAATTCGACCGAACTGCACGTGCGATACGCCGAAGGCCTGTTGCGGGCCAAGCAGCCTGAACTCGCCCGGCGGATTCTAACGTCAGTCGCGACCGACGCCGCCCGCAACCCCCGCTACCGCGAGGTCGCCGGGCGCGCCGCCTTGGCGCTTGATGACGCTGAAGGTGCCGTGACCCACCTGCATGCCCTCGCCGATCTGCGCCCGGGTTCGGCGCGAGCCCAGGCGCTCTTAGGTGAGGCATACCAGCTCTCGGGCAACCCGCTCTCTGCACTGACCGCGTTTCGTCGTGCTGCCACCCTAGATCCCGATTCGCTGATGCGGCAGGCGCAGCTGATCGAGGCGGAGCTGCGGGCCAACGCACCGAGCCGCGCGCTGCAAGTACTGCGGCCCCTCATCGAGCGCGAAACTGTGCAGCCTTGGCCGCCCATGCTGACTGCCAGCTTGATTGACGTGGTCGATTACCTGGAACACACCGAGCAGGCGCCGCGGGGACGGCAGCTGCTTGAGGATGCCCTGAACAAGGCCCCGCGCGACACCGACCTCTGGGCTCGCCTGTGCAGTCTGGCCCTGGCCGCTGGATCATTGGACCGGGCCCAGTCAGCGCTCGTCCAGGTGCAAGAACTCGAGCCCCACGGGGCCCGCACCCTGCTTTTACAGGGCCTGCTCACTGAGGCCCAAGGCAATCCGCAAGCTGCCCAAGCCCTATACCGGAGCGCGCTCACCCAGCGCCCCCTGGCGGGGGCCAACCTCGCGTTGATCGACTCTCTGGACGCTGGCGGACACCAGGCGGAGGCGTTACAACAGGCCCAGAGCTGGGCGGTGAGCCACCCAGAGGACCTGCAGAACCTGTCCAGAATGGCCGAACTCAGCACAGCGCTCGGCAACACAGAAGCCGCGCTGCAGGCACTTGAGCGCCTGCTCGCACTGGCCCCCTCGCAGCACTCGGTTTTGGTGCGCTTGACCCGCACCGCAGCGCCTGAAGACCCAGCTCTGGCCTTGGGCTATGCCAAGCAAGCGTACTTACTGAAACCAAGCGATCCTGAAGTGGCAGGGCTGTACGGGGAGCTGTTGCTGCGTCTCAAACGTTCACCGGACCAGGCTCAAGCCCTGTTGCTGCAAGCATTCGAAGGCGCTCCGGGTGACGCACACCTGCAGTTGCAATTGGCTCAGGCGGAATTGGCGCTCGGCAACCGCGTTGCCGCCATCCGCCATCTGCGCGCGCTGATGCAAACCGAGAGCGCTGAGGGGACCAAGGCGAAACACATCTTCCAGTCGCTTCAGGCGGCGCCAACCTAGCCGAAGGTTTGGTTGGCAAATGGATTGAATTTCGATTAAATAGCGGCCCTTTTTTCCTGACACCGCCGCACGCCGGCCACACCGCCATGCTTCAGCAGTCGTTGGACAACTTGAATGTCCTGTCGCAGGACCTCCTGATCACCCCCACAGCGCTCAAAGCCGAGCTGCCGGCAGGCCCTGCCGCTGCGCAGACTGTCTCGGCCGGCCGCCAGACGCTCTGCGACATCTTGGACCGGCGGGATCCGCGACTCTTTCTCGTGGTTGGACCCTGCTCGATTCACGATCCGCGCGCGGCCCTTGAATACGCAGAGCGCCTTAAGGCGCTGGCAGATCGAGTCGCGGACAGCCTGTTCCTGGTGATGCGTGTGTACTTCGAGAAGCCGCGAACCACCGTCGGCTGGAAGGGCCTGATCAACGACCC
>DHQM01000124.1:0-211 GCA_002408105.1 Gammaproteobacteria bacterium UBA5338 | reverse complement strand
GGAAGGGCCTGATCAACGACCCACACCTCGACGACTCCTTCGCTCTGGAAGAAGGGCTCCACATCGGCCGGCGCCTGCTGCTACAACTGGCCGAGATGGGTCTACCCACCGCCACCGAGGCACTCGATCCCATCTCACCCCAGTATCTGCAGGACCTCATCGCCTGGTCAGCCATCGGAGCGCGCACCACCGAGTCCCAGACCCACCGAGA
>DHQM01000220.1:1061-8533 GCA_002408105.1 Gammaproteobacteria bacterium UBA5338 | reverse complement strand
GCATCTAAGCGGGAAGCCCCCCCCAAGATGAGATCTCCCTGGACCCTAGAGGTCCCTGAAGGGCCCTTGAAGACGACAAGGTTGATAGGCGAGATGTGGAAGCGCGGTAACGCGTTGAGCTAACTCGTACTAATTGCCCGTGAGGCTTGACCATATAACACCCAAGCGTGTTCGTGGTCTTGTGAGCGATACACCAGACGATGCCGCAACGCATGAATTACAACTTCAGTTCACCGAATTGGGTCAGGGGCAACCCTGGCCACCCGTTTTCCTGACGACCATAGAGCGCTGGAACCACCTGAACCCATTCCGAACTCAGTAGTGAAACGGCGCATCGCCGATGGTAGTGTGGGGTCTCCCCATGTGAGAGTAGGTCATCGTCAGGTCTTGTTCCAAAAACCCCAGGCATCAAAAACCTGGGGTTTTTTTATGCACAAAAATGAAAAACCTCGGGGGAACTGGACGTTTTGGCGCGCTTTATGCTGCGCCTGGAATGTACAATGCGAACGTTCCCATCCATTGTTCCTGGGGTTTTGCCCACCGGCTGAAACAGGAGGTTGCAATCTCCTCTGCTTGCATCAAACGACGCTGCGCGCGCGGTATTTGGGTGCTTGCCCTGCTCGGCCTGGTTTCGGTCGGTTGCGTGCGGGCCGATGCGGTGAATGTTAAGACCCAGGCCATTACCCATCTGCTCAGTCAGGAACCCCCGTCCCTCAACAGCACCCGGGCGACCGACCAGGTGAGCTTTTTTGTCCTGGGCCACCTCATGGAGGGATTGCTTCGGTATGACCCCAGAGGAGCGCTGATCGGGGGAGTGGCCAGCAACTGGCACATGGAAGGCGTCCAGGTCGCGTTCGATCTTCGTGAGGATGCGCGTTGGAGTGATGGATCGCCGGTCACGGCAGATGATTTCGTCTTTGCCTGGCGCACGTTGCTGGATCCAGCGACCGGCGCAGAGTACGCGTCCATTGCTTTCCCCATAAAAAATGCCGAAGCGGTCAATCGAGGTGAGCTGCCCGTTGCTGAATTGGGTGTCCGTGCGGTCACTGCACACCGTCTGGAAGTTGAGCTCGAGCGACCCACCGCATACTTTTTGGAGTTGATGGCGTTCCAGGTGTTTCTGCCCATCAAGGAACGGTTCTACCGTGAAATGGGCCAAAGGTACGCTGCTGATCTTGAGAACCTGCTCTACAACGGCCCATTTCGGTTGACCCGCTGGGTCCATGGTGCCCATTTGCGATTCGAGCGCAACGAGATGTATTGGGCGCGCGACCAGGTGCGGTTGCGCACCATCGACATGCCCTACTTCACCACCGACCCGACGGCCGCTTTCAACCTGTTCAAGGATGGGCAGGTTGTGCTGACGGGCCTGAGCGCGGCCTCTTTGCCTGAGGCGCTGCGACAGCGGGTCAAGCTGCGCACATTCTTGACCGGTACGCTGTTCTATCTCGAGTTCAATCATCGGGAGGGGCATGCAACGGCCAATGTACATCTGCGCCGAGCAATTCAGCGGGTGTTTGACCCGGACGAATTTGTGAACAAGGTCATTGCGATCCCTGGGTTGCTCCCCGGCAGGTCCATTTTCCCTGTGTGGCTGCGCGGGGTGGAGCAAAGGTTTCGCCAAGAGTACCCAGCACCGCGGGTCCCGATTGATCTTGTTGCTGCCCGGGCTGAGCTGGCGCAGGCCAAGCAGCAGTTGGGGGTGGATCAGATCCCACCCCTGGTGTTGCTAACCGGCGACACGCCCGAGTCGGCCAAACAGGCCGAGTACCTGCAGTACTTGCTGAAGGCCTCACTTGGCCTCGAATTGAAAATCGACCAGCAGATTTTTAAGCAGCGGCTGACGAAGATGCTGGCCGGTCAGTTTGACCTGGTTGCGGCGGGTTGGGGCCCGGATTACAACGACGTCATGACGTTCGGCGACCTTTTCGCCTCTTGGAACGTCAACAACCGCGGGCGCTATCAAGATCCGGAGTACGACCACTGGGTGAAAGTTGCGCAGGGCAGCACGGACCGCTCTGTGCGGATGGAAGCGATGGCAGCGCTGCAGCGCATAGCGGTAGAAGACGTGGTGGTCCTGCCTCAGTACGAAAGCGCAACCGTCTACCTGCAGCACCCGCAGCTCAAAGGCCTGGTTCGGCGGGTGATTGGTCCGGACCCTGACTTCAGCCGTGCCTGGGTGTCACAGGAGCCAGTGGATGATTAGGTACCTGGTGCGGCGGGTGCTGGGCGGATTGGTGACCGTTTGGTTCATTGCCACCGCAACCTTCTTCGCGATGCACGCTGTACCCGGCGACCCGCTGCTGAACGACAAGGCAGTGACCCCGGAAATTCGCGCCAACCTTGAAGCGCGGTACGGGCTTGATCAGCCGATTCTGACTCAGTACGCCATTTTTCTGGGCCACATGGCACGCGGTGACTTTGGTATTTCGTTCACCCAGAAGAACCGCAGCGTCAACGACATCATTCGCGAGCACTTCCCTGTATCAGCGGCACTGGGTGTGCTTGCTTTGGTGTTCGCTGCATCGGGCGGGATCGTCTGGGGTGCGCTGACGGCGCAGTACCGCAATCGATTGCCCGATGCGGTGATCATGTTTTTGGTGATTCTTGCGATCTCGGTACCGAGCTTTGTGGTTGCGGCATTGGCCCAACTCGGAATCCTCTATGTCAACCGCTGGTTCGATGCCTCGGTGTTGCCCGTCGCCGGTTGGGGGCAATTGCGCCATGCACTGGTGCCTGCATTGGTGCTCGGCCTCGGAACCATGGCGTTCCTGACGCGGCTGATGCGCTCTTCGTTGCTGGATGTGATGGATGCCGATTACATCAAGACCGCACGGGCCAAGGGCGTCGGTCCTTTCCGGGTTTTTTGGCGGCATCAGTTGCGCAACGCGGTGCTCCCTGTGGTGACCGTGCTGGGTCCTGCGGTGGCTGGAATCACCACTGGGGGCTTTGTCGTCGAGCTGGTGTTTGCCATTCCTGGGCTTGGGCGCTATTTCGTCCAAGCGGTTCAACAGCTCGATTACACCGTCATCATGGGGACCACGGTATTTTACGGTGCCTTCCTGGTCGCGATGGTGGTGCTGATTGACATCCTCTACGGGTTGGTTGATCCACGGATCCGCCTGCAGTGATGAACGAGGCGACGACCCCCATGTTCCCGGAACTGCCAAGCTCGGCCTTCGCTCCGCTTTCCTTGCCCGAGTCTGAACCCCTGCGCCAACAGCCGGCGGCTTCCTATTGGTCGGACGTCTGGCGAAAACTGCGCACCAATCGCAGAGCGTTTTGCTCGCTCTTGATTATCCTCATGCTGCTCGTGTTTACCCTGATCGGCCCGCTGCTGTGGCCATTGGATCCGGCGCAGCCCAACCTGGACCTGATATCGCGGGGCCCGACTTTGGGCGGCCAGGCGCAGGTTGTCGATCTCAGCCGGCCTTGGGTGGTGCCCCAGGTCACCAGCTGGCCCGTCTCTCCTGTGTCCAATGCCCAGACCCTCGCGGCGCCGGTGGCCATTGCGCTGGTGGAGCCGGCCACCACCCAGGCTGTTCGCATTCAGTGGGATCCGGTGGTCGGCGCGGCGGGCTATGTGGTCTACCGCAATGACCACCAGCCTGAGAGCAACCAAGACCTCGGTCTGCCGTTGCGAACCCTGTTCGGGGGCAATCAGGTGGGTCACGAAGACCGGCTGCGGCTGCGTCCGGGCACCTATTGGTATTCTGTCGTCGCGACCAACGGAGTCGACGAAAGCCCGGTGTACACCACCTTGGCGGTGGACGTACATCCAGGTGTGCGTCTGCGGGACTTGCCCCAACTCGGTCGAGCGGGGCAAGCGGGAGACTTCGTTGAGCTTCCAGCGCATCCGCTTGGCACGGACTATCTGGGCCGCGACCTGCTGGCGCGGTTGATGCACGGTGCGCGGGTGTCCCTCTTTATTGGATTGACGGCGCCGCTCCTGTTCGTGGCCCTTGGAGCGCTTTACGGCGGCGTGTCCGGATACATCGGTGGACGCACTGACCGTGTCCTCATGGCCGTCGTCGATTTTGTGATCGCGTTGCCGTTTCTTCTATTCATGATCCTGTTCAAAATCGCGTTCGGCATTGGGCCCGGCGAAAGCGGAATTCTGCCGTTGCTGGTGGCCCTGGTGCTGCTCAGTTGGCCGGGCGCTGCGCGTTTGGTTCGAGGGCAGGTATTGCAGGTGAGAGAGGCCGGCTATGTGCAAGCGGCAAAGCTGCTGGGTGGCAGCACTTTGTATCTGGTGTTCCGCCACTTGCTACCCAGCACGTTCGGTGTGCTGTTGGTGGCGCTGACCTTCGCGGTGCCTTCGGCGATATTTACCGAGGCGTTTCTTTCGTTCATCGGCATGGGGGTTGTTCCGCCGACGCCGTCTTGGGGTTCGATGTGCAATGACGGCATGAAAACCATGATGTCGCACCCCCATGAACTGATCTTTCCCGCGGCGATGATCAGCGTCACGGTACTGGCGTTCAACCTGTTCGGTGATGGACTGCGCGACGCGCTCGACACCCAATTGGGTGAGCCCGGCAAGTGATGGACGCGGCCTTGCTTGAAGTGCGTGACCTCAAGGTCGTGTTCGACACTGCCGATGGCACCACCCATGCGGTTCGCGGGGTCAGCTTGAGTGTGCGCGCCGGCGAGACGTTGGCGGTGGTTGGCGAATCGGGATGTGGCAAGTCCGTCAGTTTTCAGTCCCTGCTCGGCCTTACCCCCACCCCTCCTGGCCGCATCCTGGATGGCAGCGCAGTGTTTAACGGACAAACACTGATCGAGAATGGAACGCTTGCTGCGTCGGTACAGCGTGGACGCGACATCGGGATGATTTTCCAGGACCCAATGGCCTCGATGAACCCGACCATGCGCATCGGCGACCAGATCGCCGAGCCGCTGCGGATTCACCAGGGGTTGAGCCGTCGGGCTGCCCACCAGCGTGCCATTCAACTGCTGCAGCAGGTGCGCATTCCTGAGCCGGCCAGCCGGGTGCGTCAATACCCCTTTGAATTTTCCGGTGGGATGTTGCAGCGCGCCATGATTGCCATGGCGCTGGGAGTTCAGCCGAAGCTGCTGATCGCCGATGAACCCACCACTGCGCTCGATGTCACCATCCAGGCGCAAATCCTCGACCTGTTGCGAGGGATGAAGGCTGGCAACAACATGGCCATGGTGCTGATCACCCACGACCTTGGGGTGGTCGCAGAGACTGCGGACCGGGTTGCGGTCATGTACGCTGGCGAAGTGGTCGAGTCCACGGATGTGGAGTCCGCGTTCGAGCGACCAGCGCACCCCTACACACTTGGACTGCGTCAATCCATCCCGGATCCGGGTGCCGCTGCTGGTGGCCTCACAACCATTCCTGGCACCCCACCGGACCTGTCCCAGCCGATCGCTGGCTGTGCCTATGCGCCCCGGTGTCCCTACGCCATGCGGGTGTGTGCCCAGCAAGCCCCGCCCCCCTTTGATCTGCCGGTGGACGAACATGGATTGCGCCGCTGGTCGCGCTGTTGGCTACAACATCCCAAGGCACCGCGGATCAAGGCGCTCGACCAGTCTGCACGGGGGGTTGGTGATGGCGTTGCTTGAACTGCGCTCGGTTCGCAAACACTTTACGCTTGGGCGGGGGCGCAAGGTGCACGCGGTCGATGACATTGACCTCGAAGTGCGCAGCCAAGAAGTACTGGGTCTGGTGGGTGAAAGTGGATCTGGGAAATCCACCCTGGCTCGGGTCATTACAGGGCTTCACAGCCGCGACGAGGGAAGCATCCTTTTTGATGGACAGCCCTTGCCCAGGCTGTACCGGGGGGCAGATTTCCGCCGCCTGGCGAGCCAGATGCAGATGATTTTTCAAGACCCCTATTCCTCCCTCAACAGCCGGATGACGGTGTCAGAAATTGTTGGTGAAGGGCTGCGCCTGCGCGGCGTGCCTCTGACGCAACGCCAACAAGCGGCGGCGACCTGGCTCGAGCGAGTGGGCCTTCGCCCAGAGCACCTAAACCGGTATGCGCATGAGTTCTCCGGCGGTCAGCGTCAGCGCATTGGAATCGCCCGAGCGCTGATCACTGAGCCACGGTTTTTGGTGTGTGACGAGCCCATCTCTGCGCTCGATGTCTCGGTCCAGGCCCAGGTCGTGAACCTGCTGGGCGAGCTGCAGGAAAACTTGGGGCTCACGCTGCTGTTCATCGCCCATGATCTTTCCATGGTGCGCTACATTTCCGACCGCATGGCGGTCATGTACCTTGGGGCATTGATGGAGGTCGGTCCAGCAGACGAAGTCTATTTCAAGCCACGCCACCCCTACACCCAGTTGCTGATCAGCTCCAACCCAGTTGCGGACCCACGTCAGCGCGGACGCAGAAAGGTGAGCACGGGAGAGGTGGGTTCTCCCGTGAACGTTCCAGTGGGCTGTCGGTTCGCCGACCGGTGCCCCCACGCCATGGCCGAGTGCCGCACCCAGACACCGCGTTTACGGCCGGTAGGCGCCGACCACAAGGTTGCCTGCTTCCTGTATTGATCTGGTTTCGGTGTGCTACTGCAGTGCGCGGCGGCGTGCGGTCACCAGTGCACGCCGCGGCCGCGGATGGCCTTCGACGGTCTTTGCCGGATCCTCAGGGTCCAGAAAATCCGCGAGGGAATGGAACCGCATCCAGGCCGTGCGCCGTTGCTCTTGTCTCGAAGTGATGCTCACGTCATGGACCTGGATGTCTCTGAAGCCGGTGTCGTGAAGCATGCGCTGGAGCGCGGTGGAGGTCGGCAGGCTCCACAGATTGCGCATTCGGGCATACCGGCCAGGTGGAGTCCAAAGCTGGTCGTTTTCGCCTGGAATCACCAGTGTTTCGAGTACCAGAAGGCCGCTTGGTGTCAGGTGGCCATGCAGCCGGCTCAGGTGGTCCTCAGGCACCCGCCGGTGGTAGAGCACGCCCATTGAGCAGACGGTGTCGAACTTCAGCTGCGGCGGGAAGTTCTCTAGGGCGAGGGGCAGTACCCAGGCAGGATGCCCGTGTAGATAGCGTGCGCATGCGCCGTACTGCACGACGAACTTCAGCGTTGGGTCAATCCCAACCACGGATGCCGCACCTGCTCCCAGCATCCGCCATCCGTAATAGCCGTTGCCACAGCCGACATCGAGCACGCGCCGTCCCTGCCAGTCGATCCCCGCCGCCTCCAGGCGGCTCCATTTCCAGTCAGAGCGCCACTCGCTGTCGATGTGCACCCCGAACACTTCGAATGGCCCTTTGCGCCAAGGGTGAAGTGACTGCAGGCCAGTGACCAAGGCTCGGTGTTGGTCAGGGTCGAGGTCTTCGCTCCGGCCAATCCGGACCCTGGCTTGGTTGAACGCACAGTCGGTATCGGAGACCGAGGGCAGCGTATCCAGGGCTGCAAGCCAGGCGGGCAAGTCCCCGTGCGCTGATCTTTCCAAGGCGGCGTGGGCATCGAGCAGGGTGCGCTCGGCAATGAGTTCGCCT
>DHQM01000220.1:0-812 GCA_002408105.1 Gammaproteobacteria bacterium UBA5338 | reverse complement strand
GTGCGCTCGGCGATGAGTTCGCCCCCCAACGCCTGCACCAGCCGTGGGTCGGTATAGCGCATTCACTTCACCGCCAGCAGGGTGCAAAAGTTCAGGCACTGAAGAATCGGGTCGACGCTCGCAAAACCCAGGTCGTTCAGGCGGGTTTGGTGTTGGGCAGCAGTCTCCGGAATCAACACTGCGTCCAATGCAGCGCGCTTTTGGCTGATTTCCAGTGCGCTGTAGCCCTGCAGCCGCTTGAAGCGGTGATGGAGGTCGATCCAGCGCTGATCCTGGTGCTCGGTGGGCGCCTGAATTTTTTCGCTGAGGACCAGGACTCCGCCAGGGCGCAGGCCATGGTAGACCCGGGTCAGGAGATGAGCGCGGTCAGTTGGTGGGATGAATTGGAGGGTGAAGTTCAAGATCACCAATGAGGCGTCCTCGATGGGTACATCCCGCACGTCCGCACACTGCAGTTCGACGGGCGATTCAGCCGTCGCCTGGAGGTGTTCTCTGCAGGCGGTGACCATTTCAGGTGACTGGTCGATCGCAATCAGTTGGTGCGGGGTGGTGGTGCCAGCGCGCACCGCCAGGCTTGCTGCGCCGAGGGAGCAGCCGAGGTCGTATACGCGGCTTCCGGCCTGCACGTATCGGTCTGCACAGATGCCGATGAGCTGTAGGCTGAGGGCATAGCCTGGTACAGACCTTTGAATCATGTCGGTGAAAACCGCCGCGACCTTGCCGTCGAACGCGAAGGGTGCCAGGTCACTGACTGGCTGGGCGTATAGGGAGTCTTTATTGAACGAGGACATCGGGGCTGTCAAACCTCACCG
>DHQM01000133.1:787-7363 GCA_002408105.1 Gammaproteobacteria bacterium UBA5338 | reverse complement strand
AGCCGAAGTCGAGAATCAGGATTCGGTGGGCGTGGATGTCAGTCATCATGCGGTGCCAGTACTTGAATACAGCGCGGAAAGTCGGTGCAGCACGGCCCGAAGCGGCGATCAGCTGACCTGATAGTTCGGCGGCTCTTTGGTGATGGTCACATCGTGCACGTGGCTCTCGCTGACCCCAGCGTTGGTGACGCGCACGAACTGGGGCTTGGTCCGCATCTCATCGATCGTCGCGCAGCCGGTATATCCCATGGAGGACCGCAACCCGCCAACCAGCTGGGTGATGATTTTATTCATGGTGCCCTTGTAGGGAACCCGGCCTTCGATGCCTTCCGGCACCAGCTTGTCAGCACCGCGCTCCAGGTCCTGAAAGTAGCGGTCACTGGAGCCTTGCTGTTGCGACATGGCACCCAGCGACCCCATTCCGCGGTAGGCCTTGTAGCTTCGGCCCTGATAGAGTTCGACCTCTCCGGGGGCCTCCTCTGTGCCAGCCAGCATGCTGCCGACCATCACGCAACTGGCCCCCGCCGCGATCGCTTTGGCCAAATCGCCAGAAAACCGGATGCCACCGTCGGCAATGATGGGGATGCCTGCGTCACGCAACTCATCGGCTACGTTGGCAATGGCGCTGATCTGAGGAACCCCGACTCCCGTCACAATGCGAGTGGTGCAAATCGAGCCGGGACCGATGCCGACCTTCACGCCATCGGCACCAGCATCGGCAAGTGCTCGCGCTGCCTTGGCCGTTGCAATGTTGCCTCCCACCACGTCAATGTCCGGGTAGTAGCCCTTGATCCGTGCCACCGCATCCAGCACCCCCTGGTGGTGACCGTGCGCGGTATCCACGATGATGAGGTCCACTCCTTCGTCGACCAGGGCACGCACCCGTTCGTCGGTGTCGGCACCCGTCCCCACCGCAGCGCCAACCCGCAGCCGACCTTGGTCGTCCTTGCACGCCCGAGGGAACGCCTGCGCCTTGTAGATGTCTTTTACGGTCACCATTCCACGGAGTTCGAAACGGTCGTTCACCACCAGCACCTTCTCGATGCGGTGATCGTGCATCAATTCTCGAATCGAATCCGGATCGGCCCCTTCGCGCACCGTGACCAGCCGCTCCTTGGGGGTCATGATGGCGGAGACCGGGTCATCAAGGCGGGTTTCGAACCGAAGATCACGGGCAGTGACGATACCGACAAGGTCGCCGTTCTCCAGCACTGGCATGCCGGAGATGTTGTGGACCTGGGTCAACTCAATTAAGTCGCGAATGGGTGTATTCGCATCGATGGTGATCGGGTCTTTGATGACCCCGCTCTCGTGCTTTTTGACCGCACGCACCTGCCAGGCCTGCTGCTCAATGCTCATGTTTTTGTGCACAATGCCGATGCCGCCTTCCTGCGCCATGGCGATGGCCAGGCGGGATTCGGTGACGGTGTCCATGGCGGCAGACAGCAGCGGAATCTGCAAGCGGATGGAGCGGCTTACGCGGGTCTGTAGGTTGGCTTCCCGCGGCAGGGTCAGCGAATGGGCGGGCAGCAGCAGTACATCGTCAAAAGTCAGCGCTTCTTCTACGATGCGCAGCATAGCGAGCCCCCCGATGCGCCCAAAAGTGAAGCGCGCCAGTCTACCAGTCGCGCCATTCCCAGTAAATTGCTGCAGTTCGCAGGCCCGCTCCCCGCTGGGCTGTTAGAATGGCCCCATGCCGCCTGGGCATACAACCCTGACCACCGTTTGGAGCCCAATCACCACCATGCGACCTGCCGTACAATGTGCACTTCAAAGGATTCGACGCTTCTCCACCGCACCGCTTGGCCTTGGGGCGGCAGCACTACTGTTCGGCGTTCAGCCGGCATCAGCTGACCCAGGGGATGTGCTGAGCTTCGGCATCGGTGGCTTCGCAATCGACCACTCCGAGTCGGCCTGGTACGTCGAAGGCCAATTCCAGTTCGCTGAGGCGCTGCGGGGCGTGTTCCGTCCTGTATCCGGGTTCATGCTCTCAACCGAAGACGACGTGACCGCCTATGCAGGCCTGAGCTTGCCGATCGACATCGGCCCCAGTTGGATGGCCACCCCAGTGCTTGCCTTGGGGGTGCACCACGATGGCGACACCATCGACCTTGGCCACACCTTGCAGTTTTACCGCGGGCTACAAGTGGAGTACCGCTTGAACGCCGATGTGCAAATTGGGGCCAAGGTGTTCTATCTGTCGAACCTCGGCCTCGGGGATGACGACCCGGGCGCCTACGCCCTGGCACTCACCTACGGGCTTAGGTACTGAGGCGGCGCTGCCCAAAGCCACAGCCGGACAACAAACGGCTGCGTGTGTACCCAGGCCCACAACGATCGACGCCCATCCTCATGCCCGCGCCAACAAGTGCGGGGGGCTCGATCCGCTAAACGCGACCACTGTTCAATGGCTTGACGGCATGTCTTCCCCACGTGCAGCAAATGCCATTTCTACCAACCGCATCGTTGCATCGCGAGGCTGCGTGTAGGGTTTTCCGAAGTCGAATCGCTCGCGGTCACCGTTGAGGAATAGATCAAACCCGTAGTGGTCGATCCCCGCCATCGATACCTGCGCTTGCTCGGCTTCAAGTCCGGCATGCCTGCAGTAGTCGAGCATTTCTCGAAGGTGGTCCTCATTCATGTGCTCCACCATGTACGCCTCTCGCTCCGCTGCAAACGTACAGGCGAGGTCCAACGCGGCGTAGTCGAGTGCGACCGGGGCTGAGTCAGCCACAGCAAGTTCGCAAGATTCAGGGTGTGCGAAATAGGCTTGGTGCGCTCCGGACTCCAGCGCCTTGCCATAGCGCGCCAGTCGGCGCGCCGAATCTTCGCTGGCGTGCGCCCTGTGCAACCGGCAACGACAGACCACCCGCACCGCGCCGTCGATAAACACCAGTGTGGCGCGCTCGACAGCGTGCGCACCCGGCGTCAAGGCGATGACCAGCGGCACGCCCTCATGGCCAAGGCACCAGGTTTGCCTGACCGGGGCTTGGTCTAAGCCATCAAGGCTGACCTCGACCCACCGGCTATTGAGAATGGCATTGCGGCACTGTAGCAGCAGGTCCTGCATGGGAAACCTCCGTGGTTGCATTGAGGGGAACAAGCGCCCACTGCCGGCAACCGCCCACGGCTTGTGCACCCCCTCCGACCGATGTTTTGGCACCGTTGCGTGCGCCCTGGGGTCAGCGTACCCGGCGCTGAAGCCGGCGGCGGCGCTGCCACAACCAGAGCCCGCTCCAAATCTGCAGCAAGAGCACCACACCCAGCGCATCCAGCAGGTACATCCCACCAGGCAGCACCCGGCCCGAATGAATGTCCTGCAATAGGCGCTCTATGGTCAGTTCCTGCGCGTAGAACGCGCGCAACACCTGATTGCTCAAGTCGCCAACAGGCTGCCCTTGCTGCCAGTCCACGGACGTGGCGGGGTCAAGGGGGTGAGCAACCAACTCGTCGAGCTCAAGGCACCAGAGCCCACCCTGCGCCTTGATCACCAAGGCGCAGCTGGACGCATGGCCCACCGCGCTGACCTCTTCAACCCCAAAAAGCGCCATAGGAAACACGTCTCCCAGGGCGGGGCTGAGCACCAGGACCTGCTGGTCGGTGATTGCCCAAAGTTGTTCGCCGCGTGCGACCACGCCGCGCAAGGCTTCGCCCGCGCTCAGTGGCACAGCCTCACCTGGCGCGATCAACAGGCGGCCTTCGGCGCTCGCGGCCCAGCGGTCACCGGCCAGGTACACTGCGGTCACCCCAGGCTGGGTTGCACCATACAGAAGACGCATCCACGAGGCCGGAAGGGCTGTGCGATCCAACGCCCAATCGCTTGCGTGATTGATTCCGACGCCGGTGGCCAGCATCAACCCGAGCAGCAGCGCGCTCATCCAACTCAGGGTGCGGTGCGAATGAGACCAATTGATCAATACAGCGCCAAGATTCAGGAGGCGCGGGCAATGGATACACCAGATGCTTGCGCATCGAGCCAAAGCGCCAGGCGTGCTGCAGTTTTCACTGCGCGAACTGACAGGGTCGCGCCGGTGATTCCATCCACAGTGCCTGAAAGCCTGCGGTCCATTTGCAGGCTGAGGCCACTGAATTGGTCGGTGAAAAACCCGTACCGAACTTCACCGCCTCGACTTTCTCGGAACGCCAGCACCTGGACGGACTCGATGGTCTGGTTCCGTACAACGATTCCGATGGTGATGGGTTTGGTCTTGCCGATTTCGTTGAGCACCCAGGCGGTGCGTTCGCCGTCGGTCCAGTACAACACCTTGGTGCGGTCAAAAGGAAGGCCCCGGACCGCCTGTGCCTGTTCGCGCTGATTCGCATCGAGCGACAACACACGCATGCTCGGGCGGCCGGGGTTAAAGACAGCTTCAACGAACTCGGCGGTCGACACCTGGGACCCGGTTGCCGCGTTGGCAACCCCGCTCCAGAGCATCAGCAGGGACAGGGCGAGGCCTGTCCGCCACATGCCATGTCGAATCATGCCGCCAAGCCCGTCCATCGGATTAGAAACTCAGGCCCACGCCCAGGTTCACACCCTCATACTCGCTCGCCCCAGCCGGTGCATCCTGGCTTTGGTAATCGAGCTTGAACACCACCCTGGGGTGCAGCCAGTAGTTCACACCAACATCCATTTGTGCGTACTCAGTGTCGTTTCCGGCCCCAGCCTGGTTGTCCCACTCACTGTAGCGTGCGAACAGGCCCCAGCGTTCGCACAACCGGTAGCTCGGCTCAACATAAAAGCCTGACTGCTCGTCGGCGCCCGCTGCGACCATATTGATCGCGTCATCAATCTGCCAACTGGCGTACAGGGCCCGAACGCCAAAGGGGCCACTTCGATAGGCTGCGTGTACCTCGTAAAGAAACGCATCAATGCTGTCGCCTGCTTGGTCCTGGGCGAGGTCACTCTGGTAGTTAACCGCCGCTCCGAGCTCAAGGCCCGCGATACCGGTGAAGCGAACCCGACCCGTGGCAGCTCCGGTGTCGGCACGTGCTTCTGACACTTTCTGGCGCCCTGAGCGAACTTTGAAATCACCAGAACCCGGCTCCAGAAACAGCCCAGAGTGCACCGCAAAATCATAGGACCATCCCGGCGCCAATTCACCTCCAACCCCGGCACCGGCCTCCCACCAGGTGGTGGGAATGATGTTGCTTTCGACGGGATTGCGCTCGACGCCATAAAAGGTATCGGGCTCATGGGTCTCATTGAGAATGCCCACCGGGATCAGGAACAAGCCAGCGCGCACGCGAGTGCCCGCGTTGAGGTCATATTCAACGAAAGCCTGCTCCAGTTCGACTTCGCCCTCCTTGCCCTCGCCTGCAAGGCTGTGCTCCAACTCAAGCTCAGAGACGAAGCGCAGCCGATCGGTAAACTCGTGGTGCAGCATCACCACAAAGCGGTGAAAGTCGATCTCGTTCTTGTCGGGTCCGTTTTCATTGTCGAGGCGGTTCAAATGCAGCTCGGCGTAGGCGCCAATTTCCGTGGCGCCCACAGCAGATTCCGGCGCGGTTGCTTGAGCTGCTATCAGCGATTCAAGCCGCTCGACACGGTCACTGAGTGACTCACCGGAAGACTCGGGTGCTGCCTGTGCCACCGACGCAGCCAATACAGCGGTGGCAACCACCGAACGAGACCATACACTCATTGAAATTCCCCTCAGGTAAAAATGGCGACGGCAACTCTACGGCATAAGGCAACTAGAATGCAAATCATTCTTATTACTAATTTGTAACATAAAAAACCCCGCCGAAGCGGGGTTCATGAGCCGCCGGGAAAACCGGCGGCTCCACGCGGCATGGCAGCCGCTTACATCATGCCACCCATGTCCGGCATGGCCGGCGCTGCGGGTTTGTCCTCTTCGATCTCGGTGACCATGCACTCTGTGGTGATCATCAGACCAGCGATCGAGGCAGCCGCCTGCAGCGCAGTCCGGGTGACTTTGGCTGGGTCCAAAATCCCCATCTCAAGCATGTCGCCATACTCTCCGGTGGCAGCGTTGTAGCCATATGCACCCGAGTGCTCTTTCACCTTGGCCACCACAACAGAGGCCTCTTCACCTGCATTGGTGACGATCTGGCGGAGCGGTGCTTCCATGGCCCGGCGCAGGATGTCCACTCCCACGTCCTGATCATGGTTGTCACCTTCGAGGTCGGCAATGGCGTCCAGCGCGCGGATGAGCGCGGTTCCACCACCCGCGACAACGCCTTCTTCCACAGCGGCACGGGTGGAGTGCAGCGCGTCTTCAACGCGGGCCTTCTTCTCTTTCATCTCCACTTCCGTGGCAGCGCCAACCTTGATCACTGCAACACCGCCGGCAAGCTTGGCCACACGCTCCTGAAGCTTTTCGCGGTCGTAGTCAGAAGTGGTTTCTTCGATCTGAACGCGAATCTGCTGAACACGGGCTTCGATGTCTTTCTTGTCACCCGCCCCATCAACGATGGTGGTGTTTTCCTTGCTCGCAGTGATGCGCTTGGCTTCACCCAGGTCATCCAATGTGGCGCCTTCAAGGGTCAGGCCCACTTCGTCGGAAATGACGGTGCCACCGGTCAGGATCGCGATGTCTTCCAGCATGGCCT
>DHQM01000133.1:0-551 GCA_002408105.1 Gammaproteobacteria bacterium UBA5338 | reverse complement strand
TCCAGCATGGCCTTGCGGCGGTCACCGAAACCAGGCGCTTTGGCGGCGCAGACCTTGACGATGCCGCGCATGTTGTTAACCACGAGCGTTGCCAGGGCTTCGCCTTCGACGTCTTCAGCGATCACCATCAAGGGACGGCCAGACTTGGCGACCGCTTCCAGAACTGGGAGCAATTCACGGATGTTGGAAATCTTCTTGTCGTGCAACAAGATGTAGGGGTTTTCCAGCTCCGCGGACATGTTGTCCTGGTTGTTGATGAAGTACGGAGACAGGTAGCCGCGGTCGAACTGCATTCCTTCTACGACATCAAGCTCGTTGTCGAGGCCAGAGCCTTCCTCAACGGTGATCACGCCCTCTTTGCCGACTTTTTTCATTGCTTCGGCAATGATTTCACCCACAGCCGTGTCGCTGTTGGCAGAAATGGTGCCGACCTGAGCAATGGCTTTGTCGTCCGCGCAGGGCTGGGCCATTTCGCGCACTGCTGCAACCGCCTTGGCCACGGCCTTGTCGATGCCGCGCTTGAGGTCCATCGGGTTCATGCCCGCGGCCAC
>DHQM01000114.1 GCA_002408105.1 Gammaproteobacteria bacterium UBA5338 | reverse complement strand
TAACCCAGCCAGAGGGACACAGCCGCCCAGTGCCTGTGGCCTGTACGGGCAGCCTCCATGCCGACCACAAACGCGTACAACCCGACAACGGTGAACAGTGCGCCCAACTGGGCCATGCGTTGAACAGGATACAGTACCGTGCTCACCTGGAGCGGGTGTACCGCCCAAAGCGCAACGGCTACGCCAGCCACCCAGAGTGCACGGGTCCGGGGCCAGCGAACGGCCAGCATGCGCACCGCCAGGCCCAACAGCAGCCCCGCAAGCACCACATGAATCAACAGATTGTGGAACTTGAAGCCCCAAGCGGAGAAGCCATGGACCGCGCCGGTGACCAGCAGGCTGAATGCAGACACCGCCCGGCTCAACAGGCCGCTGGTGTTGTGGTTGATCGCGTACCACACCGAGGCCGGGGTGTATTCCCCTAAAATCAAGGGCTGGATATTGTGCGCATCGTCCAACAAGAACGGGCCCTTGAGGCCCACCCAGTAGAGCGCGAGAACAAGCCCGCAGAGGAGCACAAACCCCAGGGTCAGGAAAATTTCAGCCTGCAGTATTCTGGGTAAACGCATGGTGCGGGCTCTACACAAGCGGCCGTGCTGTCGAATCAAATTTCAGAAAGCAAAAAGGCCGGCATGAAGTGCCGGCCTTTTTGCTCAAGCTTTGCTCAAGTGAGTTCGTGACTCCCAGCTTTAGTTCCGGCAGCTGGCAGGCACGAAGGTGGTTCCTGCTGCAGCTCCGCACACCCACTCCGCGGCGCCGGACGTGGTGTTGACACGGCCACGCAGGTCGATGACCACGTTTTCGCCGAGATTCGACTGCTTGCCAGTAACCCGGACGGTCCCGACTCCGGCCGCGACCGAATAGCTGATCGAACTCACATACTGTGAATCGACGCCAACGCTGAAGCCAGCTTCGGTCACGTCGGCGGGCAGCGTCCCGTTCACAACCGCGTACTCACTGACGGCCAATTTCGCCGGCGCAGAAGCCACGACCAGCTCAGATACCTTGCTTCGGGTGGTGTAGTCCTGATAGGCGGGGATGGCCACTGCGGCCAGGATGCCGATGATCGCAACCACGATCATCAGTTCGATAAGGGTAAAGCCCTGTTGCGTTTGTTTCATCGGGTGTCTCCATGTTCAAGTTGTTGCGCCCAGTGAGTATAGTCGGGTTTCGCTGATGCGCAGGGTCAGGACTGTCCGGGAGAGGTCATGCGGCACTCACTGGACGCCTGGCTCGCCATAAGCAATCCGAATGCCAAGTAGAAAAATGGCTCCAATCTGGACTGCTTTCGTGAGGCAGACCACAATTTTCTCACTCAGGGAAGAGGTCGCAGGCCTCAGGGAAGAAGTCGCAGGCAGCCCAGGCGACTGCGCGGACGCGCCCAATGAGGCGCAATGTGACAATATTTGTCACCGAGGCAGGAGCAGGAAGCCACACCCAACCGGCCGAGCCAAGCGCCGAGACCAGCGCCCGCGACAGCCTCATGGCAGGTTCCCACTGCTACACTTGCCAATGAGCACCTCTCTGTGGGTGCACCCACGGCCCGCCGACTGCACAGACACCTGGAGACCCATCGTTCCATGACGGCCACTTCCGCATTGCGCCTCACTGGCTTGCCGCGTCGCCTGGTGTCTGATGGCGTGCTTGATGAGGAGACTGCAAAAGAAGCTTACCTGCAGGCCCGCAGCGAGAACCTGTCGCTGATCAGCTACTTGGTGCGCAACAAGCTGGCTGACAGCACCGTGATCGCGATGGCGGCGGCCGAGGAGTTCGGCACCCCGGTGCTGGATTTGGATGAGTTCGAGACCGAAGCCATCCCCAAGCAGCTGGTGGACCGCAAACTGGTACAGACCCACCATGTATTCCCGCTGTATAAGCGGGGCAACCGCCTGTACATCGCGGTGGCGGATCCGACCAACCTGCGTGCCTTAGACGAAATCACCTTCCACACGGGAATCACAACCCAGGCGATTCTGGTTGAGGAGCACAAGCTTGCCGCATCCATTGAGGGCTTTCTGGAGGCGGAAGAGGAACCCCTTGGCGGGCTCGGAGACCTGGATGACGCCAGCCTTGAAGACTTGGACGTCTCGTCCGGAGAAGACAAAGACCAAGACGATGACGTCAACACGGAGGTCGATGAAGCCCCGATTGTCCGCTTCATCAACAAGGTGCTACTGGATGCGATCAAGCGTGGCGCCTCCGACATCCATTTCGAGCCCTACGAAAGAATCTACCGGGTGCGGTTTCGCACCGACGGCATCCTCACCGAGATTGCACGGCCGCCACAAAACCTGACCGGCAGAATCGCAGCGCGCCTGAAGGTGATGTCACAGATGGACATCAGTGAGCGTCGTATCCCCCAGGATGGTCGAATCAAAATGAAGCTCTCGCGCAACCGGGCAATCGACTTCAGGGTGAACACACTGCCAACCCTTTGGGGAGAAAAAATCGTACTGCGGATTTTGGACCCGGGTTCCGCACAGATGGGGATCGACGCCCTCGGTTACGAAGCAGAGCAAAAGGCGCTGTACATGCGCGCCCTCAACCAGCCCCAGGGCATGATTTTGGTCACCGGCCCGACTGGAAGCGGTAAGACCGTCTCCTTGTACACCGGCCTCAACATCCTCAACACGACCGAACGCAACATTTCCACTGCGGAAGACCCCGTTGAGATCAACCTCGAAGGCGTCAACCAGGTCCATGTCAACCACAAGGTCGGCCTCGACTTCGCCACGGCATTGCGTTCTTTTTTGCGCCAGGACCCCGACGTGGTGATGGTGGGTGAGATCCGCGACCTGGAAACTGCTGAAATTGCCATCAAAGCGGCGCAAACAGGTCACTTGGTGCTGTCTACACTCCACACCAACAGCGCGGCGGAAACGTTAACGCGGCTGCGCAACATGGGCGTACCCGCATTCAACATCGCAACCTCGGTGTCGTTGATCATCGCCCAGCGGCTCGCGCGTAAGCTGTGCGACGAATGCAAGGCCCCAGCAGACATCCCGGAGGAGACCCTCCGGGCCGAAGGTTTTACGACCGAACAGATCGAAGCCGGCTTGCGGATATATGCGCCGGTTGGCTGCGATCGCTGCAACCAAGGATACAAGGGCCGCGTCGGGATTTATGAAGTCGTTCCCATCACCAAGGCCATTGCGCGTCTTATAATGGAAGAAGGCAACTCCATTGCCATCGACGATCAGGCCCGCAGCGAAGGGTATCCAAACCTGCGCATGTCGGGGCTGCGTAAAGCAGCCAACGGCATTACATCTCTGGAAGAGATCAACCGAGTAACCAAAGACTGACCATGGCCACTACAGCAACCAAACAACTGTTTCTCTGGCAGGGCGTCGACCGCCGGGGCAACAAAGCCAAAGGTGAGATCGAGGGCGCCAGCGCAGCATTGGTAAAAGCGCAACTGCGCAAACAGGGCATCAATGCCACGCGGGTCAAGAAGAAACCCAAGCCGCTGTTTTCTTTCGGTGGGAAAAAGATCACACCGATGGACATCGCGCTGTTCACGCGCCAACTGGCCACCATGATCAAAGCAGGTGTACCTCTGGTGCAGTCCTTTGAAATCGTTGCAGACGGGGTCGACAAGCCGCCGCTACGCGAACTGATCATGAAAATCAGCACCGACGTATCTGGCGGTGACAGCTTCGCTGGCGCCATACGCAAGCATCCTCAGTACTTCGATGACCTGTACTGCAACCTCATTGCAGCCGGGGAAGAGTCCGGCGCGCTGGAGACGATGCTTGACCGGGTGGCGACCTACAAGGAAAAAACCGAGGCCCTGAAATCGAAGCTGAAAAAAGCGATGAAGTATCCGATTGCCGTGGTGTCGGTCGCCATCATCGTAACCGCCATCTTGCTGATCAAGGTCGTTCCACAGTTTCAGGAGGTGTTTTCAAGCTTCGGCGCCGACCTGCCCGCGTATACCCTCATGGTCATCAACCTGTCCGACTGGGTTCAAGAATCCTGGCTGACATTGCTGCTTGGCATCGGCGCCGCCGCCATCGCCTTCAACCAAGCCATGAAGCGGTCGGAAGGGTTTCGCAACGCATTTGAACGCTTGACCCTACGTTTGCCGATCGTGGGGCCGATCATCGACCAATCCTCAGTTGCGCGTTTTGCGCGAACCCTCTCGACCACCTTCGCTGCTGGGGTACCGCTCATCAATGCCCTGGAATCCGTCGCCGGAGCCACCGGCAATGTGGTGTATCGCAACGCCGTCCTGCAAGTGAAGGACGACATCACCACCGGGCAACAGCTGCAATTTGCCATGCGCAATGCCGAAGTCTTTCCAGCGATGGCGGTGCAAATGGTCGCCATCGGGGAAGAAGCCGGATCCCTCGATGACATGCTCGACAAGGTCGCGACCCACTATGAAGATGAAGTCGATGCCCAGGTCGACAGCCTGACCAGTCTGATGGAGCCGTTGATCATGTCGGTCCTTGGTGTGCTGGTTGGCGGCTTGGTGCTCGCGATGTACATGCCAATCTTCCAGTTGGGCAACGTGGTCTGAACACGGGGGCACAAGCCCTGCCACAGGTGCCTTGCCCCGGCGCCCACCTGCGAGTCGTCAGAACAGGCATGCAACCCACCCCGCGAACCCTGCCCGCGACCCGCCACCGGCGGATCGCGCCGTGGCGCTCGAATCCTCGCCCGTGTTGACCGTCACAACAGATCCAATGCTCGTGGGCGCGGCCGTATTCGTGCTGGGTTTGCTGATCGGGAGCTTTCTCAATGTGGTCATTTACCGCCTGCCCAAAATGATGGAGTCAGCCTGGCAGGCCCAGTGCCAGGCGCTGCTGAATGCCTCTGCTCCACCTGATGCCAACACCGCCGAAACGGCCTTCAACCTGGTGTGGCCGAACTCCCACTGCCCCGACTGCCACGCGCCGGTACGGGCGTGGCAGAACATCCCGGTTCTCAGCTACCTGCTCCTGCGCGGCCGCTGCGCTTGCTGTGGAACAGCGATTTCGAAGCGCTACCCAGCCATTGAACTCACCGCGGCATCACTCGGCCTGGCCACGGCGGTGGCACTCCCCGGCGCAAACCTGTGGGTGATTGCTTGGGCGTTGGTATTCTCTTGGTGCCTGTTGACGCTGTCCGTGATCGACCTCGACCATCAACTGTTGCCCGACAACATCACCCTGCCACTGCTGTGGCTTGGTCTCGGCCTCAACCAGTTCGAGGTGTTCGCTGCACTGGATGACGCCGTTTGGGGCGCTGTCGCCGGCTACGGGTCACTGTGGCTGTTCTATTGGGCGTTTAAGTTGGTCACCGGCAAGGAGGGCATGGGGCATGGCGACTTCAAACTGCTCGGCGCCGTGGGCGCCTGGCTCGGATGGCAGGCCCTGCCCCTGGTCGTTATACTTTCATCCCTGATTGGCGCCGCAACGGGAGTTGGGCTCATCGCTTTGCGCGGTCGCGCACGCAGCGCACCCATTCCCTTTGGCCCTTTCCTTGCCGCCGCCGCGTGGGTGGCGCTGCTGTGGGGGGAAGACCTCACCCAGGCGTATCTGCGCTTCGCCGGACTCGCTTGACCTGTTTTGATTGGACTGAGACCACCACCCGCCATCATGTACGTAGTGGGACTGACTGGAGGCATTGGCAGCGGCAAGACCGCTGTATCGGATCGGTTCGCCAGCCATGGCGTGACCGTTGTCGACGCCGACCTTGCGGCCCGGGTGGTTGTCGAACCTGGGCGCCCGGCGCTCAGCGCCATCGCCGAGCACTTCGGGTCGCACCTAATCAGTGCCCAGGGTGAGTTGGACCGCGCTCAACTGCGTGCCAAGGTGTTCGCGGATGAGTCCGAACGCAAATGGCTGGAGGGGTTGCTGCACCCTTTGATCGCCGATGAAATCCAGCAGGGACTGGCCAGCGCCCATTCGACCTATGCCATTTTGGTCTCCCCATTGCTGCTAGAAACCACCCAACACCAATTCGTAGACCGCATTTTGGTGGTCGACGCGCCCGTTGAACTGCAAGTTGCGCGTACGATGGAGCGGGACCAAAACGACGAAGCCCAGGTGCGTGCCATCATTGCGGCACAGTCCAACCGCGACGTACGGCGGGACGGGGCGGACGACATCCTGCTTAACGACGGCCCCTTGTCAGCCCTGCACGCACAGGTCGATGCATTGCACCAGCGATACCTTGGCCTGGCCGCAGAAAAGGCCAACCGTGCCGAGTGATGCGCCCACTCAAGCGAATCCATCCCAGCGCATGAGCGGTACCACGCCCCCAACGATCCGCTGCCCGACCTGCAAGGCCCAGGTGCCCTGGACCCCCGAGTCCCAACACCGCCCTTTTTGTAGCGCGCGCTGCAAACTGATCGACTTGGGCGCATGGGCCACCGAGGAACGCAGCATTCCGGGAGCCGACCAGCGGCCCGAAGATCCCGCAGTCAACGACGAACCCCATCTCTAGCACTACAGCCAGGCAGTTGGCACACCAGGGTCAGTGCCAGAGACCCCGGATCCCCGCGACCCCTTGTCCGCCAGCACTGCGCGCCAGCGAAACGTCCATCGCCGACATGCCGCCCAGGGCGTATACCGGCAGCCGCGCAGCACGCACCCACTCACCGAACCGCCGCCAACCAATGGGCACGGCCTTCGGGTGGGTCGCGGTCGGTGCGACCGGTGACAAGGTGGCGTAGTCCGCCCCGAGGTCCGCGGCGCGCTCCAGCTCTTCAGGCGTGTGGCACGACACTCCGAAGAGCTTATCGGGATCCACAGGGCGACCCTTTAAGTCGGCGGCCACGCCGGCCGGGCAATGGATCCCGTCAGCACTGGATAGTTCAAGTGCATCGGGGTCACCGTGAAGCAGTACCTTTGCCCGTTCGCGGCGACACGCTCGGCCGAGTGCCGCGCACCATTGTTGCAGTTCAGCTGGCGGGAGGCCGGGCTGGCGCAGCACAACCAGCCGAACGCCGCGGTCGAAGGCGCGCTGGATGCCCCGCTCAAGGCCATCGACTGCCTCCACCCGTGGAGTGATGAGCACCTGCCCCGGCAAACGCAGTGCCGCCACAATGGCTGCGTTCGCGGGCAGCAAGTCCATGGACGCAAGTGCGTTTTCAGGTATCCAGCGCAACCGCTGGCCTTCCAGTGGACGGGGGTCGCCGGAAAAGGTCAGTACTTCGCGCACGAACAGCCGAACGGCCCCATTCGGGTAGCGATGTGGGAGCTCGATCAGCGATTGACCAACCTGCACTTCGATGCCGAGTTCTTCGCCCAGCTCGCGCTTCAAGGCCGCTTCGATGCCTTCACCGGGTTCAATTTTTCCGCCTGGAAACTCCCAGAGCCCGGCATGGCTTTTACCGGCCGGTCGGCAGCTGAGCAGCACCTCGCGTACTGGGACCTCGGAGGGTGCGCACCGGCGAACGCGGCGCACCACCGCCACAGCGACGCGAACTTCAGCATCGCCCAGCATGCGTGCGCACCCCAGCCGAGACCCCAATCGCCACGCTAGGTGCGGTACTCCGCATTGATGCGCACATACTCGTAGGAAAGGTCGGTGGTCAGAACCGCCTCACTGTGGGTGCCACGGCCAAGATCGATGGTGATTGGGATCTCGCTGCCCGCCATCACCCGCGCCCCGGCCCCTTCTTGGTAACTCGGCGCACGCGCACCCTGCGAAACAATGAGCACATCGTCGAGGTGGATGCGCACCGCGCTCAGATCCAGCCGTGAAATCCCGGAACGCCCGACTGCAGCCAAGATCCGCCCCCAGTTCGGGTCTCCGGCAAAACAGGCGGTTTTCACCAAGGGGGAATGCGCCACCGTATAGGCGACCCGCAGCGCTTCATCAGCGTCGGCCGCGCCAACGACCTGAATTCGAATGAGTTTGGTGGCGCCTTCCCCATCGCGCACAATGCGCTCGGCCAAGCCACCGCAAACCTCTCGAAGCGCCGCGCTGAATGCCTGAGACACTGGCGCGGCCGGGTCAACCAGGGTCGGGCAATCCACCTGGCCTGTCGCCGCGAGCACACAGGCGTCGTTCGTCGAGGTGTCGCCGTCGATCGAGATGCGGTTGTCGTCGAACAGCACGATCAGCTTGTTGAGCTTCAGATGACCGGCCAGCGAGGCCGCCTCGTGGCTGATGCCTTCCATCAGGCAGCCATC
>DHQM01000210.1 GCA_002408105.1 Gammaproteobacteria bacterium UBA5338 | reverse complement strand
CTGGTTTTCCGTGGCGCTCTGGAACCCGTACGCGATGGCCGACAGGCTGCCCGACAGGTCCGTGCCGTCGTTGATCAGCACCGTGACGGTGGTCAGGCCCGGCCCGGCGCTGTAGCTGGCCGCCGTGATCACGCCATAGAGCGTGCTGCTGTCCGTCAGCTTGATGGCCCGGCCCGCGTGCAGGGCCGTGGTCTGGTCCCCGCTCACGCTGAAGCTGGTGGCGTCGATGAAGGTCGGCGTGGGCCCGCTGATCCACTCGTCCTGCGCCAGGGAATCCACGTAGGCCTTGTCCGCCAGGCCCGCCACGTTGTCCACGGTGAAGTACGTGATCGCGTCGTCAGCGCTCTTCAACGTGAACTTGTAGGCCACGTCCGTGTCCAGCCACAGGGCGCCGCCGGGCACGAAGCCGTCCGCCCCCAGCACAACGGGATTGGTGTGGCTCGCCGCCCCCGCATTGTCCTTGTACGTGGCCTTGGCGGTGGTCGTGCCGGCCTGGTAGGTGTACAGCTTGCCGCCGCTCAACGGATCCCCGTTGGCATCGAAAAACTGCATCCCGTGCCCGATCGGGCTCTGGTACTTGTTCGTCATGGTTTTTCTCGCGCGTCCTTGCGCTCAGCCGTGATCAAACCGGTGCCGTGGCCTGGTGCACTGCCTGTCGGCGCCGCGTGTGTGGAAAACGGCCCTCCCTGGCCGTGGGTGTCAGATGCTCGCGTTGGTGGTGCGCTCCGGCGTGGGCTCGGCCGGGGCCTGGCCCGCTTCGCCCAGGGCCGCCTGCCATTCCTCCACGTAGCCGCGAATGGCGTTGCGCACCGCCGGCGTCTTGCCCGTGGCCACCGCGCCCAGCCGGTTGATGTGTTCCAGCGCCGTGCGAGGCGTCGGGGGCTTGGTGCCCCCATCGGCCAACCAGCGCACGAAGTCCGGGTCGGTCATCAGCAGCGCCTGACGGTTGGCCCGCCGGGCCCGGTTCAGGGGGTTCAGAAAGCGCAGCGTGGCCCGCGCCATGCTCGCCTTGCCGCCGGTGAGCACATTGGTCAGGCCGTCATCGCCCAGCATGTCCAGATACAGGTTGCCCTGGGGCGTGCCGCTGGCCCCGATCCGCCCGGAACCCGCCGCCTTGCTTTCCCGCAGGGCCGCCGTCACCCGCGCCAGGCGGTCCAGGCTCTGCCGCAGCTTGCTGCTGCCCGCGCTGCCGAACAGCACGTCCTTGCTGGCATTGTCCATCTGCACGTAGTTGCCGATGAAGCGCGTGGGCGAGAACTGGCGCACCGTTTCGTCCCCCATGTCCACGCCCCGGCTCACCGTGGCCATGTCGTAGAGCTTCACCGCCACCAGGTCGTTCCAGCTTTGCTGGGGCACGCTGGCCTTCAGCGCAATCAGACGGCCCGGCCCGTCCGCCGCCCCGGCCACCGCCCGGTTGAAGGCCTCATGGGTCTGCTGGGCATTGGCCACGTTGCGCAGCAACTCCAGGCGCGTTTCCCGCTGGGCCCAGTTGCTCTGGGCCTGCCCCCAGATTTTCTGCGCCTTCGGCCCGGCCTGCTCCACCGCGGCTTCCATGTCCCGGGTCAGGGCGCCATAGAGGGGATCGTACCACTTGGTTTTTTTGCCGGTGGGGGCAATCAGCCCGCCGCTGGTGCCCTCGCCGATGCCTTCCCGCAAGGCCCGCACGTAGTCGAAGGGCAGGTTGCCGCCATTCGCCTCAATGGTCTTGATCAGATCGAGATAGTCCTCTGGCACGATGCCGCCACCGCCCTTGGTGCCCGGCGGCAGCTTTTCCAACTCTGCGCGAATCAGCGCGATGGTGTTGTCCATGCCCGTGGGCCGCTTGGGCCCCAGGGCGCCCAGCAGTTCGTCCTCCAGCATGGTCTGGCGCTTGGCCGTCTGCGTGGCGTAGTCGCGCAACCCCTCCTGAATCCGCGCCCCGGCCGTGGCCTTGGACACCGTGCGCGAGCCCGTCAGGCCCTTCACCTGGTCAAAATCCCCCTGAATCACGCGCAGGGTGCGCTCCAGGGACTCGCCCACCGTCTCCGCGCTCTTGGGGTGCAGGGTTGCGGCCTTGAAGAATCCGCGCACGGTCTCGCTGCGCGTGGCCAGGGGCAGTGCCCCGCCCACCGCCACGTCCGGCGACACCCCCTGCTCCAGGGCCATCGCCTCCAGGTCCTTGATCACCCCCGGCCGACCGCTGCCCGGCGGGGCCGCCCGCAGAATGGCCTTCTTCTCCATGTTGTAGGGGGCCCGCACCACCCGGCGCAGGGCCACCCCGCTCAGTTCGCCCCCGAAGCCGAATCCCAGCGTGGCGGCCAGATCAATCGCGCCTTCCTTTACCCGCTGTCCCAGGGGCCGCGAATCGGGCACCTTGAGCCCCGTGGCCAGTTCCACCACCGGCTCCGTCAGGTACTTCACCGCCTGATCCCCCGCCGTGCCGCCCGCCGCCATGCCTACTGGCAACGGTACAGGCACCCCCGCAGCATTCAGCACACCTGTCACCACAGCGCCACCTGCCGCGCCCAGCATGTAGCCTGCCCCTCGGGCCACCTCGGGCACCACGGTGGCCGCATCGAGCTCGTCGTAGAGCAGTTCCACGGCAGCGGCGTCGGACTTTCTGATCAGCGTCTGCAAGCGGGCAAAGTCCCGCTCGCCCACCAGCACGGAGCGAGAGTGGATCACGGTCGTGTTCCTCACGTTCAGGAGAACAAATCGGGTTTTTTGCAGTGGGTGGCGGCAGAGGCCGCCAAAGGACCTCAGCCGCCTGCTGTGAGCACGGCGGTAGCCGGGCACGCGATGGGAGCGGTCCCGGAGGAGAAGATGATCGAGCTTGTGAAACGGACACTCATGGGGCCATGGTACTCAACCTTTGCGGGAACGCAATGGCCCGGGCTTTTCCGGCGCTCAGATCACACCCTGGTCGATCATCGCATCCGCCACGCGGCGGAAGGCGGCGATGTTGGCACCCATGACGAGGTTTCCCGGTGCGCCGAACTCCGCGGCCGTGTCGCTGGCGCGACGGTGGATGTCGGCCATGATTCGTTTCAGGTGCTCATCGACCTTGTCCAGTGGCCACTGCGTCAGCGCCGCATTCTGCTGCATCTCCAGCTGACTGGTGGCAACAC
>DHQM01000112.1 GCA_002408105.1 Gammaproteobacteria bacterium UBA5338 | reverse complement strand
GCTGGAGGGGCCCACACCCAGCCACTGCATTGATGCAGGAGCAGTGCGATTCGACGTGTACGTGCGCGCCGGCATTCCGCGCCGGCTGGGCTGACCCTGTCACTGGCCGAAGGCCAGCCCCAGGAGCAGCGCGCCGAGCACCACGCGGTACAGCACGAAGGGCATGAATCCAATTCGGTCCACCAGCCGCAAGAACCAGTGGATGCATAGGTAGGCGCTCACGCCGGCCACCAAGGCGCCAACCACAGCCTGGCCCCACACGCCAGGCTGTGGACTCTGCCACAGGTCCAACCCTTTCAGCATACCGGCAGCCAAAATCAGCGGAATCGACAGCAAGAACGAAAACCGCGCAGCGGTTGCACGGTCGAACCCGAGCGCTCGCCCGGCGGTCATGGTGATCCCCGAGCGAGACGTCCCCGGAATCAGCGCCAGGGCCTGGGCACACCCCACCCAAATTGCGTCCCGCCAGCGCAGCGCACCGAGCTCGCTGCGCGACTGGGGTGCGCGGTCGCTCCAGGCCAGCAGCAAGCCGAACCCGATGCTGGCGCATCCAATGACCGCCAGTGACCGCAGGTTCGTCTCAATCCAGCCATCCAACAACAGGCCACATAGGCCGGCGGGAATGGTGGCGATGACCACCGCCCAGGCCAATCGACCCTCGTCGCTTGCATGTCCGATCAGCGAGCCGATCCAGCCACGGAAAAGGGCCTGCAGGTCGCTGCGAAAATACAGCAGCACGGCCCCCAAGGACCCCGCGTGCACCGCCACATCGAAGGCCAGGCCCTGGTCCTCCCACCCGAAAACGGCAGCGGGAATGATCAGGTGCCCGGAGCTGGAAATGGGCAGGAACTCGGTGACGCCCTGTACCAGCGCCAACAGGACCACTTGAAACCAACTCAAAGGGTGTCTCCTCGTACTGCTGTGTGGACCGGGTCAGCCCTGGGTCCGTTCATGGCGCTTGCGCCATGCGATTTGATCCCGCAAATAAACGGGTTGCGCAGCCTCGGGATCGAGCCAGTGCGCTCGCCCCTGGGTCAACCGGCGCTGCGCCAATTCCAGCAGGTCAACGGCCTCCGGCAGGGCGTCGGGATCAGTGTGGGCCACGGGGAACCCCAAGGCACCTTCAATGAAAGTCGGATTGCGCCAGCCGCTGCCCACGCCAAACCAGTCGTCCTCCGCATCCACAACAGGCACCCCCGCAGGCGAACCCACCCAGGGGGGGTGCACGGAAAAAACTTCATCGGAATCGATCCGATAGGCACCCCAGTAGATCTCGTTCATGCGCGCATCCACCGCGACCAACGAACGCCGGGCACCGGTGCGCCGGGCCGCGCCCAAGGCGAGCACCTCCAGGGTGCTGACGGGAAGCACGCCAAGGCCTGCACCGAAGGCCAGGCCCTGTACCACCCCACAAGCGATCCGCAGCCCAGTAAACGAGCCAGGGCCGGCTCCGAACGCAATCCCATCCAAGTCGCCAAGCCGCACGCCTGCTTGTGCGAGCAGGCCTTCGACCCCGGCCAAGAGCACGCGGTTGATGCCACGAGGCACGACCTGGTGGTCCACCCAGCGCCGCCCGCCAAAGGACAACGCAAGCGAGCAGGCGTCATCCGAGGTGTCCAGGGCGAGCAGGTTCACCATCAAGCCAATGCCACGGACTCGGGGGGGCTGGCCAGGGCATGGGCAAATGCCAGAGCACGATCGGGGTCGCTGGTGCGGGGAAAGGGCGGCAACGACGCCAGAAATACCTTCCCGTAGGCCTTGCTGTTCAGGCGAGGGTCACCCAGAACCAACAGGCCGCGGTCTGCGGTGGTGCGGATGAGTCGGCCCACTCCTTGCTTGAGTGCGACCACGGCTTGGGGAATCTGCAGTTCACGAAATGGATTGCCACCGCCTTGGCGCAAGGCTTCGACCCGCGCCTCGGTGACCGGGTCATCGGGGCTTGCGAATGGAAGCTTGTCGATCACCACCAGGCGCAGCTGATCCCCTGCCACATCAATCCCCTGCCAGAAGCTGGAACTGCCAAGCAACAACCCGTTCGGAGACGCTCGAAACCCCTCCACCATGGCCTCCCGGCTAAGCTCCCCCTGGACCAGCAGCGGCCGATCCGAGTGCGCCCGCAGCCAGGCCGCGGCGATGCGCAGCGCCTTGTGGCTCGTGAACAGCAGAAACGCACCACCGTCACTGGCCTCGATCAGGGGCATCACGTGCGCCAAGAGCACCTCGGTGTACGCGGCGTCCCGTGGCTCGGGCATGCCGGGCGGCAGGTATGCCAAGGCTTGGCGTGGGTAATCAAAGGGGCTTTCGAGCTGGGCTGTTCGGCACCCCCTCGGCAGTCCCAGGTCAGCCAGAAACGCATCGAAACCACCGGCGACCGTGAGGGTAGCGGAGGTCAGCACCCAGGCAGCCTCGTACTCGGCCATTGCCTGACTGACCGGCTCGGCAACGGACACCGGTGTGCTGTGCAGCACGAATCCACGCGTGGTGGTTTCCCACCAACGAACGGATGGCCCTTGCTCGACCCCTGGGTCTTCGTCAAGCAGACCACGCAAACCGGCAAGAACCGCCGCCGCGCGCTCGGCGCAACGCTCCAGGTCGCGGCTGCGGGGCGCCGCGACCTGGAGCCTCTGCTCCACCTGCTCAAGTGCCAGCAGCATACGCTGCGCCGCGGCCTGGCCGCCGGAGTCGCGGCACCACTGCCGCCACGGGATGCGGCCCCCACCTGCCCCCAGGCACCCGGAAAGCTGCACAACAGCTCCCGCAAGGGCGTCTGCAGCCTCACCCAGAACCAAGTCATCCGCGGCGTCCACCTGCATCGCATGAATGCTGTCCCGGCACAGGTCACTCAATTGCCGGCTGGAGATCCGCACACCGAAAAACTGGGTTGCGACGTCGCGCAGCTGGTGCGCCTCGTCGACCACGATCGCCTCGACCTCGGGCAACAGTTCACCAACCCCGTCGTCCTTCAGCACCCGATCGGCAAACAGCAGGTGGTGGTTGACCACGATGATGTCGGCCTGCATGGCCCTGCGCCGCGCTTCGAGCAGGGGGCAAGCGTCCACTTGAGGGCACTCGGTGCCAAGGCAGTTGTCGACTGTACTGGTGACCCGCCCCCAATTCGGGCTCTGCTCGGACAAGGTCCCATAGTCGGCCAGGTCACCACTGCCACCGGCGCGCCACCAATGGTATACGCCGCTGAGTTGTGCCCGGCTCTGCTGATCGAATCGGAAGAGCGTCG
>DHQM01000115.1:9966-10144 GCA_002408105.1 Gammaproteobacteria bacterium UBA5338 | reverse complement strand
CATGGCGTTCTTCTCCGCCGCCGGCGGGGTCGGCAGTCGACGGTGGGCTGTACATGCTCGGCGGCCTGTTTGTCGTTTCCACGCTGTTCTTCCCCCGCGGCGTCGCCGGAAGCCTGCGGGACATCGCCGACTATTTTGGACGCAAGCGGACGCTGGCACCGTCGACTGCCGACCCCGC
>DHQM01000115.1:0-9670 GCA_002408105.1 Gammaproteobacteria bacterium UBA5338 | reverse complement strand
GGCGGCGGAGAAGAACGCCATGGTTAGTTCTCAACCCACCTTGCAAGACACGGTGCTCTACCTCAACGGTGTGTCGGTCAGTTTTGATGGCTTCAAAGCACTGAATAACCTGTCCCTCTACATCGAACCGGGCGAGCTGCGGGCTATCATCGGCCCGAATGGTGCGGGCAAATCGACCATGATGGACGTCATCACCGGGATGACCCGGCCGGACAGTGGCGAAGTCCTCTACCGCAGCCACATCGACCTCACACAGCACGATGAAGCCGAGATCGCAAACCTGGGCATTGGTCGAAAGTTCCAGAAGCCGAGCTGCATTGAGAGCCTCACCGTCCGGGACAACCTCAACCTGGCGTTGGCAGGTCACCGCAACGTGTTTCAAGCCCTGTTTCACCGCTTGAGCGGTGAAGAACGAGACCAAGTCGATGCGGTTCTCGAAACCGTTCGGTTGCACGAACAGCACAACCTGCTTGCCGGGTCACTCTCTCATGGACAGAAACAATGGTTGGAGATCGGGATGCTGCTGGCGCAGAAGCCGGAAGTCATGCTGGTGGACGAGCCGGTTGCCGGAATGACGCCACAGGAGGTCGAGCGCACTGCGGAACTGCTCACGCAATTGGCCGGCGAACAGTCGGTGGTGGTGGTGGAGCACGACATGGCCTTTGTGCGTTCCATCGCTCAGGGGCGGGTCACGGTTCTCCATCAGGGCCAGGTATTGTCTGAAGGCAGCATGAACAGCGTGCAGCAGGATCCCCGTGTGATTGAAGTCTATCTGGGAGAGTAGCCATGCTGCAGATTCGAGACCTCAATCAGTACTACGATCAAAGCCATATTCTCTGGGACCTGAGCCTGACCGCCGAGGCGGGTCAATGCACCTGCGTGATGGGCCGCAATGGCGTCGGCAAAACGAGCCTACTCAAAGCGATCATGGGGCTGGTGCCGGTGCGATCGGGTGAAGTTCTGTTCGAAGGGGAGTCGTTGATCGGGAAGTCGGCCGAGTACCGTGCGCGTGCCGGAATCGGCTATGTGCCCCAAGGCCGCATGATCTTCCCCCAGCTCAGCGTACAAGAAAACTTGCTGGTGCCACTCGGTGCAGGGCGTGCAAAGAAAATTCCCGATCTGGTCTGGGCCCTGTTCCCGGTGCTGCGCGAGATGCTGCACCGACGCGGGGGAGACCTTTCAGGGGGGCAGCAGCAGCAACTGGCCATTGGCCGCGCCCTGGTCCTGGATCCGAAGCTGTTGATTCTCGACGAGCCAACCGAAGGCATCCAGCCCAACATCGTCGACCAGATCGGCGAAGTCATCACCGAGTTGAAACAGAATTTCGGCATGGGCGTGCTGCTTGTCGAACAGAAACTGGCGTTCGCGCGCAAGGTTGCCGATCGCTTCTGCATCGTCGAGCGGGGAGCGAACGTAGACCCCGCCATTTCCACCGAGTTGACCGACGAGCTGGTGCAACGCCACCTCGCGGTGTAACCCACTCTGGAGCAGTTGCGCGCCGGGGCCGGGCAAGGTATGAGGGATCTGCGCGTGGCGCGCCTGCGCCACCCGGCCAACACCCACCGGAGAGCCCGCATGCAACTGGACCTGACAGACAAGGTAATTCAAGTCGCGGCCGCAAGTCAGGGGCTTGGCTACGCCATCGCCGAGCAAGCCGCAGCCGAAGGTGCGCGTCTGTGCATCTGCAGTCGGGACCCTGACGCAATCGACGCCGCCGCCCAACGCATCCGCGACCGGGGAGCTGAGGTGATGGCCACCGCGCTTGATGTCCGCGACGGTGCCGCAGTGGCAGCATGGACCGAGGCCTGTATCGAGCGCTTTGGACGCCTTGATGGTCTGGTCGTGAATGCCGGTGGGCCGCCCGCTGGCGGATTCGACGAATTTGAAGACGCCGACTGGCAGGCCGCCTTCGAGCTCAACCTGCTGAGCGCCGTGCGCCTGATTCGCGCGGCTCGCCCGGCACTTGCCCGCAGCCAAGGCGCTGTCCTAACCATCACCTCAAGCGCGGCGCGCGAACCCATCGATGCCTTACTGCTTTCCAATGTCATGCGTTCAGGGGTCGTCGCGCTGGTCAAGAGCCTGTCTCGGACCCTCGGCAGCGAAGGCATCCGCGTCAACAACCTCATCCCAGGGACCATTGAGACCGACCGTCTGCGCGCACTGCACGGGCAAATGGCACAGGCCATGGGCACCTCGGTTGAAGCCGTGCAGGAGCACGTCTGCGCACAGATCCCGCTCGGGCGTCTCGGCCAAGCGGATGAATTCGCACGAGCGGCGGTCTTCCTGCTCTCTCCAATCGCGGGGTACATCAGCGGCGCAAACCTGCAAATCGACGGCGGCGCCTTAAGAGGGCTGTGGTAAGCTCGCCGCTGCCCATGCCTTGTACATTCGCCCTCTGGGAGGTCCCGCCTGCATGCGCCCGGAAGATGCCTTGCAATCCCTGCGAGCTCGCCTTGCAGCGTTGGTGCCCGGATCAGCCGAGAACGCCCTGGAAGGGTTCGAGTCGCAGGTCGGCCTGACACTCGAAGCCCTGATCGCCCGGCTCGATCTGGTCAGCCGGGAAGAGTTCGATGCCCAAGTCCGGGTGCTCAGGCGCACACGCGAGCGGGTAGAGGCCCTTGAGCTCAGCGTCGCAGAACTCGAACGCCAACTCCATGCGCGCCAGCCCTAGCCCCCCCAGCGAACCGGTCCGCGCGGCGCGCAGGTTTCCGACAAAGGGAGGCTTGTGTGCAGGCGCCATCCTCTGCCTGTGCCACTTGGCCACGCCGGCGTCGGCCGCGTCGCCCCCTCGACCAGACGCCGAGGCCGTTGCCGGCTGCCGCACCCTTGAGGACGCGAAATCCCGACTGGAGTGCTATGACACGGTGTCTGGGCGCACCCCAACCGAGGTGGTTGCGGACGACCCCAAAGCCGAGGGGTTGCGCCGAACCACGCTCAAGCCGCCCAGCGCACCACCGACCCCCTTGGCTGAGCGCTGGGAGTTGGAAGCACAGACCGACCGCGGGCCCTTCGTCATCACCAGCTACAAGCCCAATTACTTGCTGGTGGCCTCCTACCAGGACCGGATCCATAAGGACGTCTACACCGGCCTCCCCAAAGATGCGCTCGATTCGTTTGAGGTGAAGTTCCAGATCAGCGCCAAAACCAAGGTCTGGCCCGACCTGCTCTCCGATCGGGGCGACCTGTGGTTGGGATACACCCAGGTGTCCTATTGGCAGGCCTATAACACCGAGTTTTCCGCGCCCTTTCGCGAAACCGTTTACGAGCCCGAAGTCATTTACGCCTACCGCACAGGCTTTTCCCTCGCGGGCTTCAACAGCCGCTTGGTCACGCTCGCGCTCAATCACCAGTCGAACGGCCGTTCAGATCCCCGCTCACGCAGTTGGAACCGGGTCGTGCTCAGCACACTTTGGGACCGTGAAGCGAACCGCGCCATTGAGTTCAAGGCCTGGTGGCGAATTCCTGAGGACGACAAGGACGACGACAACCCGGACATCAGTGACCGAGTCGGTCGTGGTGAAGTTTGGGGGTATTTCAAACACAACGCCCACACCTTTGCGGCCATGTACCGCACCAACTTCGACCCCGGAACCGCTGGTGGAGCAACCCAGCTGGACTGGAGCTTTCCGCTCGGCGGCGCGTTCAAAGGCTACGTTCAGTACTTTTACGGCTATGGCGACGGGCTGATCGACTACGACCACCTGAGCCACCGACTCAGCCTCGGATTTCTGCTCACCGACTGGATGTGACCTGCAACTCCGGCGGACAGGATGCCGCCTCGCCCACAAGGAAGCCATGGCACTCGCGACTGTCCATACCCGCGCCCAACTCGGCATCAACGCCCCAGAGGTGCATGTAGAAGCACACCTGGCTGGTGGCCTGCCGGCACTGTCGATTGTCGGGTTGCCCGAAGCGGCCGTGCGCGAGAGCAAGGAGCGGGTTCGCAGCGCCCTGCAAAACTGTCAGTTCGAATCCCCCGCCCGCCGCATCACCATCAACCTGGCCCCCGCGGACCTGCCCAAGGAAGGTGGCCGCTATGACCTCGCCATCGCCATCGGCATCCTGGCTGCATCGGGCCAGGTCGATGCCCGCGCCCTGCAGGGCCTTGAACTGTACGGCGAACTCTCGCTGGGCGGTGCGCTGCGCCAGACGCCGGGGCTGCTCGCCGCAGTGCTCGCGGCCACCCGACGCGGGGTTGCGGTGGTGGTCCCGCGGGCCAATGCCAGCGAGGCTGCGCTGGTCCCGGATGCGCGGGTGTACGTCGCCGATAACCTGCTTGAAGTGTGCGCTCACTTAAGTGGGATGGCGCCGCTTCAAAAGGCCACGCCAGCTGCGCCACAGGCCGAGCAGCCAGGACCTGACCTGCGGGAAGTACGCGGTCAGCACCAGGCACGGCGCGCCTTGGAGATCGCTGCCGCAGGGGGCCACAACCTCCTGTTCACGGGCCCACCGGGCGCCGGCAAAAGCATGCTCGCAATGCGAATGCCGGGCCTGTTGCCCCCGTTGTGCGCTGAGGATGCTCTGGAGGTGGCGGCCATTCAGTCACTCACGGGAACTCCGGTCACCCATTGGCCCAGCCGGCCCTTTCGCGCCCCTCACCACACCGCATCCGCGGTTGCACTCGTCGGTGGCGGATCGAACCCGCGCCCGGGAGAAATTTCTCTGGCGCACCACGGCGTGTTGTTTCTCGACGAACTGCCGGAGTTTCCGAGCCGCGTGCTGGAGGTGCTGCGCGCGCCGCTGGAAACAGGCGAGATCGCCATCTCGCGCGCTCGCCAGCACATTCATTTTCCGGCACGTTTTCAACTGATCGCCGCGATGAACCCCTGCCCCTGCGGCCACTCGGGAGAACCGGACGGTCGCTGTCGCTGCACACCGGACCAGGCTCGGCGCTACCGGAATCGTGTATCGGGACCGCTGCTCGACCGCATCGACCTCCACATCCAAGTGCGTCCGTTAAACGCTGCCGCCCTGGCCAAGCCCCAGGAGGCAGAAACAAGCGCCGCGGTCCGAGCGCGGGTGATTGCTGCGCGCGATCGGCAGTTGCAGCGCCGTGGCCACCCCAACGCTCATCTCAGCGTGACTGAGCTGGAGCAGGACGCTGCGCTGTCCAGTGGCGACCGCAACAAGTTTGCCCAAACCGCGACCCAAATGGGGCTTTCTGCTCGGGGGTTTCACCGGGTGCTCAAAGTGGCCCGCACGGTCGCGGACCTGGCTGGGCAGGAAGCGATCGGCCCGACGCACCTGCTTGAGGCCATCGGCTACCGCGGCCTCGACCGGACAGCCCAGTGAGCCCGCGCGAGTCCAGCGCAGATTGGCTTGAGACCTGCAGCGTTTTCGGTAGTATGCCTGCGCGGCTGAGCACAGCGCCGCTGCGGACCACATACGCGGGACCCGCTTGACTGCACTATTTTTCCAGGCACCGATCCAGCATTTGGATCTTCACAAGGAAGGACTTACACCATGTCAGCACCAGCCATTCCACAACTGCGCGGCCGAGATCCGGCAGACGTCCCTCTGGACGAGTTCGACGTTTCCCATCCCTGGCTCTACTGGACCGATGGCATCTGGCCCTACTTCGCGCGGCTGCGAGCCGAGGACCCTGTCAATTACTGCAAGGCCTCGCCATTCGGACCCTACTGGTCGGTCACCAAGTACAAGCACATCATGGAGGTGGAGGCAGCGCCCGAAATTTTTTCATCGGAGCCGGCAATCACCCTGCAGGACAACCCCGAAGACCTCCCCATTGAGACCTTCATTGCCATGGATCCGCCGCGGCACGACGACCAGCGTAAAGCCGTGCAGCCGGCCGTTGCGCCTCGCAACCTTGCCAAACTGGAGCCGCTGATCCGGGAGCGCATCAGTCGCATTCTCGATGAACTGCCCGTGGGTGAAACCTTCAACTGGGTCGACCGGGTGTCGGTTGAGCTCACCACCCAAATGCTCGCCACCTTGTTTGACTTTCCGTTCGAAGACCGCCGGCGGCTCACCTTCTGGTCTGACGCCACCACCGCAATTCCTGGGCCGACCGCGGTGGTCGCCACCCGCGAGGAACAGTTCGCGGCCATTCAAGAGTGCATGCAGTACTTCCTGGGGGTGTGGAAAGAGCGCGCCGCAGGTGCGCCCGGCAACGATTTCATTTCCATGCTGGCCCACAACCCCGCCACGCAGAACATGTCCTCCATGGAGTACCTTGGCAACCTCATTCTGCTGATCGTGGGCGGCAACGACACCACGAGGAACTCGCTCTCTGGCGGGGTGCTGTTCCTCAACCAAAACCCCTCGGAATACGACAAACTTCGCGCCGACCACGGACTGATTCCAAGCATGGTGTCGGAAATCATCCGCTATCAAACCCCCGTGGTCGCCATGCGCCGCACCGCCACCCAGGACACCATCCTCGCAGGCAAGCACATCCGCAAGGGTGAGAAAGTCATGCTGTGGTATGTGTCCGGAAA
The DNA here is from genome assembly GCA_002408105.1 of Gammaproteobacteria bacterium UBA5338. GTDB lineage: Bacteria > Pseudomonadota > Gammaproteobacteria > Pseudomonadales > UBA5862 > UBA5862. The sequence goes on along the minus strand of DHQM01000115.1, from coordinate 3,212 downwards.
CCGCGACGAAGAAGCCATCGACAATGCCGATGCCTTCATCATCGACCGCGAGCGCCCGCGCCAGCACCTGTCCTTCGGTTTCGGCATCCACCGCTGCATGGGCAACCGGCTCGCCGAAATGCAGCTGCGGGTCACGTGGGAAGAAGTCCTGAAACGGTTTTCCTTCGTGGAAGTGGTGGGGGAGCCCGAGCGCACTTTCTCTTCGCTGATTCGCGGCTATACCCAGATGCCGGTGCGCCTGCACCCGCTGTAGGCCGCTTGGGGCGAACCGACCGAGCCGCTTGGCGAGGCCAGGCGGCGTTGGTTCCATTGGGCAGGGCGCAGCCCCGAGACTGGTACAATCGGGACACACGATCCCTTCCTGCAGTCCTCGGTGTAGCCGTGCAGTCGCTCAACCCGCAACAACAAGCCGCGGTTCTCTACATTGATGGCCCGCTCCTGGTCCTGGCAGGCGCCGGATCGGGCAAGACCAGCGTCATCACACGCAAAATCGCCTACCTCGTGAGCGAATGCGGCTACGCTGCACGCCAGGTCGCCGCGGTCACCTTCACCAACAAGGCCGCGCGCGAGATGAAAGGCCGGGTGACTCGCCTCCTTGGACCGGCCGGAAGCGGCCTGCAAGTCTCCACCTTCCACACCCTGGGGCTCAGGATCATCCGTCGGGAGCTGTCCGCACTGGGGCTGCGGCCCGGGTTTTCCATCTTTGACGAAACCGACGTGACGGGGGTAATAAAGGAAATTCTGCACCGGGCGGGTGATGAGGCCGGCGAGCAACTGGGCCTGATTCGGCACCAGATTTCGACCTGGAAAAGCGAGCTGGTCAGTCCGGACGAAGCCCTGCGCCTCGCCGAGCGTCCGCTGGAGGTGACCATGGCCGTGGCGTACCAGCGCTACCAAGAAAGTCTCACGGCATACAATGCGGTCGACTTCGACGACCTGATCCGCTTGCCGGTCGAACTGCTGCGCTCCGATGCGGCCGCACTCGAGCGCTGGCAGAACCGCATCCACTACTTGCTGGTGGATGAATACCAGGACACCAATGCCAGCCAGTACGCCCTGGTGCGCCTGCTCGTTGGCGCCCGCGGTGCACTGACCGTGGTGGGGGACGATGACCAATCCATCTACGCCTGGCGCGGTGCTCGCCCAGAGAACCTCGGCGAGCTGCAGCGCGACTACCCGCGCCTGAAAGTGATCATGCTCGAGCAGAATTACCGTTCGACCGGGACCATCCTGCGCGCCGCCAACCAACTGATTTCCACCAACCCCCACCTGTTCGAGAAGAAGCTCTGGAGCGAACTGGGGCCAGGCGAACCGATCCGGGTGTGGGAGACCGCCAACGAGGAAGACGAAGCCGAGCGGATCGCCACCTCGATCGTTGACCTCTGTCTGCGCAAGCGCAACGCCTACTCCGATTTTGCCGTGCTCTACCGAGGCAACCACCAGTCCCGCTTGCTGGAGCTCAAGCTCCAACACTACCAGGTGCCCTACAAGGTCAGCGGCGGCACTTCGTTTTTCGCACGCGGCGAAGTGCGCGACCTGCTCGGTTACCTCAAGCTGATGGTGAACCCCGACGACGACACGGCGTTCCTGCGGGTGGTTAATGTCCCGCGACGCGAGATCGGCGCCAACACGCTGCGCGCATTGGCCGAGTACGCCTCGGACCGCCGGGTCAGCATGATGGCCGCCTGTGGGGAATTGGGGCTCGACACCCGTGTTGCGGCGCGGGGGGCCGAGCGACTGCGGGCATTTGCCAGCTTCATCACCGAGACCGCCAGGCGGGTGCTTAGCGGCGACCCCCGCACAGCGCTGCGCCAACTCGTGGACGATATCGAGTACGCCGACTGGCTCGAAAAGAACAGCAGTTCGCCCGCAGCAGCCGAGCGCCGCATGGCCAATGTGCAATTTCTCCTGGATGCGCTGCTCAAGCAGATCGACAACAATGACAGCGAAGATGCCCTTGAACAGGCGGTGGGTAAACTCTTGTTGCAGGACCTGTTGGAACAGCGCAACGAAGAGACCGACGACAACCGGGTACAACTGCTGACCCTGCATGCCGCCAAGGGCCTCGAATTTCCCCATGTGTTTTTGATGGGCATGGAGGAGGAATTGTTGCCTCACCGCTCAAGCATCGACGCGGACCAAATCGAGGAAGAGCGCCGTTTGGCGTACGTGGGCATCACCCGCGCCCGGGAGACGCTCACCTGCACCCTGGCACGCAGCCGCAAACGGTTCGGCGAAACCCTATCCACCACGCCCAGCAGGTTCCTGGAGGAACTGCCAACTGAGTTGCTGGAGTGGCAGGGGCGGGGCCATTCGGACCCAGCCGCCGAACAGGCCCGGGGCCGTGCCACCCTCGCGGGGCTCAAGCAGTTGCTGCAAAGCTCCTAGCCCGTATTGCCGAGCCAGGCCAACCTGTGCAATGCCCAGCAAAAATAAAGGGCGCCGCAGCGCCCTTTTCGTTCAGCACCGGCGCCGAAGCCTACTCTGACTGGTTCACCATGTACTCGACAGTGGCCCGGATATCCTCCTCAGAGCAACTCATGCACAGCCCTTTGGGCGGCATGGCGTTGATGCCGTTGACAGCATTCATGACCAAGGTGTCCATGCCCTTTTCAAGCCGAGGCGCCCAAGCAGCGGCATCGCCCAGTTTGGGCGCGCCGGCGGCGCCAGTGCCATGACAACTGAAGCAGCTGGTCTGGTAGATTTGCTCAGGCGACTGGGAGGCGCCGGCCATGGCCACACCGCCGGTCGTTTGCCCTGAGGCACAGTCTTCGCCAGCCACGCAGAGCGTGCCGAAAGGCTGAATGCGTTCGGCAATGGCATCTTCGGTAAATTGATGGTGGGCCGTGCGGTCATCTGCTGCATGCAGACCACACGCCACCGCCAGCCAAGCAGCAACAACTACGAACAATCGACTCATCGCATGGATCCCATGTCGGTCATATCAAGGAAGCGGATGCCCATGAGCCCCATCTGCGGCGGCCACCCACTTTGCAGGCGGGCGCTAGTATAGCGCCAGAGCGCCAACGATTCAGCACCTGGACTGGGGCGCCCTGCTCCGATCGGTGGACGATCCAACCAAAGCGGCGTAGACTTTCGCGGCTCGCAAGCAGCCTCGCTCGCGCTGCAACCCACGCGCCCGTAGCTCAGCTGGATAGAGCGTTGGCCTCCGGAGCCAAAGGTCAGAGGTTCGAATCCTCTCGGGTGCGCCA
>DHQM01000233.1:495-16571 GCA_002408105.1 Gammaproteobacteria bacterium UBA5338 | reverse complement strand
TCGGGGTCGGTGGCGGAGGGAGGGGGATTCGAACCCCCGGTACGGTTAAGGGTACACCGGTTTTCGAAACCGGCCCGTTCGGCCGCTCCGGCACCTCTCCTAGACCGCACGCGCTGGTGCGGAACGGGGTCAGTGGATGTCGACGCCCAGGCGCCGCGCCACCTCATGGTAGGACTCGACCACATCGCCCAGATCCTGGCGAAAACGGTCTTTGTCCAGTTTTTCTCGTGTGTCCTTGTCCCACAGGCGGCAGCCATCGGCGGTGAACTCGTCACCCAGGATGACTTCCCCCTTGTACACACCGAATTCCAGCTTGTAGTCGACGAGCAGCATGTTGCCGCTCAGGAACAGGTCTTTTAGTACGTCGTTCACGGCAAAGGTCAAGGCCTTCATCTTTTCGACATGCTCGGGCTCGGCCCAACCGAAGGAACGGATGTGAAATTCGTTGATCATCGGGTCACCCCGCTCATCGTCCTTCAAAAAGAACTCAAAGGTCGGCGGGTTCAACTCCATGCCCTCCGGGACACCCAGGCGGCGACAGATGCTTCCGGCGGTGATGTTGCGTACCACACACTCGACGGGGATCATGTCCAGCCTCTTCACCAGGGTCTCAGTGTCATTGAGCACGCGGTCGAGGTGCGTGGGGATGCCCGCTTCTTCAAGCTTCTCCATGACAAAAGCGTTGAACAGGTTGTTCACTTTGCCCTTGCCGGCCAACTGCTGAACCTTCTTGCCGTCAAACGCAGAAGTGTCATCACGGAACAGCAGAATCAGTCGATCCGTCTCATCGGTTTCGAACACGGACTTTGCTTTCCCGGAATACAGCTCATGCAGTTTTTGCATCGTTCCCCCACTTGGGCATTGCCTGCGCGTAAAAAGCGCCGAATTATACCGTTTCCCCCACTGGCCTCATAGGACTGCCGATCAGTTGTGCAAGCTGCGCCAGGACAGGCCCACCTCCTGGTCTGCAAGGTCGATCAGGTCTTCGGTGCAGTTCATCACCGCCGCCAGGGCAGTCCGCGCCAGGTGGGCCAGGTTATTGGTCTCGCTGAGGTGCGCTGCGACCAGGTGTTGCAGCCAGCCATGGTCGATCGTCGCCAGAAATTCCGCAGCCTCCTGGTTGCTGAGGTGCCCGTCGGCGCCACCCACTCGGCGTCGCAGCGCCGCCGGGTATGGGCCTGCTGCCAGCATGGCAGGGTCATGGTTGCACTCCAGCACCAGGCCGTGGCAGCCGCTGAAGGCGTCGAGCATGGCATCCGTGTGCGATCCGCAGTCCGTCAACACCCCGAGCTTACGGTTGCCATTGCTGAACACATATTGGCACGGCTCCAGGGCGTCGTGGGGCACCGCAACCGGCTCGATGTGTAGATCCGCCACTCCAAATGACTGTCCGGAACAAACCAGTCGCCAGTCCAACTCCTCCAGTGCGCCACCCCGGGCAGTGCCCGCCGTGGCGTAGACCGGCAGGCCATGGCGCATCGCCAGTCGAGCCACGCCATTCACGTGGTCACTGTGCTCGTGGGTCACGAGCACAGCGGTCAGGTCATCCGGGGTCAGGTCAAGCCGCGCAAGGCGTCTGGTGGTTTCACGCAGCGAGAACCCGCAGTCGATCAGCACCCGGGTACCGCCCTCTTCCACCAGGGTGGCATTGCCCCGGCTGCCGCTGCCCAGGCAGGCAAAACGCATTTACAGCAAGCTCTCGCGAATCTGGCTCAGCAGCCTCCGCTTGGTCTCGGCGTTGAGGGCATCGGCCGGCTCGGCGACGACGGACACCTCGATGCCACCTTCAACCGGCGTCAATTGCAGTTGGTAGGCGCGTCCCGCGTCAGCGTCCTCTTCTGTGGCTCCGAACAGGCGCGCCCAGAAGCCCGGCTTTCCCTCGGGCTCCTGATCGACCACCAAATAAAACCGCGCGGCACTGCGGTCCTTGTCCTCAAGCGGCCAGTCCAGGCGCTCAATCGCCGCCTCGATCGCGGACCAGGCCCGAGCGTATTCCACCGCCAGGTACAGGGCGGGCTCACCCTGCTCATTCGAAGCCAAGCGCGACCGCGGCGTACCGCTGAGTGCCTGTGCCCGCAGGGACACTTGCGACGCCCCGCCTTCGGCCTGGGGTTGAGCCAAGGCGTCACGCAATGCCTGCAACAGAGCCGTTTCCTGTGCCTTGTCTGTTGAGCTTCGGGGCCATGGCAGGCGGCTGGCATTCACTGGACCAGTCACCGACTGCTGCAACACGCGCACTTCGGTGGTGCGGTTGCGGATGCCTTCTTCAACCCGAAGCCGAAATCGCTGTCTTCCTCCGTCCTTCCGGTCCAACCAGCCGGTCTCCAACAGACCCCGCTCCGGCATCCGGTGAGTCAGCTTCATGGAGCGTGCTTCCAAATGGGTCACCAGCTCCGGCCACACTTCTGCCGGGGATGCCGCAACAAGGAGCCACTGGTCATCCCCGGTGTCACGCAGACTCGCACGCTCATCGTGTTGCGCGAGCTGCAGGGGCTCGGGCCTTGGTACTTCGACCCCAACCTTACCCTCACTTCCGACCATTGGCCCTGGAATCGGCATCAGGGGCTCGCTCATCGGTTGATCCAGGTCTTGAGGAACCTGGATGGGCGTGACCGAACCTTCCAATTGGTAGTCAGGATAGCGGTCCCTGAACAGTCCCCCGCAGCCACTCAGCACCAGGGCGATCGCGACCAAGCCCGCCCAAACCAACGCCCTCGATTGCAGTCGGACCACGGGTCAGAGTACTCCGGCTTTTCGCAGTGAATCCTGCAGCTTGGGTCTTAGCGCGGGGGACAAAGGCGTTAAGGGCAGGCGAATCCCCGGCGATATACGGCCCATTTCGTGCAGCGCCCACTTGACCGGAATTGGACTCGACTCCATGAACAAATCGGTGTGCAGGTGCGCAATGCCGGAATCCAGGCGGCGCGCCTGTTCCATGTCGCCCGCACGGGCATGACGGCAGGATTCGGCGACCACGCGCGGCGCCACGTTGGCGGTGACCGAGACCGTGCCTTGGGCGCCGTTCAAGATCAAGTCAATGGCTGTTGCATCGTCGCCGGAATACACCACGAAATCCTCTCCGCAGCGCTGGCGAATCTCATGATAACGCTCAAGCTGACCGGTGGCCTCCTTGATGCCAATGATGCCGTCCACCTCGGCCAGTCGCGCGACCGTCTCTGGCAACAGGTCGGTGATCGTCCGCCCGGGCACATTGTAGAGCAGCTGCGGGATGGCAACCGCCTCAGCAACCGTTCGAAAGTGCTGGTACAGCCCTTCCTGGGTGGGCTTGTTGTAGTACGGCACGACGAGCAGGCAGGATTCGACACCCACGGCTTTCGCTCGCGCCGTGAGCTCGACCGCCTCACGGGTATTGTTGGCTCCAGTGCCACCAATCACGGGAATCCGCCCGCGGGCAAAGTCCACAGTCCGGCGAATCACCTCTACGTGTTCGTCGAACCCCAGGGTCGCGGACTCACCGGTGGTGCCCACCGCAACGATGCCATCGGTGCCCTCCTCTACGTGCCAATCGACGAGTGCTTCGAGCTCTTCCCAAACCACATCACCATCGGTGTCCATGGGGGTGACGAGCGCGACGAGACTGCCCGCGATCATGTGCATTCACCTCGGTCTACAGTGCGCCAAATGGGGCGATCCATGGCGCGGGAAACCCGCCATAGTAATGAGCGCAGAGGGCCGAAACAAGCCAGCGCCACCGTGGCCGCCCAGCCACTGGAAAACACCGACAACGCTCCTTTAGCATGACTTGTCCAGACCAGCACCACACAAGGCACAGGCTTTGTGGAGCACAAACACAGGACCACCCCCAATGAGCGAACCCAGCATCGGTGCGGTTGTGCCCGACATCACAGCCACCGCAACCGGCAACCGAACCTTTCAACTCAATGCGCTGCGCGGCCGCAAGGTGGTGCTCTATTTCTACCCGCGGGATGCAACGCCTGGGTGCACCACCGAGGGGCAACAATTTCGCGACCACTATGCAGCCTTCCAGGCAGCGGGTGCCGAGGTCTTCGGCGTGTCCCGCGACAGCCTTGCGTCCCACGAAAAGTTCAAGAGCAAGCAGGAATTCCCGTTCGAACTCATCAGCGATCCCGATGAAACCCTGTGCAAACAATTCGGTGTGATCAAGGAAAAAAACATGTACGGGCGCAAGGTGCTTGGTATCGAGCGCAGCACCTTTCTTATCGACGCGGAGGGCAAACTCGCAAAGTCGTGGCGAAAGGTGCGGGTCAAGGGACACGTCGAGCAGGTGTTGGCGGCCGTTCAGGCCCTCTAGCAGCGCTCCGCGTTCGGCTCGCCGCTGGCCTCTCCAGTGGTATAGTGAGGCGGCTCTCTAACGCACAGCAACAACCATAACAACAACGGCCCGCGCCATTCGCCTGCTCGGGCTACCGACAAGGAGGCATCCATGCCAAAGGCAGAATCAGCAGAGTTGCAACAGTTCCGAAGCGAAGTCGCCAATTGGCTCCAGGAGAACCGTCCGCCGCTTCCGGATTTTCCCTTGCCGCAGTCATTTACCGAAGTCGGCAACAACGACCAATTCGAATACCTGCGTGACTGGCAGCAAAAAGTCTACGAGGCCGGCTACCTGGGCATGGCCTGGCCAGCCGAGTACGGCGGTGGCGGCAAACCCCAGGAATACCAGGACATCGTCAACCAAGAGATGGTGAAGGCCCGCACGCCCCTGATGGTCAATGCAGTGGGTCTCTCTTGGGCGGGACCCACCATTTTGACCCACGGCACCGAAGAACAGAAGAAGAAGTACATCCGCCCCATTTTGAGCGCCGAAGAAATCTGGTGCCAGGGCTTTTCCGAGCCGGACCATGGCTCCGACCTTGGCAACGTGCAAACCAAAGCGGTGAAGGATGAATCCACAGACGAATACGTGCTGAATGGCCGAAAGATCTGGACCACCCTTGGCGAGCAGGCCAAGCACATGATCCTCTTGGCCCGCACCAACCCGGATGCCCCCAACAAGTACGCCGGGCTGAGTTTCTTCCTTGCTCCAATGAACGTGGACGGGGTGGAGGTGCTGCCCATCAAGAAGATCACCCATGAATACGGCTTCAACGAAACGGTCTTCACCAATGCGCGGATCCAGGCTGACAGCTTGATGGGCAAAGAAGGCGAAGGCTGGTTCATCGCCATGACGGTACTCACCTTCGAACGCGGCGTGACCGGTGGCCAGGCCGGCGGCAACCTCATGGAAATCAAAAACGTCAATGATGTGTACGAAGTCGCCAAGGGCCTGTTCCGCGATGGCCGCCCTGCCCTCGACGACCCCAGCCTGCGCAGCCAGCTGATCGACCTCTTCATCACCGAGCGTGCGCACCGCCTTCACAACAAGCGGATGGACCATGCACCCCTGTTGGTCCCAGAGCGGGCAGCAGGAATGGGCCTGTTCAATAAGTTGGTGATGTCCGAAGACCGCCACAAACTGGCGGAGTTCGCCGTGCGCATGCAGGGCAACGCAGCGGCACTCTACGCCGACGACACCGACGCGGTGGCGGGCGGGCTGTGGCAGCACGCACGCCTGGCCGCCTTCGCTGGATCCATCGGCGGCGGAACCACCGAAGTCCAGCGCAACATCATTGCCGAGCGGGTGCTGGGCCTACCGAAGTCTCGGTAGATCCAGGCGCCAGACCACCTCAAACAATCAGGGAACAAAACACAATAAAGGTCTCATGATGAATTTTTCTGAAGCACCCCTGCGCATCGACTGCAGTGAAGAACTGGGCATGCTCACCGACGCCGCCACCAGCTATCTGCGCGACAACTCCAGCGTCGAACGTGCCCGTGAGTTGGCCGAAACCGAAACCGGATTCGATTCAGAGCAGTGGCAGGCGCTGGCCGAAATGGGCTGGCTTGGTCTGGCCACACCTGAAGAGTTCGGCGGAAGCGGCCTCGGCTACCCAGAGCTCGCCAAAGTAACCGAGCTCATGGGGCGTTACCTCTTTTCCTCACCGTTTTTTGCCACCACACTGGCCAGCCAAGCGCTGATCGCATCCAACAACGAAGACGCGAAGATGCAGTGGCTGCCCGAAATCTCCTCCGGTGCGGCCATTGCCACCCTCGCACTGATGGAACCGCACAACTCCTGGGAGATTGGCGATGTGCGTGCCACCGCGGAAGCCACGGCCACAGGTTTCAAGCTCACCGGCGAGAAGCAGTTCGTGATCGACGGGCAAAATGCCCACCTGGTGATCGCGAGCGCCTTGTTCAATGGCAATCCTGCACTGTTCCTGCTCGATGCCGACCACCTGGGTCAGATCGAGCAGCGGGCTGAGTCCCTCACGCACCACGCCCGACGCAGCACCAGGTTCACGCTGGATGGGCTTGAGCTGCCCAAGTCCGCCAAGTTGGCCGATGGAGCCGACGCTCAGAAGATTCTCGGCCACGTCAGTTCGCTCGCGTGGCTCCTTCTCGCAGCGGATTCAGCTGGCACCGCGAATGGCGCCATTGACCTCACTGCTGAATACACCCGGGTGCGCAAGCAATTCGGCAAGTACATCGGCAGCTACCAGGCAATTTCCCACCCGTTGGTGGAGTCGGCGATTTTGGTCGAGGACACCCTGTCGCTGGTGTATCACGCCGCCAGCATCTTCGACGGAAGCCTTAAAGGGGAATCGGAAATCGCAGCGCGCATGGCAAAAACCCGCTCCGAAGAAGCGGTGAACCTCGCCGGCGCTCGGGCCATCCAGTCGCATGGGGGCATGGGCTTCACGTGGGAATGCCACGCGCATCTGTATTTCAAACGTGGACAATGGAACAGCCTCAGCTTTGGCGACGCCATCCACCAACGGCGCCACCTCGCTGATCTGATGCTCTGAGCTCCAAGCCCACCTCCGATGACCAGCGGCACCCAAGCGGTGCCGCTTTAGTACCGGCCTCACGCGGGAGTCCCTGGCCAGCCCATGGCCTCGTTGCTCGGCCCGTTGGCCAGGCTCCACGCGATCGACGACAAACAACCAGCCGGCATCGAACACCAACCAACGAACGTGGCGACCCCTGTTCTACACTGAAAGGAGCATCCCGACTCTTTACCTTGATCGAGCCTTCGGGGCTCGCCCCAGAACCCCGTGAGAGCTCAACTGCCGTGACCGCCCCCAAGGCCTCATCTCGAAACCCAGCGGAACTGCTGCGAATCGGTCTGCTCCTGCCAGTATCCGCGCTTCTCGCCGTTGCGTTGGTCGGAATTTTGGGCTTTCTGCTGTGGCTCAAGCGCGACTACGTGTACGCCGACCTCGCCACACACACGGAAAACCAGGCGCATGCCCTTCACGCAACGCTGGCACGCCAGCAGCAACTGCATACCCTGGTGCACGAAGTCATGGCATCGGACTGGCGCCTTGCCTACCAACTGCGAACGGCCCAAAGCGACGCCCTGCGCCTGCGCTATGGACCCATCTACGACAGATTGCGCGCCCGCGCCGGGGTGACACGGCTCGGCTTCTATGCGGCCGACGGAGCACCTGTTCAGGTGATCGACTCGCCCCTGCACGACGCAGCTCAGGCTGCGAAGCCTTTGGCTCTCTCGGCTCGACCCCAACCGGGCGAGACAATCAAGCAGACGGCGCTCGACCAACACGGGGTGGTGGTGCTGCGATCCATCCACCCAATCTACGAAGGCCAGCGCCTGGTTGGATTGGTCGAACTTGCCACCGAAGTCAGCGAACTACTCGCTCGTCAAACCATCCATGAACACGCGGACCTGGTGGTCACCGCAAACACCCCCCTTCCGCCTAACCCACTGGCAACAGGCACCGACCGGGCGCCATCCGTGCGTACATTGTATGCGAGCCTGGACATCGACTCCGAACCGTTGCAAACGTTCCTAGCAGGGTCCGAGCACGCTCGAGAGCACGACACCATTCAATTGATCAAGTCCGGCAGCACAACCTGGCACGCTCAGTCTTTCCCGATCTTGGACCCACGCGGCGAACCTGTCGCTAAAGCCCATGTACTTGTCGACCTCAGTGGGCCGAACCGCGCGTTCAATCAAATCAGTGCTGTGTTCGCTGGCGGTGCTCTGACGCTCTGCATCGCCGTGTACTTCATCTTCGTGCGCCGCATTTTGAAAACCGAACACCAGCTCATGACGAACCAGTCGGCACTGCAGGCGAGCGAACAACGTCTTCGACAAATTACCCGGGCCGGGAAAACCGGCCTCTGGCAAAGCGATCTGTCCGGCTCTAAGGTGCTGGTGGACGGATACCTGCGCGAGGTCCTGGAGCTGAAAGACGAGCAGGTTCATTCCACACAAGACGGGTGGTACCAAATCGCTTCATCGCTGCGTCTGGACGAACATTCCCCAGTGTTGGAGAGCGCTCAGCGCAACAATTGGCGCCAGTTTCAAATTGAGCATGTCGTGCAAACACCCTCCGGACAGCGTCGCTGGCTGTTGATCCACGGCAGGTTCGTGACCGATACCGGTTCCCGTAAACTCGGCGGCACCGCAACCGACATCACCGAATTGAAACTTGTAGAAGAACGCCTGCGCGCCAACGAAGAGCGGTTGAACCTGGCCATTTCGGTGGCCAACGAAGGAGTTTGGGATTGGCACATGGACACCGATCAGGTGTTCTTTGATGAGCGCTACTACACCATGGCCGGATACGAGCCAGGGGAGTTTCCAGGGTATTTCGACGCATTCATCGAGCGGGTTCATCCAGATGACCTGCACGGTGTTCAGCGCGCAATTGACAACTATTTGAGCGGAGATGCGGACGAATACCGCGTAGAGTTCCGGCTCCGATGCAAAGACGCATCCTTTATGTGGATCGAAGCCAAGGGCAAGCTGTTCCACGACGAAGGAACCGACGGACCCACGCTTCGATTCGTGGGCACCCACGCTGACATCAACGCGCGCCGGGAAGCACAGGACCAACTGCGGTACCAGGCCCACCACGACATGCTGACACAGCTGCCGAACCGGCGGATGTCACTGGACCGGCTCGCGGAGGCGCTTGCTGTGGCCGAACGCGCCCGGCGCCAGGTCGCGGTCATGTACCTCGACCTCGACGACTTCAAGAAAATCAACGATTCGCTGGGCCACGAGGCCGGCGACCTGCTGCTGCAGGAAGCGGCGCGCCGATTGCGGTCGTGCCTCGCCGTGGGCGACACCGTAGGTCGGCTTGGTGGCGACGAGTTTGTGATCGTGCTTTCAGACCTGAATCACGCGCAGGATGCTGCCTCGGTCGCCCAACGCCTGCTGCGCGAATTTCATGCCCCAGTTCAAATCGCCAACCGCGAACTCTTGGTGACCACCAGCATCGGAATCGCCATGTACCCCGACGACGGCGTCACGGCATCCGACCTCCTGCGCAAGGCCGATGCTGCCCTATACCGCTCCAAAGCGGAGGGCCGCGACACCTATTCGTATTTCACTGAAATGATGAACGAGACCGCGACACGCCGAGTGCTGGTCGAAGAACAACTGCACGCGGCGCTCGCACGGGGTGAAATGCATCTGGTGTATCAGCCACAAATCCACATCGCCACAGGCGCCGTCACAGGTTTTGAAGCGCTGCTGCGGTGGTCAAACCCAGTATTGGGTGCAATTTCGCCGGCTGAATTCATTCCGATCGCCGAGCAGACCGGACTCATCGTGGACATTGGAGACTTCGTATTCGAGCACGCCCTTGGTTGGATCGGGGAACGCAATCGTGACCGGCCACACCCCGTTTGCATCGCAGTCAATGTGTCACCACGGCAAATCCGGGATCCAGATTTCATTGCCAAGCTCAACCACTGGCTGGCTATTCACGCGGTTGCTCCCCAACAGGTTGAACTCGAGATCACCGAAGGCGTGTTGCTCGCAGGCCTCGGCTCAATCGACGAAACCATCACGCGGTTGGCGGCAATGGGGTTCAGCATCGCCATGGATGACTTTGGGACCGGCTACGCGTCGCTCAGCTATCTGCGCCACTACGCCTTTGACGTCATCAAAATCGACCGCAGCTTTGTGCGAGACCTGTGCGTCGACACCGCGGACCGGGCATTGATCAGCGCCGCGATCGCGATGGCGCATGCCCTCGACATGAAAGTTGTGGCTGAAGGCATCGAGTCCGCGGAGCAGCTTGCGGCCTTGAATGACCTTGGATGCGACCTGGGTCAAGGATACTGGATCGGCAAACCGGCGCTCCCGGACGTCGCCAAGGCACAGCTTCAGGCCGCGTTCCCGTCGGCATAAGTGGAAACACGGCAGTCAATTGGCCAGCGCAACCCTTGCGAAACAGTGGCCGAGCACATCGTGCCCCTATACAATGCGCGCGCTCCGAGGCCCCGTCGGTCCTTGGCAAACATCTTGCTAGATCTGGATGAATCTAGGCGTGGAAGCGACAGCCGGACTTCATCCCCACTGCGGTCTGCTGAGATTAGCTGCTGTGACCTTGCACCTTCACCCGCCCATCAACGAAAGACCACACCCCCCATCCACCGGCGCAATGGAATCTAGAGCTGTGCCCGTCGCCCCCTACCCTGGCCTTTCGGCCCCGAGTGCCCCATGCGCGTGATGGTGGTGGACCAGTCTGAAGCAAGGCGCAAGGAAGTCGCGGCAGCGCTGACGGACTGCGGCTACGATGTGGTGGCACGCCTGGCGAGTTACGAAACCCTCAAAGCCCAGGTCGCGCACTTCCAGCCTGATGTCATCTTGATCGACATGGACTCGCCAGACCGCGACAGTCTGGAGGCGTTGCGGGAAGTCCACCGAGACCACCCCAAACCGATTGTGATGTTCTCCGATGCCGATGACAGCAGCCTCATCCAGGACGCCGTCAACGCAGGGGTGACCGCCTACGTGGTCGACGGCTTGCAAGCCCACCGCCTCAAGCCGATCATCGAAGTTGCAATCGCCCGGTTCCGGAACTTTCAATCCCTGCGCGACGAACTTGCTGAAACCAAGTCGAAATTGGCGGAACGCCGAGAAATCGAGAAAGCGAAGGGCCTGTTGATGCAACGCAAAGGACTCACTGAAGACCAGGCCCACCAGGCACTGCGGAAACTGGCCATGAACCAGAACGCCAAGCTTGGCGATGTGGCCCGGCAACTCCTCACCATTGCCACTCTGCTTGACTGACCATTCGCACCAAAACGTGCCCTGCCACCCCACTGCCGCATCATAAACGTGCATTTTGGGGGGCAAAGTGCGCTGATCGGACCAGCACCCACCACCTAGCCTGGGAAATTACTGAATATAATTCAATCGCTTAACGAGTTTCTTCAGCGAATCCCTTCACTTTGGCATTGAGTTTGCTTTCTATGAAATGAACACGCGCAACCCGAGCAGCCAAAGGCGGCAGCTCTCGCGCTGACCACCGCAGGTCAACCACTCCGACAAAGGCGTCGAAGCAAGTTCCCAGAACGGGTACTTGCCTCGGCGCCTTTTTCGTTTCCGGTCGATGGTGACCACCGAATCAACCACCCGAACACAAGAGGCATCGCTGTTGTGGCAGTAGAGAAACTCACATCCAACCCTCGGGGGCCAGACGATGAGGCTGGGCAACAAGGGCCGGAAAAACCCGCACTCAAGCTGGGATTCATGCCATTGACGGATTGCGCGCCCTTGGTCGTTGCCAAAGAAATTGGCATCTTCCACGACCATGGGCTGGACGTGACCCTGTCGAAAGAAGCTTCTTGGGCAACCATTCGCGACAAGGTCATCTTCGGTCAACTGGATGGCGCTCACATGCTTGCTGGCATGCCCATTTCGGCGAGCCTCGGGCTCGGGGGCGTGCAGAAAGCAATGATCAGTGCACTGTCTCTTGGATTGAACGGAAACGCCGTCAGTGTCTCCTGCGCGCTGTTCGACGCGCTGGTCGAAGAAAACTGCGGCAAGCCCCTGAGCCCGACAGAAACAGGCCCGCTGCTGCGCCGGGTGATCACCACCCGGCGCACTCAGGGCAAGCGCCAGCTGGTGTTCGCACATGTCTTTCCTGTCTCGAACCACAACTACCAACTGCGGTACTGGATGGCGGCGGCGGGGATCGACCCGGATCAGGACGTCAAGCTCGTGGTCATTCCACCGCCTCGGATCGGGGAGGCACTGCGCGACGGGCTGATAGACGGCTTCTGTGTGGGCGAGCCATGGAACGTCCTCGCTGCACATCAAGGTCTGAGCCAGGTGTTGCTTTCGGGGCACGCGATCTGGAACAACGCACCGGAAAAAGTGCTCGGCGTCACCGCCGAATGGCATCGGCGCCACCCCTTCACCCATCGCGCCCTGATTCAGTCGCTCATCTGTGCGTGCAAATGGCTGGACGATCCTGAGAACCGCCCCGTCGCGGCGGAGATGCTCTCGACCCCGGAATACCTGGATGCCGATCCGGCCTTGATCGCAGCGCCTTGGGTTGGCCAGTACCCGCACGAATCCGGCAGCACGGGTGGCCACCAAGCAAGTGACTTCAATGTGTTCAATCGCCTCAGCGCGAATTTTCCCTGGGTCAGCCATGCCGAATGGGTTGTCGCTCAGATGTACCGCTGGGGGCAGCTCGAGCGGGCGTTGAACGTCCGCGAACTCGCTCAGTCGGTCTACCGGCCCGATGTCTACCGTGCGGCGGCCTTCGGTATGGACCAGCCGTTCCCCACCATCGACGAAAAGCCGGAAGGCATCCACACCGAAGGTTGGCAATTGTCCCTGGCCACCAAGGTGATTGAGATGGGACCGGATCTGTTCATTGACGGCGACCGGTTCCACCCCGAGGAACCGATCGATGAGTACCTCGACCGCCAGCGCATCAAGCACCTGAATGTGGACTTCACCGCACTGCGCGCGCTCAACGAAGGCATCCCCACCAACACTGCCGACTGACGCACCTGCGATACCCCAAACACAGCACAAGGAGCCCTACCCCATGAACCTACGCACCAGTTGCCCGGATGCTTTGCTCAAAGCGCTTCGTTTTGCCAAGGCGTTGCCGATCGCGCTTGGGATCGCGACAGCTTCAACGAACGCTTTCGCGCAAAGTTATGAGTTCGCAGAAAAGGAAGAACTCAAGTTCGGGTTCATCAAACTGACCGACATGGCGCCGCTCGCGATCGCGTACGAGAAGGGCTACTTCGAGGACGAAGGGCTCTACGTGACCCTCGAGCCACAAGCCAACTGGAAAGTCTTGCTGGACGGTGTCATCGACGGACAGTTGGATGGCGCCCACATGCTGGCGGGACAACCGCTTGGCGCAACCATCGGTTTTGGGACACAAGCCAACATCATTACAGCCTTTAGTATGGACCTGAATGGCAACGGCATCACGGTTTCCAATGCCGTCTGGGAGGAAATGAAACGCCTGGTGCCACATGATGCGCAAGGCCGTCCGGTTCACCCCATCGGAGCCCAGTACCTCAAGCCGGTGGTGGATAAGTATCGGGCACAGGGTCGTCCCTTCAACATGGGCATGGTGTTTCCAGTATCCACCCACAACTACGAGCTGCGCTACTGGCTTGCCGCTGGGGGCATCCACCCAGGGTACTACTCACCCACCGACATCAGTGGCCAGATTCAGGCCGATGCCCTTCTTTCGGTCACACCGCCTCCGCAAATGCCGGCGACCATGGAAGCCGGCACCATCTACGGGTACTGCGTCGGCGAGCCTTGGAACCAACAGGCCGTATTCAAAGGCATTGGGGTCCCGGTCATTACCGACTATGAGATTTGGAAGAACAACCCGGAGAAAGTGTTCGGGGTGACCGAAGCCTGGGCCGAGCAATACCCCATCACCCACAAAAAAGTGCTGCGCGCACTGATCCGAGCGGCCATGTGGCTCGACGCGAACGACAACTCCAACCGTCCGGAAGCCGTGCAGATTCTGGCGCGCAGTGAATACGTGGGCGCGGACGCCAAAGTCATCGCCAACAGCATGACCGGGACCTTTGAGTACGAACGTGGGGACAAGCGGCAAGTGCCCGACTTCAATGTGTTTTTCCGCCACTACGCAACCTACCCCTACTACTCCGACGCCATCTGGTACCTGACCCAGATGCGGCGCTGGGGGCAAATCGCAACGCACCAACCCGACAACTGGTACCACGACGTGGCCAAGCGCGTATATCGGCCCGACCTGTACCTTGAGGCGGCCCGGGAACTGATTGAAGAAGGCATTGCTCCAGAGTCTGGATTTCCGTGGAAAACCGACGGCTACCGCTCGGTTCAAACCGAATTCATCGACAACGTCCCCTTTGACGGGCGCAAGCCGAACGCGTACCTCGAACAGTTCAGCATTGGGCTAAAAGGCAAGGACACGGTGCAGTAACGACTGCGCCTCGAGCGACCACCCTGCAACCCTGCACCCAGACCGCCAGGAGGGACACCATGAACGACATGACCGCCACTTCGAAGAACGTGGTCGCTGCCGAGCCGGCACCCGACAAACCATCCCGAAAGACACTCCCGGAACACGGGAAAGTTGAGCGCACACCATTCTCGATTCGCCTGACCCGGATGCTGGGCTTGCTGGGAATCAATTTTCTCATCCCAGTGGTCAAACTGGCCACCGGAGAAAGTCCTCGCGCCCAGTTCAAGGAGCTGTGGATGACCCTTGGAGTTCCATTGGTTGCGGTGTTCGTGTTTCTCATTCTATGGAGCTGGGGTGCCTCCCAGGTAGAAACCAGTCTCGGGCAGATCCCGGGCCCCCCCCAGGTTTGGGACGAGTTTCAGGGCCTGATGGCCGAACACGCTGCAGAGAGGGAGAAAGCCGACGCCTTCTACGAACGCCAGATCGCACGCAATGAACAGCGCCTGGCGATCGACCCAACCTACGAGGCCAAGACCCGTCCCTACACAGGCAAACCGACGTACCTGGATCAAATCGTCACCAGCTTGTACACCGTGTTCGCCGGGTTTCTGCTGGCGACCATTATTGCGGTTCCGCTTGGAATCCTCTGTGGTCTCAGCCGCACGATCAATTCCGCACTGAGCCTGCTCATTCAAATCTTCAAGCCAGTCTCTCCGCTGGCGTGGCTGCCGATCGTCACCATGGTGGTGAGCGCGCTCTACGTCACCAGCGACGACTCCTGGTTCGACAAGTCCTTCCTCAACTCTGCCCTCACGGTGATGCTCTGCTCGCTCTGGCCGACCCTCATCAACACCGCGGTCGGGGTCTCTTCCATCGACAAGGATCTGACCAACGTCGGCAGGGTGCTGAACCTGGGCTTCACCACCCAGGTGACCAAGATCGTGCTGCCCTGCTCGCTGCCGCTCATCTTCACCGGGCTGCGGCTGTCGCTGGGCGTCGGCTGGATGGTGCTGATTGCCGCGGAAATGCTGGCCCAGAACCCCGGCCTCGGGAAATTCGTCTGGGACGAATTCCAGAACGGCAGCTCCCAGTCCCTGGCACGCATCATGGTCGCGGTGTTCACCATCGGCATCATCGGCTTTCTGCTCGACCGCATCATGCTGACGCTGCAGAAGATCTTCTCCTTCGGCGAAGCGCGGTTGTGAGGGCACGGACATGACGGCACTGCTCTCCCTGAACAACGTCACCAAGACCTACGGCAGCGGCAAGGACGCAACCACCGTGCTCAAGGGGCTCAACCTGAGCGTGGAGGAAGGCGAGTTCGTCGCCATCGTCGGCTTCTCGGGCAGCGGCAAGACCACCCTTGCCAAGGCGGTGTTGCAGTTGATTCCGAGCTCCGGCGCCATCCGCTTTGACGGCACCGACCTGTCGACCCTATCCCGACATGAATTACGGCGCTGGCGGCGCCGCTGCCAGTTCGTGTTTCAGGATCCCTTCAGTTCACTCAATCCGCGAATGACGGTGGATACCATCGTCCAGGAGGGCATGATCGCCCAGAACATCGGTGGCGACGGCGCGCAACGGCGCAACCGCGTCGCGGAACTGCTGGAACAAGTCGGTCTTCTCGCGGAACACGCAAATCGGTATCCCCACGAGTTCTCCGGCGGCCAGCGCCAGCGCATCGCCATCGCCCGCGCCATGGTGCTGAAGCCGCGCTTCGTGGTGCTGGACGAGCCGACCTCGGCCCTCGACATGTCGGTGCAGGCGCAGATCGTCGACCTGCTGCGCGACCTGCAGCGGCGCCACGACCTCGCCTACCTCTTCATCAGC
>DHQM01000233.1:0-365 GCA_002408105.1 Gammaproteobacteria bacterium UBA5338 | reverse complement strand
TCTGCGACGAACCGACCAGCGCACTCGATCTGTCCATTCAGGCTCAGATACTCGATCTCATGTCGCGATTGCGGGAAGAACGGGGATTGGCGTTTCTCTTCATCACCCACAATCTATCGGTGGTGGACTACTTCGCCGATCAGGTAGCCATCATGAAGGAGGGGCGAATCGTCGAGCGGGGTCCAGTGGAACAGATCATGCGTGATCCACGAGATCCTTACAGCCAGCAACTGCTGGAGGCCGTGCTACCCGTTCCCCTGCCTGCCCTGGCAAACAGCGATGTAACACAACAGCAGACAGTGAACTGATTGGCAGCCAGGCGTGGCTTGGTTAACATGACGCCACTGACCGTCCGGTCGGTTTAA
>DHQM01000034.1:7995-8592 GCA_002408105.1 Gammaproteobacteria bacterium UBA5338 | reverse complement strand
CGGCCACGGCCACGGCCACGGCGCCAATCACCCACAGCAGACGGGCTCGAAGGTCCGCCAGCGCAGTCGAGCGCCAACGCATCAAGGGTCC
Source organism: Gammaproteobacteria bacterium UBA5338 (assembly GCA_002408105.1). GTDB lineage: Bacteria > Pseudomonadota > Gammaproteobacteria > Pseudomonadales > UBA5862 > UBA5862. Next base: position 8,501 of record DHQM01000034.1, on the reverse strand, counting down.
CAGCGCCATCGCCAGCATCAGCAACGCCATGAGCGGCACGAAGACAGCGTTGAAATACGGCGGACCCACCGACACCTTGCGCCCACCGCTCAAGGCTTCAAACACCAGGGGGTACAGGGTTCCTGCCAACACAGAGAGGGCGCTCACCGTCAACAACAGGTTGTTGATCAGCAGCAGGGTTTCCCGGGACCAACCCGACATTTGCACTGCACCGGAAAGGCTCGGTGCACGCCAGGCGAACAGCGCCAGTGATCCGCCAACCACAACCACCAGAAATGCAAAGATGAAGGCGCCACGGGTCGGATCCACAGCGAAGGCGTGCACGGAGGTGAGGATGCCCGAGCGAACCAGAAAAGTGCCGAGCAAGCTCAGGGAAAAGGTGAAAATCGCCAACAGTACCGTCCAGCCTTTGAACGCACCGCGCTTCTCGGTCACAGCCAACGAATGCACCAAAGCAGTCCCGGTGAGCCAGGGCATAAAGGACGCGTTTTCCACCGGGTCCCAGA
>DHQM01000034.1:3076-7782 GCA_002408105.1 Gammaproteobacteria bacterium UBA5338 | reverse complement strand
CCGGGTCCCAGAACCACCAGCCACCCCAACCGAGTTCGTAGTATGCCCACCAACTTCCCAGGGTGATGCCAAGGGTCAGGAACACCCAGGCCATGTTCGTCCAGGGTCTGGACCACCTTGCCCAAGCGGCATCGAGACGGCCCCCAAGCAGCGCCGCGACTGCAAACGCAAAGGGCACGGCGAAACCCACGTAGCCGAGGTACAGCATGGGTGGGTGAATCACCAGCCCAGGGTCCTGCAGCAGCGGGTTGAGGTCCTGCCCTTCGATCGCGGGCACTGGCAACAGCCGTTCAAAGGGGTTGGAGGTGAGCAACAGAAACAGGTGAAAGCCGACCGCGACCCAACCCAGCACCGCCAGGGTACGGGCCACCAGTGGCAGCGGCAGGTGGCGACTGAACCGGGCCACCAGCGCTGTCCACAGGGTCAAGAACAACAGCCACAGCAGCAGCGACCCTTCGTGTGCCCCCCAAACGGCGCTGAACTTGTACACCGTGGGAAGCTGGGTGTTCGAATTCGCTGCCACATAGGCGACCGAAAAGTCGTCGACGAGAAACGCGCGGGTCAGTGCCAGGTAGGCGATGGCAACCAGCACCAGCTGCAGGGTCGCCAACGGCCGCGCCAACTGCATCCAGGAAGCCTGGTTGCGGTGGCTGCCCCAAAGCGGCAGCACCGCCAACAAGAGTCCCACTGCCATCCCCAACGCAGCAGAGAAGTGGCCCAGCTCGATGGTCATTGAGAGTTGGCCCGCTGGTAGGCTCCACTTTGCTCCAGAGCCGCAGTGACTTCAGGGGGCATGTACTTTTCATCGTGTTTGGCGAGCACCTCGGTCGCGACGAATTCGCCCTCGGGGCTCAACTGCCCGGTCGCCACCACCCCCTGGCCCTCGCGGAACAGGTCCGGGAGGATGCCCTGGTACCGCACCGCCACAGTGGCCTCGTAGTCAGTCACTGCGAAGCGCACGTCCAGGGTGTCGCCCGAGCGCGCTACGCTGTTTTCGACCACCATTCCACCAACCCGAAAGGGCCGCCCTGCCGGCGCCTCGCCCGCAGCCACCTGGACCGGGCTGTAGAACAGGTTGATGTTTTCGTTGAGCGCAACCAGCGCCAAGGCCACCGCCACCGCGGCGGCCACAAGACCGGCAACAACCAGCAACAGGCGTTGACGCCGCAGCGGGTGCATCAGCGCTCTCCTTCCAAGGAGGCCATCAGCCGCCTGCGCAACGCCCGGCGCTTTCGCAGCGGCGCCAGGCCCTGGTAGACCAGCACCGCGAAGGCGATGCCATAGGCGGCAAAGACATAGCCACCGTGTCCGCCCATCTGCAACCAAGTGGAAAAGGAATCAAATTGCATGTTCTGCGACCAAGGATCGAACCCATCGACTGCGGCGCTCGCGATCAAGCAAGTCCACTCGACTGCGTGCGAGCAGCACTGCCCCGAAAAACGCGTAGAACCCAAGCACCATGACCAACAGCGGCGCCCACATCTCCACCGGCATGGCTGGTTTTTCCGTGAGCCTGAAGGTCGCTGGCTGGTGCAAAGAGTACCACCACTCAACTGAGTACTTGATGATGGGGATGTTGACCACCCCAACCAGAGCAAGAATCGCACTCGCACGGCCCGCGGCCTGCTCGTTGCGAAACGCCGAGCCAAGCCCCATGACACCCAGGTACAGCATCAAAAGTACCAGCATGGAGGTGATGCGAGCGTCCCAGACCCACCAGGCGCCCCAGGTGGGCTTGCCCCAGATCGAACCGGTCGCCAACGCCAGAAACGTCATCGCCGCCCCGATCGGCGCGCAGTTGCGCAGCACCACGTCCGCCACCTTGAGGCGCCAAACGAGCCCCACCAACCCCGCGCTGGCCATAAGGATGTACCCGGACTGGGCCACCATGGCAGCCGGGACATGAATATAAATGATTCGAAAACTGTTGCCCTGCTGGTAATCGGCCGGAGCAAACGCCAACCCCCACAGCGTACCCACGCACAGCAACGGCAGCGCCAAGCCCATCAAACCCCGGGTCCAGCGCCCGCTCATTTGATAGAACCAGGGCGGTGAGGCCCAACGGTGATACCAGGTCGCCAACCAACCCATCGCGTTACTCCTCGCTCGTCACCCGCAGCGCCCCCGCTGCGGCAACCGGTGCCACCACCAACATCAATGCCAACAATGCCCCGAGCAATGCCAAATGCCCGCGCACCGGCATCCCCAGCTGCGCAGCGTCGACGGCCGCAGTGGCGAACACCAGCACCGGCACGTACAACGGCAGCACCAGCAGCACCAGCAGCAATCCGCCCCGGCGCAAGCCCACAGTCAATGCAGCGCCCACTGACCCCAGCAGAAACAGCGTAGGCATCCCCAGCAGCAGCGCAGCGACCAGGGTGCCATAGGTCGCTGGCGGCAGCGACAACATCAGCCCGAGAACGGGGGACATCAGCACCAACGGACCACCCACCAGCAGCGCGTACACCAATACTTTTACCAGCACCACAAAGGGAAGTGGGTGCGGGCTGACAAGCAGTTGCTCCAGAACGCCTTCATCCCGGTCTTCGCGAAACAGCGACTCCAGGCTCAGCAGCACCGCGAGCAGTGCCGCCACCCAGATGACGCCGCCGGCGATGCGGGCCAACACCTCAGGCGCGGGCGAAATGCCCAGGGGGAACATCGCAATCACCAGCACGAAGAACACCAGTGGATTCAACACCTGGGCGGGCGATCGCACTGCGAGCAGCCACTCTCGCCGACAAATCAGGCCAGCAAGCGGCACAAGCCCCATTGGCGCCGCCGGCAGTGAATGCTCAGTCGACATCTTGGACGTTCAGCTCCAGTTGTCTGGCGCCCAGATGCGCCGACAGCGGTTGGTGGCTGGTGACCACTGCAACCCCGCCCGCCAAAAGGTGGCGCTGCAGTTGAGCCTCAACCCAGGCCACAGCCTGAGGGTCCAAGGCAGTGAACGGCTCATCCAACAGCCACAGTGTGGCCGGGCTCACAGCCAGCTGGGCCAACGCAACCCGGCGCTGTTGGCCCGCAGAAAGCTGCCAGACCGGCATTCGCGCCGCGGCACCTAGACCCACCGCCAGTAGGCACTGGCGCCAATCCCTGGCCACCACCGGGGCCTTGACTCCAGCGACCAGTCGCAGGTTTTCCTCAGCCGTCAGGCCGGTTTTGAGGCCCAGCCTGTGGCCGATGAACAGCAGCTCAGCGCGAAACCGACTCCATTGCCGCTGCACACGCCGCCCCCTCCACAGGACCTCTCCGTCCGCCAGTGGCACCAGCCCTGCCAAGGCCCTCATGAGCGTGGTCTTGCCACTGCCGTTGGCGCCGCAAACCTGCACCAAATCGCCGGCACGCAGACAAAATCCCAAGCCACTGAGCAGGGGCCTGTCGTCGAGTTCCACCTCGATTCCACGGACTGTAAGCAAGGGGTCGGTCAAAGTTCAGGCCACTGGGTCGCACCGCTTGCGGCGACGCAAAGGGCGGCATTATAGGCCATGGGTACGGGGGCTGCCCCTCAAGGCGCTGCCCGGCTGGCCGATACCTTGGGTATGGCAATTCCCCGAGTCTTGGACGCAGCCCAGGTGCTTGGTCTGCTGCGCATCCTGGCACCCATGGACGCGACAGCAGCCCGCTCAGCTGGAGGCCCCGCACCCCTGGAGAGCACTCCAGGTGGGGCTCGGCCGTCCGGTCAGCCCCCCCGAGGAACCAGCGAGGCCGGGACCGCTCCAGCCCCCGCGCCGGCCCGTTCGCTAGCACCGCGGACTCCACCAGCTGCCGCACCACCGCCCGCAGCCTCGGTGCCACCACCACCCATCGCTCAGCTACTTCACCTGAGCGCTGCCCTGCTGCCGCAAGCCCCAGCCCCATTCGCCAACCTGCTGCAACTGCTGGTTGCACAGGTCGCAACCCCGCCGCAGTTGGCCGATTCGAGGGCCCTGCGCAGCCGCATACTGGCTCAGCTGTCGCCCGGGCCCGGCGTGCCGGCGGCTTCACGCGCTGCACCCGAGGCGCAATTCCCGCGCGTGCTTCGTGAGTTGCAGGTTTGGTTGATGCCGGTGCTTTCAAGGGCTGCACAGCCTACAGGAGGCAGCGCCGATGCTCATCCTCTGCGACCACCTGGTCCCACGCTCTCTGAGCCCGCGGCCCGTCAACTGCTCCAGCGTGTCAACGAAACCCTCACCCAAATCCAGCCAGCGCCGGCTCGCGATCGGGCCGGTGCGACGACATCGTCCGCGACCCAGGCCGAGCCACAGGACAACCGGGCGTTGTTTGCGCAAGCGAACTTGCCAGTCCAATTGGGTGACCAGTACCACAATGTCCAGCTGCACTTGCGAAAACCGCACCGGTCGTCTCGGACACCGCACTCAGCCGAGTGGGAAATTCAATTGTGCATGGACTTGCCACAGCTCGGCACCATGGGTGCATGCATCCGCCTGAAGGCCCAGCAGGTTGAGGTGCAGTTTTGGTCAGAACGCCCAGGAACCGAAGCGCGCTTGAGGGCCCATGAACCGCAGCTGCGTGCGGGACTCGCCCAGCGTGGAATCTCCCTAGAACGTTTCGGCGCACAAGTGCGTGCACCCGAGACACAGGCCGGACAGTCGGGAGGCCGGATTCATGTGTCCATCTGAACAGCCCCAAGAGCAAGAAGCCGGGCGCCATGCCGCAGCCCTGCGCTACACCCCGCCGGATGCCCCCAAAGTGGTGGCGAACGG
>DHQM01000034.1:0-2859 GCA_002408105.1 Gammaproteobacteria bacterium UBA5338 | reverse complement strand
ACGGCACCGGTGCCGTTGCCGATGCGATCATCGAGCGTGCCGTTGAGACTGGGGTGCGGATCTACGAGCAACCCGAGCTCGCCCGTTTGCTCACTGCCCTTGAAGTGGATGCGACCATACCGGAGGAACTGTACGTGGCGGTCGCTGAAGTCCTGGCGTTGGTCTATCACCTAGAAGGCAAAGACCCGCGGACCGATGATCACGCGCGCGCGGACACCGCGCGGCTGGAGGGCCCCACCCGCAGCAAGCCGGCCGCTGCGGCTGTCGGCTCTGTTGGCCCTGCTGGAAAGGAAGCCTAAGCGAGCGCCTCACTGACATTGGCCGTCGCCACGGCCGGCCGCTGGTTCAGCAGGCGCACCAGTCGGGCCTCGACAGCGGAAAGCCCACAGCTCTCGACCAACTCTTCATCACTGGCGCCCATGTTGGCCAGCTTCGCAGCCTGCCGGTAGCTGTACTGCCCCAGGTCGCGTTGCTCGAGTTCCAGTTGGCGTGCATTGGTCAGGCCAAGCCGCTGCTCAAGGCGCCCAAGCGCCTTGCCCACCCCGTGCGTGCCGGCTTCGTTGGTGGCCAGCGCCGCAGTCAAGGTGTCGATCTGGCACCTCAACCGGTGCTCCACCCGGCGTACGCGCACCCAAGTGGCTCCGGCGATCAAGGCCGCGGTCAACCAACCAGTGCCCGCAAGCACCAGACGCCAATCCAAGATCCCATCCATCAGGCCCATTGTGGTCTGCTCTCCAGCTCGCTGTTTCCAGACCGCGCCCAGCTCCGATCAAGAAGTGGCACTCGCGGCCTACAGGTCTTCAATTTCCTGCCATTCTTCGGTGCTTAACAAGTTGCCGAGGTCGATCAGAATCAACAGCTCCTCGCCCTTCTTACACACGCCTTGAATGAATTTTGCGCTTTCGTCATTGCCGACGCTCGGTGCGGTCTCGACTTCGGACTGGCGCAGGTACACCACCTCGGCGACGCTGTCGACCAGAATGCCCACCACGTGCTGATCGGATTCAATGATCACGATGCGGGTGTGGTCGGTGATCTCATGGAGATCCAGGCCAAACCGCTGCCGCGTATCGATCACGGTCACCACATTGCCGCGCAAGTTGATGATGCCAAGCACGTACGTGGGGGCGCCGGGAACCGGTGCGATTTCGGTGTACCGAAGCACTTCACGCACCTGCATCACATTGACGCCATAGGTCTCGCCGTCGAGCTTGAAGCTCACCCACTGCAAAATGGGGTCATCGGCGCTTTTTGCTACACCCGCAGTCATCGACTTTCCTCGCCTGGTGGTCGGATCGGCGGCCTTGGACGCCGGGATCAATTCCATGACTGAAATATAGTGCATCTCCTCCACCCCGCCAGCCGGGGCGCTCACACTCCAAGGCCAATCGGGCTTCGAAGGCCGCAATCATCCCCAACGCATCCATCACAAGGGCGCTGTGTTCATGCAGCACTCCAGACAGCCAGGGCATGCGGCGCATGGAACGGCGCCAGCGCACAGCCCCGTGAACGATTTGCAGGCGGCCAACGACCGCTTCGACTCCAAGCGCCCAAGCACCTCCAGACAGCTGCATCATGAGCGCTGGGCCACTCGGTTCAGCCGTTCCATGCAGCACGCCAGCGGCCTGAAAAAAATGGGTCAGGCTGGCCAGCCTTCGCGGTCCGTCCGCATGTTCGACCAGCCCCTGAATCCAAGTCGGTTGTCCAGGCAACCGGTGAAGGGCCACTGGCGCCGGCTGAATGCTGGCCAAATCGATCAAAGGCACGACCCAGCGTGTCCCGGACACGGCGATCGACACCGATTCGATGGCTTGGACCCGAGCGAGTGCCTCGACCCGGTTGGGTGCTTCCCCAGGCGTCGCAGGTACGCCTGCAACCTCAATGGCCGGAGAAGCCTCAGTGCACCGGCCGGTGTCTACCGCGCCAACCAGAGCCCCCAGCAGCAAATGATCCAGGTATTCGCTGAGCAGCCGATCGGATTCGTTCACCACAGATTGACCCACCACTGTGGTTTGGCGGATCGGGGCTTCAGACAGGGCGCGCAACACGAAATTTTCCACCAGCATCAAGCCGCAGCCTGGGTGTGGGTATCCAGGTATCGGACCAAGGCCTCATAGGCCCGTCCCGCCCGACCCGACGGCTCAAGTTGTGCAATCGACACACCCCGTGCACTGGCATCTCGCAAACGGGTATCAACGGGGATGACAGCCGGCCACAGGTGGTCGGCATACTCGATCCTGAGGGTCTGCAGGGCCCGCTTGGACGCTTGGGTGCGCCGGTCAAACATGGTGGGTACCACCGTATAGGCCAAGGGAGTCGGCCGGCTGCGGGCCACCATGGACAGCGTCCGCAGTGTGCGCTCCAAGCCTTTGATAGCCAGAAACTCCGTCTGCACAGGAATAATGACTCGATCCGCAGCAGCAATGGCGTTGATCAGCAGCACGCCCAGGCTCGGTGGGCTGTCGATCAACACCTGGTCGAACTGGCCGCTCAGGGCCGACACCATGCGTTTGACCACCAACCCCATGCCCTCGCGCCCCACCATTTGCCGCTCAACCGTTGCCAGAGCAGTTGAAGCAGGGATCAGCTTCGCGCCTTCGACCGGCAGGTCCTGCAGCACCGAGTCCACAGCCAATTCGCCACCGGAGACCGGGAACAGGTGGTAGCTGGTGGCCGCCAGACGCTCCGGATCCAGCTTGAAATAGCTGGTGAGCGATGCCTGGGCATCCAGGTCCACCAGCAACACCCGCTGGCCCTGTCTTGCAAGGGTCCCGGCCAGGCTGACCGCAGTGGTGGTTTTACCCACCCCCCCTTTCTGGTTGGCGATGGTCCAAACCCGCCTCGACTCTTTGCAAGCGC
>DHQM01000029.1:5245-5425 GCA_002408105.1 Gammaproteobacteria bacterium UBA5338 | reverse complement strand
TCGGGACAAACAGCTGTATCACTGTTTCGGCTGCGGGGCGGGGGGCAACGCGTTGGGCTTTCTGATGGAGTTCGATCGGCTCGAGTTCCCCGCTGCGGTCGAGGTGCTCGCGCGCCGGGAGGGCCTCCCGATGCCCGACGACCAACGTGGCGATGACGGTGCGGGCCAGGCTCGGACCCG
>DHQM01000029.1:4574-4936 GCA_002408105.1 Gammaproteobacteria bacterium UBA5338 | reverse complement strand
GCATGGCATGGGCTGATGGAGCAGGTCGCCCGCTACTACCAGGCGCAGCTCAGCGAACATCCCGCCGGCGCCCAGGCACAGCGGTACCTGGCGCACAGGGGTGTCGACGAAGCCAGTGCCAAAGCCTTTGGGGTTGGTTTTGCGCCCCCCGGAAGTGGCCACCTGGTGCAGCGCTTTGCAGGGCAAGAGGCTGCGCTTTTGGAGCTTGGTCTTCTGGGCCGCAGCGAGGGTGGGCGGCTGTACGACCGGTTTCGCCATCGCCTGCTGTTTCCCATCCGCGACTTGCGTGGACGCACGCTGGGTTTTGGCGGGCGGGTGCTCGGAGATGGCCACCCCAAGTACCTGAATTCGCCCGAGACGCC
>DHQM01000029.1:3516-4301 GCA_002408105.1 Gammaproteobacteria bacterium UBA5338 | reverse complement strand
ACCTGAATTCGCCCGAGACGCCTTTGTTCCATAAGGGCAGGGTGCTGTACGGGCTCTTCGAAGCCATGCAGGCCCGCCCCAGACCGGATCGATTGTACTTCGTTGAAGGGTATATGGATGTTGTGGCGCTGGCGCAGGCGGGGGTGGCCGGAGGGGTCGCTACCCTGGGCACTGCGACCTCTCGTGACCACCTTCAGTTGGCCTTGCGCCGGGTCAGCCAGCTGGTGTTTTGTTTCGACGGGGACCAGGCAGGACGGCGCGCGGCGCGCCAGGCACTGGAGACCGCGCTGCCCTTGATGGACGATGGCCGGCAGGTTCACTTTCTGATGCTTCCCGACGGTGAAGACCCGGACAGCCTGATTCGCCGCGGCGGGGCTGCCGCCTGGGATGAGGCGGTGGCAAGGGCGCAGCCGCTGTCCGAGTACCTGTTCGCGGAGCTTGCGAGGCAAGTTGACCTATCTACGGTGGACGGTCGCGCCAGGCTCGCAAGTGAGGCCCGCCCGCTTCTGGCGCTGCTGCCCGACGGAGCATTCCGTTTGCTGATGACCGACGAGTTGGCTGCACGCACTGGGATTGCGCCGAGCGCGATGCGCGAGCTGCTTGAGCCGCGCCAGCCCCCGCTCGCACCCCCAGAGCGCGCGAGGCCTGAAACACCCGCCCCTCGCCGCCGCCGGGCGGGGTCTGTCGCTCCGGAACGCTGGCGCCATCGACTTCCACCGGAGCGCCTGGCCCTGGCCTTGCTGCTGCAACAGCCGCAGTTCGCGGCCCAGGTCGAGCTGCCAGCT
>DHQM01000029.1:2995-3357 GCA_002408105.1 Gammaproteobacteria bacterium UBA5338 | reverse complement strand
CAGGTCGAGCTGCCAGCGGAGCTCGCTGGGGCTCGCGATGGCGCGACCAGGCTGTTGCTGAGGTTGATGGAGCGCGCGCGACGCGACGCGATTCTGTCCCCCGCTGCGCTATTGGGCCATGGCTTTGGGTTTGGCGAGCAGGAATTGCTGGCTGAGCTGGCCACCATTGAGGTGCCCCTTGCACCCGAGGCGGCCCGGGTGGAGTTCGCCGCAGCTCTAAAGAGGCTCTGCGAGCGCGAGCGCTCCAGTGAGCTCGACGCCCTGCTGGAACGGCCCTTGGCAGAGCTGTCTGTCGAAGACCGCAAGGCGCTCAATGAGTTGCTGCAGCGGCCCGGGCGCGGGGATTGAAAAGCGCTGCGGCG
>DHQM01000029.1:2500-2717 GCA_002408105.1 Gammaproteobacteria bacterium UBA5338 | reverse complement strand
CCCCACTTCCTGAGTCAGTGATGGCGGGTAGAGTGGCTTTCATGTCAGTTTCATGGTAACTTGGAAAGCTTATATCTAGCCGTTGCAGGGCCGTTGCTCCAAGTCCGCAGCCGCAGCGCCCGTCGGCTGGCCCTGCCCAGTCTGGCACAGCGAACTTCGAACTTGCCGTTGGTCAAACTACACATCGTCACGCGACAGCGCTCGGCCCTCTACGCCG
>DHQM01000029.1:1900-2240 GCA_002408105.1 Gammaproteobacteria bacterium UBA5338 | reverse complement strand
AGTGCCTCCCGTTTCTTGCACAAGCGGTGTGCGCGCCCATTCCCTTGAGCGAAGCGCGCACCGTCGATCCAGATTGGTATAGGTGCCCAATGTCGGAAATTGAACAGCAACAATCCCGCATCAAACTGCTCATCGCCTTGGGACGCGAGCAGGGCTTTTTGACCTATGCAGAGGTCAACGACCACCTGCCTGAAGACATTTCGGATCCGGATCAGGTCGAAGAGATCATTCAAATGATCAACGACATGGGGATCCAGGTGTTCGAAGAGACACCGGACTCCGACACCCTAATGATGAGTGAAGGTGGATCGGCGGACGACATTGCCGCGGCGGAAGCGGC
>DHQM01000029.1:0-1605 GCA_002408105.1 Gammaproteobacteria bacterium UBA5338 | reverse complement strand
ACCCCGTGCGCATGTACATGCGAGAAATGGGTACCGTGGAGCTGCTCACCCGTGAGGGTGAAATCGTGATCGCCAAACGCATCGAGGAAGGCATTCGCGAACTCATGGCGGCCATGGCGCATTACCCAGAAATTGTTCGCACGGTGCTCAATGCCTACGACCGTGCGGATGCTGGTGAGGCCAAACTCACCGAAGTGATGATCGGGTACCTGGACCCTGTCGATGCCCTGCCGGCGGCAGCCAACAAGGCAGACAGCAGCAGTGACAGCGACGACGATGAAGAAACCGACAACGGACCAGACCCCATCGAAGCCGCGCGTCGCTTCAACGAAATTCGCAAGCTCCAGCGCAAGGCCGATACCGCCCTCAAGAAGCACGGTCGGGGGTCTGCGCAGGCCGACAAGGCCCTCAACGATCTGGGCGAAGCGTTCAAGTTCATCAAGCTGGCGCCGAGGTGTTTCGATCCGCTGTTGGAGGGCGTGCGCAGTACCTTGACCCAGGTGCGCGCCCTTGAGCGCGAAATCATGAATCTGTGCGTGCGCCAGGCCACCTTGCCTCGGCGGGACTTCATTGCCAGCTTCCCCGGCAACGAAACCAATCCCCAGTGGATCGACTCCCTCATCCCGACAGTCAGCAAGACCCGCGCCAAGGGCCTGCAGCAGGTACAGCCCGAGGTCCAACGGTTGCAACGTGCGCTTGCCCAAATTGAGGAAGAGGTTGGCATCACTGTCAGCGAGATCAAGGAAATCAACCGCCGCATGTCGATCGGCGAGGCCCGTGCACGGCGTGCGAAAAAGGAAATGGTCGAAGCCAACCTGCGTCTGGTGATTTCAATCGCGAAGAAGTACACCAACAGAGGCCTCCAGTTTCTCGACCTCATCCAGGAAGGCAACATCGGTTTGATGAAAGCGGTGGACAAGTTCGAATACCGCCGTGGTTACAAGTTTTCCACCTACGCAACTTGGTGGATTCGCCAGGCCATCACCCGTTCCATTGCGGACCAGGCTCGGACCATTCGCATCCCCGTGCACATGATCGAAACCATCAACAAGCTGAACCGCATTTCGCGGCAGATGCTTCAGGAGATGGGCCGCGAACCCACTCCGGAAGAGTTGGGTGAGCGCATGGAAATGCCGGAAGATAAGGTCCGCAAGGTGCTTAAGATCGCCAAGGAGCCGATTTCCATGGAGACCCCCATCGGGGACGATGAGGACTCACACCTCGGCGATTTCATTGAAGACACTACGATCGACCTGCCGATCGAAGCCGCCACATCCGAGAGCCTTCGCGAGGCGACCCGGTCCGTGCTATCCGGATTGACCGCCCGCGAAGCCAAGGTGTTGCGGATGCGCTTCGGGATCGACATGAACACCGACCACACCCTCGAGGAAGTGGGCAAACAGTTCGACGTGACCCGTGAGCGGATTCGGCAAATTGAGGCCAAGGCGCTGCGCAAGCTGCGTCACCCCACCCGTTCGGACCACCTGCGCAGCTTCATTGACGAATAGCGCCGGCCCCCGGCAGGATCAGAGGTGGCGCGTGGGGTGGCGCCCCTCTAGCGAAGGTTGCATGCTCCGTAGGGGCCTATAGCTCAGTTGGTTAGAG
>DHQM01000090.1:30692-33457 GCA_002408105.1 Gammaproteobacteria bacterium UBA5338 | reverse complement strand
CACAGCGGCACGCGTGGTCCACCCTGCACCGAGCACGCGGAGCAATTCACAGGTCCATGGCTCGAGCGGCAGTTCCACAGGCACTGAAACCAGGTCAAAGCCGCGCGTTTCCTCGTTGAGGGGACTGACTGGAGGCAGCTCAAGTAACGCAGCAGCCCGTGGCAGGCGCAGGCCGAATCCGATGCCAAGCGAACGCCACGCCGCAGAGGTCAAGGCGCACAAAGACTGATCGGAAGACAGCGGCACCAGCACAGCACCAAGGTAAGCCGCCAGGGCAGGGTCGATCGACTGAGCGGCGGAGCACCCCACACCATGATGCGGCACCCCCAGCTCCCACACCCCATGCCCCGGGGTGAACATCCAGCGGGCTCGATCGGGTGCAGAAAGTCCAGCTGGGAGGCCGCTCACAGGGATCCACCCCGGTGCCGTGCAGTCGAACCGGGCACCGGGGCCAACTCAGCCCGCGGCAATTCGAGGGATGAAGCAGACCTCGGCGCCTGGCGGCAAGGCTTCAGCGAACGGCCGCTGGTAGATGACACCGTTCACTGCCAAGGCAAGGTCGGCCTCGGCCTTGGCTGCGAGCGCCGGGTGGCGGGCTCGCAGCACGCGCATCAACTCCAGCACGTCGGCCGCTTCTAACTCAATCTCCTGCGCGCCACCAGCCAAGGCGGGCAGCTCGCCAGAAAGAACCACGCGGATGCCCATGGACGCTAGCCGCTCAGTCCCTCGAAGACCCGTGATGGACTCAATGGCAAATCACAGAACCGCACCTGAGTTGCATCGAACACCGCGTTGCCGACCGCAGCGAGTGGCGGAACGATGGGGGTTTCGCCCACGCCGCGGACACCATAGGGGTGAGAAGGGTTCGGCACCTCAACGATCGCGGTATCGATCATCGGCAGGTCCAAGGCAACCGGCATCCGGTAATCCAAAAAGCCCGCGTTCTGCATGACGCCAGCATCGTCATAGACATACTCTTCATTGAGCGCCCAGCCGATTCCCTGAACCGCCCCACCTTGCAGCTGACCTTCAACGTAGCTGCGGTGTACGGCTTTGCCGGCGTCTTGAATCGCGGTGTAGCGCACGACATCAACCTTGCCGGTCTCGGGGTCGATTTCGACATCACACAGATGAACACCAAATCCGGCACCTGCGCCTTGTGCGGTGAGTGACGCGGAACTCGACAGTGGCCCCCCGGTGTGGGCGGCAGACCTCGCCAGTTCAGTAAAGCTGAGTGGCGCCAGCTCGCCCTGGGTACCGCCATCGAGTGGTACAGCGGCGCCATCGCGCCACTCCACAAGCTCAAGGTCAACCCCCCACTTCTTGGCCGCACGGGCCTTGAGTTGATCGACCAGCCCGCGGGCAGCCTGAATCACCGCCATTCCCGTCGCGAACGTGGTTCGGCTGCCGCCGGTGACGTCGCAATAGCCAGCGGATTCGGTGTCACCAACCAGCGCATTGACCCGCTCGTAGTCGATGCCCAGTTCCTCGGCAGCAATCAACGCCATTGAGGCGCGCGACCCCCCAATGTCTGGGCTGGCCGTGATGACCGTGGCGGTGCCGTCTTCCTGCACGTTGATGGTTGCCGTGGAGGACATGCCGACATTGAACCAAAAACCGGCCGCCACGCCGCGCCCCTGGTTGGGTCCAAGTGGTGCGCTGTAGTGAGGGTGCGCGCGCGCGGCCTCGAGGGTTTGAACGAACCCAATTGCCGGGAACTTTGGTCCGTAGATCGCCCGCACTCCCTCGTGCACTGCGTTCTTCAAGCGCAGTTCAATCGGGTCCATCTCCAGCCGCCGGGCGATTTCGTCGATCACCGACTCGGTGGCAAAAGCCGCCATCGGCGCTCCAGGCGCGCGATAGGCTGCCACCTTCGGCTTGTTGACCACGATGTCGTAGCCGGTGATGCCGATGTTGGGGATTTGATAGGAGACAAATACGCACATGCAGCCCGGCATGATCGGCGAACCTTTGAATGCACCCGCCTCGTATTTCAGGTCGGCCTCGGCCGCGATCAGGCGCCCGTCGGCGTCCGCACCCATTTTGATTCGGATGCGGCTCGCGGAGGTCGGGCCAGAGGCACGAAACACCTCGTCTCGACTCATCACCATTTTGACTGGGCGGTCGGCCTTGCGGGACAACATCACCGCCAAAGGTTCGAGGTACACAGTCGTCTTACCGCCGAAGCCACCACCGATCTCGCTCGGCACCACCTTGAGTCGAGACACGTCCCAACCTAGCACCTTGGTGGTCAGCGTGCGCACCACGAAGGGGCCCTGGGTGCAGCACCACAGGGTCGCCCGGTCGTTCTCTCGACAATCGGCCACCACCGCGTGCGGCTCGATGTATCCCTGGTGCACCGTCGGGGTGGTGAATTCGCGTTCAACCACCACCGCGGCGTCTGCGAAGCCCGATTGCAAATCGCCTTGACCGAGGCGAATCACCGTCGCCACGTTCGACGGCTGCTTCGGTGTTTCTTCAAGGCCCTGGGTGAACTGATCATCGTGCAACACGGGGGCGCCATCCTTGATGGCAGCGTCCAGGCTCATGACTGGGGGCAACGGCTCGTAGTCCACCCGGATTTTGCCGAGCGCAGCCTGCGCCACCTCATTGGACACCGCGGCCACCGCAGCCACCGGGTGTCCGTGGTAGTAGACCTTGTCCCGTGCGATCACATTGCGCGCGAGGTCCCAGACATCGATTTGAGACTCTCCGGCTTCTTCGACTGCAGAAGCCAGCTGCGGAAAGTCAGCCCCCGTCACCAC
>DHQM01000090.1:20454-30476 GCA_002408105.1 Gammaproteobacteria bacterium UBA5338 | reverse complement strand
GAAGCCAGCTGCGGAAAGGCAGCCCCCGTCACCACAGCCTGTACTCCAGGCATCGCCTGCGCCTCTGTCACATCGATCGAGCGGATTCGCGCGTGTGCGTGGGGACTGCGCAGCACCTTGCCGTAGAGCATTCCCGGCAAGTGCAGATCGGCTCCGTAGGCGGCGCGGCCGGTGACTTTATCGACCCCATCGGGACGTACCGGGCTCGTGCCCACCCACTTGTAGGTGTTTTTTGCGGTCATTGGGCGGCTCCTCGCATTTCAGCGGCGGCATCCAACACGGCGCGCACGATCTTGTCATAACCGGTACAGCGGCACAGGTTTCCGGCAAGCCAGTAACGCACCTCTTCTTCGCTGGGGTCAGGGTTGACTTCGAGCAGCGCCTTGGCGGCAACGATGTAGCCAGGCGTGCACACGCCACACTGCAACGCGGCGTGCTCCAGGAATTTGGTCTGCAGCGGGTGCATCTGGTGAGGCTGAGCCACCCCTTCGATGGTCTCGATCGAGCGGCCTTCGGCCTCGGTGCCCAACACGAGGCAGGCACAAACCAGGCGCCCGTCGAGCAACACCGAGCAAGCGCCACAATCGCCCGTGGTACACCCCTCTTTGGTGCCGATCATGTCCAGCTCTTCACGCAGCACTTCCGACAGCGCCTGTGTCGGCGTGCACAAGAACTCGACAGACTGGCCGTTCACAGTCGTGGTGACATGGTACTTGCTCATGCGGCAACTCCCGGTTGGCTGGCTCTCTGGTAGGCAACACCCGCGACGCGCTGGGTCAACACCCCAGCGATGTGCCGCCTGAATGTGCTGGTACCACGCTTGTCGGTGAGCGGGTTGCCCATCGCCGATGCACGCGCGCCGGCCTCTTCGAGCACGGCAGCGTCACACCGCGTGCCAACCAGCACCTCGGCGACCTCGGGCGCCAACAGCACGGTCGGGGCGACGGCGCAGATGGCAGCGCGCGCCGCGGTGACCAGGCCCGCGTTGTCCAGACTGAGGCAGATGCCAACACCCACCACGGCAATGTCCATTTCCGCGCGGGGCGTAAACCTTTGGTAGGCGTCTGCAGCGCGCGCCGGCATCCGTGGGAGCTTCAATTCGATCACGAACTCATCGGCGGCCAGCGAGGTCTTGCCGGGGCCGGTCGGAATGTCTTCAACCGGCACCCACCGCTCACCTGCTGCGCCCACCACCCGCGCTGCAGCCCCGGCGGCGAACAGTGCCGGCACGCTGTCGGCCGCCGGAGACGCATTGCACAGGTTGCCCACGGCTGTGGCACGACCCTGCACCTGCATCGAGCCGATCAACTCAATGGCCTCGACAACACCGGGGTACTCTGTGCGCAACTCTGGGTGCTCACAGAGGACAGCCGCGGGAACCCCAGCTCCGATGTAGATGGCGTCGGTGTCCAACTGCAGCCGCTGCGATTCCGGCAGCCACTTGATGTCCAGGACACGGGCGGGTTGGCGCGCTCCGCCGCGCATCTGCACGATCAAATCGGTGCCACCTGCGAGAATTCGGGTTTCTCCAGAAGCCGGCGTCTTCAGCAGCTCCCGGGCCTCCGCCAACGTAGTGGGAGCCAAGTATTCAAAGGGTTGCATAGCGCCTCCTCGTCACGCCCTAGCTCGCTTCGGCGGGTCTAGGACGAGCGTTAGTTTGGGAGTGTGCAGACTGAAGCGGCGGGCATCGTATTATGGTTCAACGCCTGGGGTCTGCACCCGATCGACTGGTGGCGTTCGATGTACGACAGCGGCGTTGCACCACAGTATCTCGCCCACCCGGCCAAACCCCATTATAAACAGAATCGCCCCATGCAAAAGCAAGCCCCAGGGACCAGCCAATCCACAGGGCGTGGCAATTGCTTGGGTGAGGCCCCAACGCCTCACTCTCCGGCAATCACCTCTACATCCACCGCCTGCAGGCCCTTGCGCCCTTCAGTCACGGCGAACTCCACGCGTTGGGCATCGCGCAAGACACGGTGCCCTTCTCCGCGGATCGCGCGGAAGTGGACAAACACATCATCCCCGCTGTCCCGGGTGATGAACCCAAACCCCTTGGTGCTGTTGAACCACTTGACCGTGCCCTGCTCGCGGTCTTGTCCACCCAGAAAACTCCGCCGAGGGCGCGGGTTCAAAGGCTCTGGACGCGCTAGGCGCCACCCAAAAAAGCCGCCCAACAAACCGGCGGCAATGCAGCTGCCGAGCCACAGGGGCAACTCAAAGCGCGGCACCTGCAGGGCAATGAAATGGGCCGCTGCACCCAGCAGCAGTGCAATGACGAGACTTACAACCAACACCCGCAGCAAACCATTCGAACTCATGTAACCTCTCTTTTCTTGCAAACAAAACCAAAGCAGCTGTAATGGTCCCGCGCAGCCACTGGGGCGATCAAGCACGCGAGATCCATGCAGTATCTGACCAGTCGGAGTGAATCCAGGGCGCGGTGTTGTGTCGTTGTTATGCCCTTCATTCTATTGAAAGCCCAGGGTGCCGGAAAGCATCTCACCCAGGCGGTCGTTGCCCGGCCGAGGCCAAGCGGTCGACTCGAGCGATTTGGGCGCGCAGCTTTTCTTCCAGCAGCTGCAGTTCATTCCTACGCTCCCGCTCGCGTTCCACGACCTCCTGAGGGGCGCGTTCGACGAACTTCGGGTTGCCGAGCTTGCCTTCGACACCCGCCAAGTCCTTGCTCGTTTTGAGCAGTTCCTTGTTCAGGCGCGCACGCTCTGCTTCAGCGTCGATCAGGCCGGCCATCGGAACCATCAGCTCCAGCCCATTCAGCCACTGGGTGGCCGACTCCGGCGGCGGCTCTCCGGCCTCCAGCCAATGCAGGGATTGAACCCGCGCAAGCTGCATGAACACCGCTGCGTGGGCATCGAGGCGATCGCGGTCCAGAGCAGACCCACCGCGCAACACCAATGGCACTGGGCGGGCCGGCGAAATGTTCATTTCACCCCGAATGTTGCGAACCGCGACGATGGCGGAGCGCAGCCAGGTCACGGTGTCTTCCGCCCCCTCGTCGTGCTTTGTCGAGTCTGGCGTTGGGTAGGGCGCCAGCATGATGCTGTCCCCCGCAGCGCCGACCAACGGGGCCACCCGCTGCCAAATTTCTTCGGTGATGAACGGCATCAGCGGATGCGCCAGTCGCAAAAGCGCCTCCAGCACCCTCGCCCCGGTGGAACGCGCCGCCTGAGCGGCACCCGCGTCGCCCCCATGGAGGGCAGACTTGGCGAACTCTAGGTACCAATCACAGTACTCGTTCCAGGTGAAGTCATAAATGGCGCGCGCGACCAAATCGAATCGATACTCGCTGAAGCCGCGCTCGACCGCTGCTTCCACCTGTTGCAGCCGGGAAATGATCCAGCGGTCAGCCACCCCAAGCTGACTGCGCGCCACCGGCTCGCAGGGGTTGCCATCGCAGTGCATCAACACGAAGCGCGCGGCATTCCAGAGCTTGTTGCAAAAATTCCGGTAGCCTTCGATTCTCGCCAGGTCGAACCGGATGTCGCGCCCAGTGGTCGCCAGCGAGCAGAACGTGAATCTCAGCGCATCGGTCCCAAAGGCGGGAATGCCCTCGGGATACTCCTTGCGGGTGGCCTTCTCGACCCGCTGGCGCATTTGCGGTTGCATCAGCCCATGGGTGCGCTTGGCGACCAACTCCGCCGCATCGATGCCGTCAATCAAGTCGATCGGGTCAAGGACATTGCCCTTCGACTTGGACATTTTCTGCCCTTCGCTGTCGCGCACCAGGCCATGAACGTACACCCTGTTGAAGGGCACCTCACCGCGAAACTTCAGGGTCATCATGATCATGCGCGCGACCCAGAAGAAAATAATGTCGAATCCGGTGACCAGGACGCTGGTCGGATGAAAGGTCCGCAACTCTTCGGTGTCCTCCGGCCAACCAAGGGTCGAGAACGTCCAAAGCGCCGATGAAAACCAGGTGTCGAGTACGTCCTCGTCCCGACTCAGCGGCACATCCGGCCCAAGACCGTGACGCGCTCGCACTTCGGCTTCATCACGCCCGACATAGACCACGCCCTCGGCGTCATACCAGGCCGGGATCTGGTGGCCCCACCACAATTGGCGAGAAATACACCAGTCCTGCAGATCGCGCATCCACGCGAAATAGGTATTTTCCCAGGTCTTGGGCACAAACTGGATGGCGCCGGATTCGACCGCCTCGATGGCAGGCCCCGCGAGCGATTCCACCTTGACGTACCACTGGTCGGTCAGAAAGGGTTCCACCACCGCCTGTGAACGGTCTCCACGGGGAACCTTGAGGCGATGCGGTTCGATTTTCTCAACCAAACCCAGGGCATCCAGGTCGGCCACGATCTGTTTGCGGGCCACAAACCGGTCGAGGCCACGGTACGGCTCGGGGGCCTCGTCATTGAGCGCCGCCGACGCTGTAAAGACGTTCAGCAGGCCACCATTCGGCAGCGCACTGATCATGGGGTGCGACTGGTGGCGGCGCCAGACATCGTAGTCATTGAAGTCGTGCGCCGGAGTGATTTTGACGCAGCCCGAACCAAATTCCGGGTCGACATAAGCGTCGGCGATGACAGGTATGGTGCGCCCTGTGAGGGGCAGCACCAGGGACTGCCCGACCAGATCGCGGTACCGCGGGTCGTCCGGGTGCACGGCGACGGCCGCATCGCCCAACAGGGTTTCCGGTCGGGTGGTGGCAACCACGAGGTGACCGGAGCCGGAAGCCAAAGGGTACCGGAAATGCCACAACGAGCCGTTCTCTTCTTCGGACACCACCTCAAGGTCCGAGATCGCAGTGTGCAGCACCGGGTCCCAGTTGACCAAGCGCTTGCCGCGGTAGATGAGCCCTTCGTCGTACAGCCGGACAAAGACCTCAATCACGGCTTGGGACAGGCCCTCGTCCATCGTGAACCGCTCGCGGGACCAGTCGACTGAGGCGCCGATGCGCCGCAGTTGGCGGGTGATCGTACCCCCAGACTCGCCCTTCCAGTGCCAAACGCGGTCGATAAAGGCCTCTCGTCCCAATTCATGCCGATTGACCCCTTCCATTGCCAATTGGCGTTCAACCACCATTTGGGTGGCGATCCCGGCGTGGTCGGTGCCGACCTGCCAAAGCGTGCGGTCGCCACGCATCCGGTGGTAGCGGACCAGTGCATCCATGATGGTGTCCTGAAACGCGTGCCCCATGTGCAAGCTGCCGGTCACATTCGGCGGCGGGATCGCAATAGAGAACGGCTGGCCGTCACCCCGAGGCGCAAAATGGCCTTGCTCCTCCCAGGTGGCGTACCAGCGCTCTTCGATCGATTCAGGTTGGTAGGTTTTGTCCATCGCGCGGCGCACCCCTGATGTAGGAAGGGATTCGAGAAGAAATCTCGCGGCAAAAAGGCGGAAATTCTACGGAGCCTGCGCGGCCCTGTGAAGGCCGCGGCGCCACCCACCCCAAGGTCACTGCCGTGGCGCCAGCTCGTGGGTATTGGGTTCGATCCCTGCCTTGCGGTACTCGCGAAATCGGACCCGCATGCCAGCCCGCAGTGCGGGCTCGGCAGGGACGATTTCCAGCACCCGGCCGAACCGCTCCCACGGACTTGGACGGCTCCAATCGAGGTTAATCATCACCGGTGGCAAGCGTTCATCGGCGGGCACCTCGACGCCGAGCCACACCGGCTCGATCGGGGCACCCTCCGCGCCCACGAGCCCATGGGGCAGGAAGGCGTCGGCGCGAAATCCCCAAAGGGCCGCGCCCATATCTCTGAGTTGGCGAGCGTCGGTCACGCGCACGAACACATGCTGCTGGCGCTGAATCGCTTTCTCAGCCAGCCGGCAGGCCGTCATCAGGGCCGGTGATTCGCCCGGCGTGTCGAGCAAGTAGAAGTCAACCCTGGTCCTTGCCATCAACCGACGACCTACGCCTCCTGATTCAGCAGGTACTGGGTCAGCAGCGGGACCGGACGCCCGGTGGCGCCTTTTTCCTTCCCACCACTGATCCAGGCCGTACCGGCGATGTCGAGGTGCGCCCAGGCGTATGCTTGGGTGAACCGCGACAGGAAACAGGCCGCAGTGATTGCCCCGCCATAGCGGCCACCCACGTTGGCGATGTCTGCGAAGTTGGAGTCAAGCGCTGGTTGGTACTCCGGCCACAGTGGCATGGGCCAGGCGCGGTCGTGACAGGTGGCACCACTCGCCTCCAAGGCAGCCTGCAGCTCCGGCTGGTTGCTGAACAGGCCATGCGCATGGTGCCCCAGAGCCACCACACAGGCCCCGGTCAAGGTGGCAATGTCGACGACGCTTTGGGGCTTATAGCGTTCAGCGTAGGTCAGCGCATCACAAAGGACGAGCCGGCCTTCCGCATCGGTATTGAGCACTTCGATGGTCTGGCCCGACATGCTGGTCACCACGTCACCCGGCTTCGTTGCCGTACCGCTGGGCATGTTTTCGGCTGCAGCCACCAGGCCCACAACATTCACCTTGGGCTGCAGTTCAGCCAGCGCGTGCATGGTGCCCAATACACTGGCCGCACCGCACATGTCGAACTTCATTTCGTCCATTGCGGCGGCAGGCTTGATGCTGATGCCGCCGGTATCGAAGGTGATGCCCTTGCCGACCAGCACGTGAGGCGCGACTGACTTGGCCGCACCGCGGTACTCCATGATGATCAATCGAGGCGGCTGGACGCTGCCCGCTGCCACCGACAAAAACGCGCCCATCTTCAGTTCGCGCAGTTGTTTTTCCTCGAGGACCTTGACACTGAGTTTCGCGCAACCGCGGGCGATCGAGCGGGCCTGTGAAGCCAGGTACACTGGAGTGCATACGTTGGCCGGAAGATTGCCCAACTCGCGAGCAGTCGCGACCCCTTGAGCGATCCCGAGCGCTTGCTTGATGAGGCGGTCACTCTGGTCATTGCGCTTGCGCCCAGTGCGCTGGAAGCGCACCTTTGCGAGCTTGGCTGCGTTCGCGTTGTTGCTGGCCTTGTCCCCGCCCTTGGTGGCCGAGTACTTATAGCGGGCCGCCTCGAATTCGAGCACCACCTGCCGCAATACCCATGCGTGGTCCTGACCCTCGACATCGAGGCCGTCCAGGGACCAGAGCACATCCTTGCTTTGGGTACCCAGAACAGCCCGCGCCACCGCTTGCACGACCTTGATGAACTCATGGGGTTTGAGCGTGGCTTCTTGCCCCAGGGCCACCAACAGCAACCGCTCGGCGGCAAGTTCTGGCACTTTGGGCAACAACAGATGCTGCCCCGCCGCACTGCTCAGGTCCCCCTGCTTGAGTACCGACTCAACATGGGTGCGCGCTGCCGCGGGCAGCTTGGAAAGCAGTGCCGGCGCCGTCAGGTCCTTTCCCAGCAGCAATACCAAACAACCCGCTCTGCGGCTTTCCGCTCCCGCACTCGCGAATGCGTAGTCCATCTCGACTCCTTGCTGTTTGCGATGGAGCAGGGTCAGTTGACCGTGCACCGGTTTGTTCACTGGCCATCCTAATCAACCACCCCCCAACGCAACAAGCCGCCAGCATAGTAGACTGGCCCGCTGACCGCCGTGTGGCGATTGTGTTTGACTTAAATGCGGGCAGCCCTTTGGTCCTGTTGCGTTACAGCCTCCGACAAATCCTCGCCGCCACCGCTGGCATCAGCCTGGTGTTGATGCTCGTTGTGCTGAGCTCCAGATTCGGCCGCTTTCTCGAAGACGCAGCAGCCGGTCGACTCCCAGCCGACCTGGTGCTCACGCTTCTGGCACTGCGCATTCCCGGCATGATCGAGCTGATCCTCCCGCTGGGCCTGTTTCTGGGGGTGCTGTTGACCCTTGGAAGGATGTACGCGAACCAGGAAGTCACTGTCCTCTATGCATGTGGCGTCTCACCCACACGCATCCTGGGCTACGTCATGCTCTGCGCTCTGGTGCTCGCCGTGTTGGTCGGCGTCAGCACCCTGTGGGCCAACCCCTGGGGCATGCGCCAAGCGCAGGCGCAGCTCAGCCGGCAAATCGATGTCGGCCCGCTGCAAGCATTGACCCCCGGCCGGTTCGAACGCGACCGCAGCACTGGCCTCACACTCTATGTGCAGCAAGCGGCACCGAACGGCCAGTTTACCGAACTGTTCGTTGCACGCACCCCAAACGGGCCCAGCAATGATGCCTCGCCAGAGCCGTTGCAAATCCTCTATGCCGCCCGCGGGCAGGTGCGAAGCCAGGACGGACAGCTGCCCCAGTACCTTGAGCTCCTGGATGGCAACCTGTATGAAGGCACGCCGGGCTCGGCCGCGTATCTCGTCACCGAGTTCGCGGCGTTGGGCCTGCGCTTGCCGCCACAACCAACCGATTACCGCATCGACTCGAGTGCAACCCGTTCAACCGCGAGCTTGCTGCAGCCTGGCGACCCGCTCGGCGCTGCAATTCTCGCTTGGCGTCTGTCGCTGCCGCTGATGGTGCCTTTGGTTGCGCTCCTTGGTTTTGCGCTCGCGCGGGTGGGGCCGCGGCAGGGGCAATTTGCCCGCTTTTTGCCAGGCATGGCGCTGTATCTCGTGTACCTCACGTTGCTGTCGGCCATGCGCGACCGCGCCTTTGACGCTGGTGGCGGCGCCACAGCGATTTGGCTGGTGCATGTGCCTTTTCTGGCACTGGCACTCTGGTTGAACCGCCCCCAACGCTTGAGGGGCGCCACATGACCCTGTTCGATTGGTACCTATTTCGCGCGTTGGTGAAGGCGACGCTGGCAGTGATCGCGGTGATCGGTGGGCTCGATTTCAGCTTTGCGCTCATTGCCGAACTGGACGACCTCGACGCGGGCTATGGCCTGTTCCAAGCGCTGCAGTACGTGGGCACCACCCTGCCGCGACGGCTCTACGAGGTGCTGCCGTTCTGCATCCTGATCGGTACCCTGATCGGGCTTGGTGGCTGCGCCGAACACAACGAATTGGTCACCATGCGCAGCGCCGGCTGGTCGCCCTGGCGCCTGTGTGGCTCGGCCTTGCTGCCGGCGGCGGGCTTCGTGGCCGTTGGCCTTTTGCTTGGGGAGTGGCTGGCGCCCCTGGCCGAACAACGGGCCGAGACCACCCGTGTGCTTTCACAGGGTGGCGCCATGCGCTCTGTGCTGCGCCAAGGGGTCTGGGTGAAGCAGAACGATGGGTTCGTCCACATCAACGGTGTTTCGGCGACTGGCGAGGTCATCGGTTTTTCCCGCTTTGTGTTCGACGAACAGCGACAACTCCAAACCGCTACCTTTGCCGCGCGCGCGCAACACGGTCCAGCAGGCTGGACCCTGCACGAGCGGCGCGTTACCCGCTTCGCTGAATCAGGCACAACGGCCACGGGTCCGAGCGAAGGCCACTGGCGCTCAGCCTTAACCCCGAAACTGCTGCGGGTGCTTGCAATCAAGCCCGAGCGCCTCGCTTCCCGGGACCTGCGCACCTACATCACCTACCTGCGCGGCCAACAACTGAACGCAGACCGGTACAGGCTGGCCCTCTGGCGCAAACGGATGCAGCCCCTCGCGATCGGGGTATTGGTCCTGCTCGGTGCATCCTTCGTGTTTGGCCCGCTGCGGGCAATGCCAACCAGCGCGCGGGTGCTCAGCGGGGCATTGACGGGGGTCGGGTTTTTTTTCTCCCAAAACCTGCTGGGATCGGCCAGCCTGGTCTACGGCTTCGCACCCTGGTTCGGTGCTGCGCTGCCACTGGCGCTAGGCGCTGGAATCGCCGTTCTGCTGCTTCGACGTGTGCATTGACCGCTTGTTGCGCCCCCGCTCTGGCTTTGGCAAAAGCACCACAGCGGTGTGGGACCAGCGGTCATGCCAGCACCGCCGTTCAGGGTGCCACAGCATGCTCAGGTAGCCGATGCCGAGGCACAGCGCACCAACAACAGCGCCACCGAACCGAATCAGCACCTGCTTCCAGGTGACCGGACCGCCGGACAGGTTGACCAGACGCAAGCGCCAGGCCTGCATGCCGAGGGTGCGCCCCCGGCGCCAGAAATAACCCAGAAAACTGACCATGCTGGCGACCAAAATCAGCTGGTATACAGGCCCCTGGGCGGCCACGT
>DHQM01000090.1:18620-20226 GCA_002408105.1 Gammaproteobacteria bacterium UBA5338 | reverse complement strand
GCCCTGGGCGGCCACGTGTCCGGGGGCGAGCACCGCGTCTCCCAACAGCAACTGCAGAACCAGAAGGTACAGGGCAGTCACCGCCATCAGCACGGCAAACAGCAGCAAAGTGTCGTAGAGCAGCGCCGCCAAGCGGCGCAGCAAGCCGGCTGGACCGACGGGAATCGGGGTGGGCATGGCGGGGCACTCGATCAATCGGAGGCGCCGATTGTACCAGAGCCCAGATCAGACTCCGGTTGGCAAGTGGGGCCACTTTCACCACAATGGCAGGCCTTCAAGCGCCCTCCACGCCAGCGGCGGTGTGCCGAGCCACCAACCGCCAGGCCCACAACAATAAGGACAATTCAGGATGACCCACCAGGCCCTTGCCAACCTTGAGTTTTACCGGGAAAACCGCTGGGCAGACCGACTCGGCATCGAGCTGAAAACAGCCAGCCCCGAGGCCGTGACCCTGTTCTTGCAGTACGACCAACGCAACTTGAACGCCCCAGGGGGCGTGGTGCACGGTGGGGTGATCGGAACCCTGATCCACGATGCCGGTCATTTGCTGACCCACCTCCATTTTCCCGAGGTTCCCAGTGAGCGAATCCTGGCGCTCGATATTCAGGTGAACTACATCGCCGGGGCAAAGGAGACGGACCTGGTGGCCCGCGCGAACCTGATTCGCACCACCCGCGCACTCGCCTTCATTGATGTCGAGGTGGACAACCCCAGTGGCGACTGCGTCGCCAGGGCGCACACGCTCTTTCGCATCGCGCCCGAAGGCGAAACCATCGAAGAGCTCGACAGCGCACCGCTGCGGACATTGGCGACGGACAGCCCCTTGGCGTTGAACCAGATCGGCGAGATGATCAAAGACAACGTCGCGCGCCACGCTGACGGCCTCACGGTATTGGGGCTTGACGGCGGACGGGTGCGTTTTCGACTGGACGATGTGGACAGCAACCGAGACCAGAATCAGCGCATCGCCCGTGGCGTGCAGCTGTTGCTGCTGGACGACGCCGGCGTGTTTTGCTCGTTCGCCCACATACAGGGAGGACGAGCGGCCACAGTGGACCTCAAGGTGAACTTCTGCGACCACCTTGCCGGAGAAGCGGTCATCGGCTTTGGACACTGTTTAAAGAAGCAAAGCCAGGCGATCACCAACCAGGTGGTGCTGTTCGGCGCCGACTCGGGGCGCTTGGGCGCAATCGGCACCATGACCTTCTGGGGGTCCTGATCGGCCCACAGGCCTGAACGCGGGCCCGGACCCGCCCCATCACCACAACAATAAAAACGGGAGACCCACCATGAGCGAACTTCGATTTGACGACAAAGTCGCAGTTGTCACTGGAGCCGGCGGCGGACTGGGCAAGGCGCATGCGCTGCTGCTTGCCGCCCGAGGCGCAAAAGTCGTGGTCAATGACCTTGGCGGAGCAGTGGACGGAAGCGGAAGTTCACTGTCACCAGCTGAACAGGTCGTGGAGGAAATCCGTGCGCTGGGCGGCGAAGCCGTGGCCGACGGCAACACCGTCGCCACCCAGGCCGGCGGCCAGGCGATCGTGCAGTCTGCCCTGGCACAATTTGGCGGCGTCCACATCATCGTGAACAACGCCGGCATCCTGCG
>DHQM01000090.1:3966-18367 GCA_002408105.1 Gammaproteobacteria bacterium UBA5338 | reverse complement strand
CAACGCCGGCATCCTGCGCGACAAGTCATTCAGAAACATGTCGCCAGCGCTCTTCGACCCGGTGATCGACGTGCACCTCAAGGGGTGTGTCTGGACATGCCATGCCGCCTGGGAAGCCATGCGGGAGCAGCAGTACGGGCGCATCATCAATACTTCTTCAGCCGCAGGCCTGTTTGGAAACTTTGGGCAAACCAACTATTCCGCGGCCAAAATGGGCATTGTCGGGCTCACCAAAACCTTGGGTCTTGAAGGCGCCAAATACAACATCAAAGCCAACGTGTTGGCACCGGGAGCCCGCACCCGGATGACAGAGGACCTGATGGGCGACCGCGCTGCTGCGATGGACCCGGAGCTGGTTTCCCCAACCGTTGCCTTTCTTGCGCACGAAGACTGTCCTCTAACCGGAGAAATCCTCTCGGCCTCCTCAGGCCGGGTGGCACGGGTGTTCGTCGGCGCCTGCAAAGGCGTGACCGAACGAGAGAACATGTCGCCCGAGTTCATTCGCGACAACCTGGAGCGCATCATGAGCACGGAGGGGTTTCACATCCCCACCAGCGCAATGGATGAGATCAACCAGAGGTAGGAGGACCCTTCATGGCCAAGCGGAGCGACGGCAACAGCCGGCTGGTGTATTCGACAGACGGCGGGCGGGTCAAGCCGAGTGCGCCAACGCCTCGCCCAGTGTCCTCCGAAGGCACCCCCACGATTCGAGTGAGCAGGGAAAAGAAAGGGCGGGGTGGAAAGACAGTGACCATCGCCCGCGGGTTCTCCCTGCCCGATAACGAACTGAAGCAACTCGCCCAGCGCTTGAAGCAGCAGTGCGGGTGCGGTGGCAGCGTACCCGCACCTGGAGAGATCTTGCTGCAAGGCGACCGGATGAGCACCGTTCTTCGTCTACTGCAGGAGGCCGGCCATCCGGCCAAGCAAGCAGGCGGATAGAACAATTCTCACTGGCCCACCGAATCAGGACGCAGGCTCAGGGACGGCCTCGAACAGGGTATCGATCGGCACCGGGAGGCCAACGGCTCGTCCCTGAGCGAAGTCAACGCCCATTGCTTTTAGTTGATCGAGCAGTACGCTGTCTTCGACAAATTCAGCGATGGTCTTCAGCCCCGCCTGCGCCGCAATGCGCACGATTGACTCAACAATGGTGCGGTGCAAGGCGTCCTCATACATTCCTCGGATAAAGTGTCCGTCAATTTTCACGTAGTCCAGTGGCAGCCGCTTGAGGTACGCGAACGACGCCACGCCGCTGCCGAAATCATCGAGCGCGAAGTGGCAACCCAAGCGGCGGAGCCGCGACAGGAATTCCACCGCCCGGCTCAGGTTGCTGATGGCAACCGTTTCGGTGATCTCAAAGCAGATTGAACTCGGTGGAACACCATGCACCTGCAACTGCTCTTCGATGTACTCCCAGAAACTCTCATCGCCAATTGAAGCCCCGGAGAGGTTGATCGAGACCCGCACTTCTTCACCCGATTGGTTCAACCCTGCCCCGACCCGCTCCAGGGCCCGTCCCACCACCCAGCGGTCGATCCGCTGAATCATCCCGTATCGCTCTGCTGCCGGAATGAACGCTCCTGGGGGCACCAACTGCCCCCCTTCGTTCTGCATGCGCAAGAGCACCTCGTAGTGAATCGGCTCTCCAGACCGCAAGGGTGCAATTTTTTGCACAAAAAGATGGAAACGACTCTGATCCAGCGCCTGGTGAATGCTCGCCACCCAGGCCGTTTGGCTTTGCCGAACTTGGTGCTCTTGGTCATGTTCCCGGTAGGTTTCGACCCGGCCGCGGCCAGCATTTTTTGCTGACACACAGGCGGCGTCCGCTTGCTCCATGACCACGTTGATGTCAGCCTGCGCGCCCGGTAGTTTGACCAGACCGAAGCTGATGCCCACCGCGAACACGTTGCCACGCCATACGAACCGGTAATCCGCCACCGCATCGACGATTCCCTGAGCCAAGGTGGTGGCCTGCTCAACCGAGCAGTTATCGAACAGCACACCGAACTGGTCTCCGCCAATGCGTGCCAACAGGTCGGCCTCTCTCAAGTGATCCCGCAGAAGGCTGCTCAGTTGGCGGAGCAACTCATCCCCTGCCAAGTGGCCACAGGCATCATTGATCGCTTTGAATTGGTCAATGTCTCCCACACAGACCACATGACCGACCCCAGCGTCTGTCTCACTCTCCAGCACTGCTTTGACTCGGTTTTCGAACACCGTTCGGTTGAGTAGCCCAGTGAGCGCATCGTGCGTTGCCTGGAATGTCAGGAGATCGGCCATCTCACGGTCTTGGGTGACGTCGTGCATCACGAGGACCAGCCCACCGCGAGCCGTGTCGAGCACCGGCGTGGCGCGGCACTGCATGTGGTATTCTTCACCAAACCGATTGAACAGCACCACGGTTTCGTTGCAGGGTCCCTCCGCCGTGCGCAACCGCAAATACTGCGCGAAATCAGCGATGGTGCGGCCAGCGCGGTCCTCGACCGCGGGCACGATCCGAGACAGCGCCACCCCGCGTGCGTCCTCCCGCTGCCAACCAAGCAATTTTTCCGACTTTACGTTGAGGGCGCTCACCGAGCCTTCGCGGTCTATAACAACCACGGCATCCCCGATGGCCTCAAGTGTAACTTGCAGCGCCTCGCGCTCATCTCGGTACCGCTCCTTGGTCTCGAACAGCCGCTGCACGTCCTGGAACACCACAGGAAACGTTACAGCCGATGGACGGGAATCCCGTGCACCAATGGTCATTAGGCAACGCACCGAGCCGCCGCGTGGACGCATGACCCGGCACTCTACCGTGGTGGGCACATGCTCCATGGCTTGGTCCAATGCCAGCGCATCACCGAGCCAATCCTGCAGTGCTTGTCCTTCCATGGCGGCGGCAGGCATACCGAAAAACGCTGCGGCAGCGGCATTGGCGCTGCACACCCTCCCCTGCGGCCCCACCCGCACCAGGGGCACCGGAAATCCATCGTCCTCGAGCTCAGTCTCGCCCGATTCAACAAACAACTTGGTTTCACGCCCGCCCGGGACTGCATACTGAGGCGCGGCTGCTGCATGGGGGATCGGTGCTGCCCCGAGTGCGCAGGCGATGGTGGCGGTCCGCCGTGCGCACAGCGCTTCGCGCAGCAACCAACCGACCAGGGACCCGGCCGCAGCGGCCATCAAGCTGGCCTCCATGGTGGGGGGACCCGGCAAGGCTGACCCGGCACCGAGCCCTGAAAACTGCTCCAGAATTGTGCCGGCTGCAACCGCGCCGGGAACCATGAGGACAGGTAACAGCGGCGCGCGAAAGCGGCGCCCGCCCCGAACCAGCAGGGGCGCCAAGCCGCCTGCAGCCACCCCGGCTACAGGCGCGGCGAACCAGTGCGCCGTGGCGGCAACCCCACCGGCAACCGTGCCGCACACCCCAGCCAAACAAGTCAGACCCGCGCGCGCGCCCGGGTGGCGCGCCGACAGCAAGAAACCCGTGACAGCACCGCAGAAACCGCCGAGCCAATAGGCATCGGCGTGGCGGTGGCTCGCCGCCCAGGCGGTCAACACCACCACCGTCACGAGCAGCGCCTGCGGCCAAGGCCAATGCCCAATGGATGCCAAGGTCCGATACACGAGGTCGGCCCGGTCCGCCAACATCACCACCACTGCGGCTCCAAAGGCCAGCACGACCAACACGTAGAGGGTATCTCGGTGTGCGCGCGCAGTGCCTGCAGCTGCCCACTCCACCAAGACCAAGAGCAACCCACACAGCCCAGCCGCAACTGCCAAGCTACGCACCCGCGGCACTTCCGGACGCACAACCCGCAAGGCCAGTGCGAGCCCCGTGATCAGGAGAGCCGCTTGAGCCAGGAGAAAACGCGGCGACTCCGTCAGCTGTAGCCGCACAGCCAACAGCACCGATGCCGAAATTGCGGCCGCCGCGCCGAGCAGGTGTTTGAGCGAACGCGGAATTGCACGACCGGACACCATCGCCCACACCAGTGCAATCGGCATCGCCACAAGCAGCTCGATGATCGGCTTCAAACGAATCCCTCTCTCATGGCGGTCGACACCAAAGCTGCCTGGGTTGCGGCGACGCACTCCATCCCACACTCCAGTGCCACCCATTCACCAGCATCTGGCGATGTCTACTCCGTTAGACGACTCCTTGCCTCAGCAACTTCCGCACAGGCGAATCCAACACTGTCAGCCAATTTTACACTGTCACTCGCAATAGCCTCGGACGCACCTGAGAAGCCCGTCGAGGAAGGCGCAAAAGGCTGATAAGTCAGAATGTTATGGATGAAGCAAATAAAAACTCGACCCAGCCGATATGATCGATTGCAAAATTCAAGCCGAGTTTGAACCCATGGGACCCACACAAAAAACCCCGGCTCCGGGCCGGGGTTTTTTGATGGGTTTACTGGCTGGCGTCGCCTAGAGCAACTGGGCGTAGCGCTTCAGGTGGTGGTCGGTGTCACCGAAAGTCTGACAAAACAGTGTCAGGTAGCGGAAGTAGTGACCGATGTCGAGCTCTTCGGTCATCCCGACACCACCGTGCATTTGCACCGCGTCCTGTGCCACCGCCCGGGCGTACTTGCCAACGTAGGCCTTGGCCGCGGACACCGCCTTGCGCCGCGCAGCGACATCTTCATTGGCGACTTCCATGTTCACCATGTAGACCATCGAACGTGATGCCTCGACGGCCATGAACATGTCCACTGCCCGGAACTGCAGCACCTGAAACGAACCGATCGGAACGCCGAACTGCTCCCGCGTCTTGATGTACTCCAAGGTCTTCTGGAAGGCTGAGTTCATCGCACCGAGCGCCTGTGCGCACAACGCAGCAGTGGCGGTATCGATCACACGGTCCAGCACTTCAAAGCCTTCTCCCTCGCCGCCGAGCAGCTCAGCAGGGGCATGGGTGAGACGCAGGTTCGCAGCACGCCCTCCGTCCATGGTGTTGTAGTCACGCAATTCAACGCCTTCGGCGCCTGCGTCAACCACGAACAGCGAGATGCCAGCTTCATCCATGCGATTGCCGCTGGTGCGTGCCGAAACGATGAACTTATCGGCTGAAGGGGCATTGAAAACCACCACCTTCTCTCCGTCGAGTCGATAGCCATCTCCTGCCGCCGTGGCTTTGGTTTGCACGTCTTCCAGCGCGTAACCCGAACCTTGTTCTGCGTACGCCAGCGAAAGCATCAACTCCCCGGCGACCACTTGCGACAACAGGGCTTTCTTCTGCTCGTCGGAACCGGCAAACAGCACTGCATTGGCCCCGAGCACGACGGTCGACAGGTAGGGCTCAAGCACCATCGCACTGCCAAACGGTTCCATGACCAGCATGGTTTCAACGGCGCCGCCACCGTAGCCACCAAACTCTTCGGGCAAAGCAATGCCCAGCCAACCGAGTTCGGCGTACTGCTTCCACAGGTCACGGCTGAAGCGGTCATCCTTGGCGAGCAGCTTGTTGCGTGCCTCAAATCCGTAGTCTTTCTCAATAAATTTCTCAACCGATTCTTTGATCAGTTGTTGTTCTTCGCTCAACGAAAAATCCATTGGCCAACCCCCTTAAAGACCCAGTAGTGCTTTGGCCATAACGGTGTACTGCACCTCAGTGCTGCCGCCATAGATGGTGCTTGCCCGGCCAAAGTTGTAGTTTGCGGTCGCTTGTTTGAATTCCGCCGGACCCACCGCATCCTCGGTTCCCCAGGGATAGGCGTAGTAACCAGCCAACAGCACCTTCAACTCTTGCAGCGCTTGCTGGGTCTCGGTACCGCGGATCTTCAGCAGCGAAGACTCGGCGCCAGGCGCCTGGCCCGAAGCAGTCGCTGCCAGGGTGCGAAAGTTGGTGTATTCCAAGGCAAGGAAGTCGACTTCGGCCTCCGCAATTCGGCGTGCCACCTGCTCGTCCTCAATCAGCGAACGCCCGTTTCGGGTCTGCTCTCTGGCGATGCGTTTGATCTTGTTGAGCGCTGCTTTCGAGGCACCGACACCCGCGATGCTGGTCCGCTCATGGGTCAGCAGGAACTTCGCTACGGTCCAACCCTCGTTTTCCTTGCCCACGAGGTTGGATTTGTGGGTGCGCACATTGTCGAGAAACACCTGGTTGAGGTGGTGCTCACCGTCGATCGAGATGATCGGGCGCACTTCCATGCCCGGGTCACTCATGTCGAGCAGCAAGAAGCTGATGCCTCGCTGTTTCTTAACGTTGGCGTCGGTCCGCACCAAACAGAACATTTTATTGGCGTGGTGCGCGCCGGTGGTCCAGATCTTTGAGCCGTTCACAACGTACTCGTCGCCTTCGAGGACCGCAGCGGTCTTCAGACCTGCGAGGTCCGATCCGGCACCAGGCTCTGAATAGCCCTGGCACCACCAGTCATCGAAATTCAGGATGCGGGGCAGGTATTGGGCTTTTTGCTCGTCGGTGCCGAATTGCATGAGCACAGGTCCCAGCATGGTGATGCCCATGGAAAACACTTGCGGTGCACCGACTTCTGCACGCACTTCTTCAAAAATGTGCTTTTGCGTCGAAGTCCAATCGGTGCCGCCATACTCCGCTGGCCAGGAGGGGGCCACCCACCCTTTTTCGTTCAACTTGCGGCCCCAGGAAATCGTCTCCTCGCGGGTAAGACTTTCCCCCAATTCGGCTTTCCGTTTGAGGTCGGCAGGCACGTTGGCTTCAAACCACGCCTTCACCTCCTCCCGAAACTGCAACTCTTCTGGTGAAAAATCGATATTCATATCCAAACCTCTTTCACAGTTGGCCGGTCGATCGGCCTTGGCGGATTATCCCACAAGGAGCAGGGCCGTCCCAATGCGGCCCCGCTGTTCTGCCATCCCCTTGTGGATCAGATGTCTCCATCCCGCTGCAGCAGGTGCATCACACAGATCGAACCTGCGCCCATCATGTGCACCAGTGCATTTCGGGCACCTTTGACTTGCCTCACTCCAGATTCCCCGCGCAACTGTTGCACCGAGTCCCAGATCTGCGCGAGGCCGGTCGGACCACCAGGGTGGCCTCGCGCGGTCAGGCCGCCATCGGTGGAAAAGGGGATGCGACCGCCAATCGAGGTGTCTCCATTGGCAACCAAGCGGTCCCCTTCTCCAGGCTCAGCAAAACCCATCAGTTCGGTGTACATCAGTTCTTCGATGGGGAAAGCGTCGTGCACGTGCACCAGGTCAACGTCTGTCGGGCCCACGCCTGCTTCCTGATACACCGCTTCGGTGGTGACCCGGGTCAGGTCTTCAGGCCCAATGACCGCCCCCAAAAACACGTGCCCCGGCGTGTAGTGCTCGGACTTCATCTGCGAGGCTGCAACACGCACCATCGGGCGCCCTCCGGCCAGCCTCTCGGCGACCTCCTTGGTGGCGACAATGGCCGCGGCCGCTCCACCACCGGCCGCGCAGGCCATCTTGGTGGTGTGGGGGTAAGACACTTCAGGCGCCGCCAGAATCTCTGCGGCAGTCACTTCTTGAGCCGCTTGCCGCTGGGCCATCGGGTTGTGCCGCGCGTGGTTCCAGTTCTTGGCGGCAATCTTGGCGTAGGTCTCGACGCTGGTGCCGTGGTCGTGCATGCGTCGCACTGCCCACATGGCGAAAAAGGCCGCAGGCAGGATGGTTGAGTCGATTTTTGGGCCGTCGCCCATTTGCGCCATTGCCCGGGACCTCGAAAACTTCATCATGTCATCGAAGCCAACGGCCATGGCGGCCTCACAGTGGCCTCCACGCACCGCGTTGACTGCTTCCCGAAATGCACAGGAGCCGGTGGCGGAGGCGTTCTCCACGTGGACGATGGGCACATTGGTCAGCCCCAGATCCTTGGCAAAGGTGATGCCTTCCAGAAACGTGCCGCCGATGTACCCGTTGTAGAGGTAGCCGATGTCCTGGAAGCGAATGCCGGCGTCCTTTAGTGCTGCCGAAGCCGCGGTAAAATACATGTCCCGCAAGGACGGTGCGTCGCGCATAAACGGATGCATGCCAACACCGATCACGTACACGTCATTTTGAGTGGTCATGGTGTCGCTCCCTTAGTCGTTGACTGGCACGAAACAGTACGAGCAATAGCTCAGGTTCTTGTCTCGGTCGGTCTTGAGTGGAAGCAACGCCAGACGCATTTTCATGCCGATGGTCCAGTCGCCCATGTCACCCTGGATGATCGATTGAACGCGCGTGCCGCAAGGCAGATCGATCTGACCCACACCGTGCCCGCCACCCTCGGTGGACTCGGTCGAACCGATCATCTTCATGCGCACGTAGGTCCATGAATACAACTCCCCTTCGGTGGGCAGTTCCACGGTTTCGACGGGCTCGGAGGTGACCGGGCACAGCTTGCGCTGCGGGTAATAGGTATTGCCGGTGCTGGGGCTGTAGGAGCCCAGCAGGACCGGCTGCTCGCCTTTGATGACGAAATAGCCATCCTCGATTGGCTGAGGAGTCATAGGCCTGTCTCCTTTGGTGTCCACTGCTTGTTATTGTTCAGGCCCCGGCATGATACTGAAGGCCAGCGGGCAGGGCCATGGCACCGGCCATCCGCTTCGCCACCGGAGCGGCACCGGGTGGTCAGGCCGGCCTGGAGTACCCCCAGGCGGGCACCAGGCGTTGGGGCACGCCCAGTTGGTCCAGAATCCGCGCAACGATGAAATCGACCATCGCCTCGATCGACTCTGGCCGCTGGTAAAACCCAGGGCTCGCCGGCAACACCACAGCGCCAGCGCGGGTCAAGCGCAACATGTTCTCCAGGTGGATTTGTGAGTACGGGGTTTCGCGCGGGACCAGGATCAGACGGCGCCGCTCTTTCAGGGCGACGTCCGCGGCCCGCTCGATCAGGTTGTTCGAGGCGCCGCCCGCCAGTGCTGCCAGGGTGCCGGTGCTGCAGGGACACACCACCATCCCGCCACTCGGGGCGGACCCGGACGCCACTGGAGCGAGCCAGTCTTCCCGCCCCCAACAGTGCAGCCGTTGCGGTTCACAGCCAAAGTGCGCATGCAGCGCGCCCGCGAGTGCCTGCGGGTTGGCAGGCAGACTCAAGTCAGTCTCGATGTCGATCACCCGGTGCGCAGCCTTGGACACCATGAGATGGACCGCCCGATCGGCCGCCAAGAGACACTCCAATAGCCGCAACCCATACTGCACACCGGAGGCCCCGGTGATCGCAACGGTGATGGGCAAATTGGACGTTTCCGGGCTCACAGCAGCCTCGCTTCAGGCCAGCGGGGCCAGGGCGTCGGCGAGTTTGGCATGCAGTCCGCCAAAGCCACCATTGCTCATCACCACAACGTGACGCCACCGGCGCCGCTCACCGACGACACGCTGCACGATGTCTTCCACCGCTGCGAACCCAACGACGGGCACCCCGTTCTGAGCCGCGTCTGGCACCCAGGAAATGCCCTCGGGTTGGTACCAGTAGACTGCATCGGCTGCGGCCCAGGAGGCTGGCAGCTGGGCGCGGTGGATGCCGCGCTTCATGGTGTTAGACGCTGGCTCCAGAATGACCAGCACCGACTCGTTTCCGACCCTGCGCCGCAGCCCTTGCAGGGTTGATGCGATCGCTGTCGGGTGGTGGGCGAAGTCATCATAAAGGGTCAAGTCATTGAAGCGGCCGAACACTTCGAGGCGCCGCTTCACGCCGGCAAACTCGCCCATGAAGCGCGCGGCCTCGGCAGGATCCACCCCAAGATCGGCCACCGCAGCGATGGCCATTAGGGCATTGGCCACATTGTGGCGCCCGCAGTGTGGCCACTGGACACGACCATGGGCATCACCCCCATAGCCCACCTCAAACTCGCTTCCGTCAGGGCTCAACATGCGGCCCCACCACCCCGACTCCGGCGCCGCCGTGCGCCTGTTCTCGAGCACGCCGTGAACCTCGGCCTGGCGGCTCCAACAACCCCGGTCCAGCACCTCCGAAAGCGCCGCTTCACGCTCCGGGGAGAGAATCAAACCGGTCGCCGGAACGGTTCGCACCAGATGATGAAACTGGGTTTGTATTTGCCCCAGGTCATCGAAGATGTCGGCATGGTCAAACTCGAGGTTGTTCATCACCAGCGTCCGTGGGCGGTAGTGGACGAACTTGGAGCGCTTGTCGAAAAACGCCGTGTCGTACTCATCGGCCTCCACGACAAAATGCCGACCGCTGCCCAAACGCGCTGACACATCGAAGTTGCGCGGAACGCCGCCGATAAGAAATCCAGGTGACTCACCAGCACACTCAAGCAACCAAGCGATCATGCTGGTGGTGGTGGTTTTTCCGTGTGTGCCGGCAACAGCAATCACGTGGCGCCCATCGATCAATTCACGCGCCAGCCACTCGGGGCCCGAGCAATACCGCAGGCCGCGATCCAGCACTGCTTCGACGGCCGGATTGCCCCGCGCCAGGGCATTGCCGATAACCACCAGGTCCGGCGATGAATCCAGCGCAGCGGCGTCATACCCCACATGAACGGGTATGCCCTGCTGCTCGAGCTGGATGCTCATGGGCGGATACACATTCTCGTCAGAGCCACTCACTTCTAGGCCCAACTGGCGGGCCAAAATTGCGAGGCTGCCCATGAAGGTGCCGCAAATGCCCAAGACATGAATTCGCATGCAGTGGCTCCCCGCCTAGCGCGATCCGGCGTCTGCTTGCGACGCACCGGGCGCTATTATAGTGTCATCCGTCGGTGGCAGTCTGGACCACCGAACCCGAGCACAGGCAGCACCCACTTTCCGACCACCGCCGCAAACCCAACAAGGGGAATTTGAATGGCCAAGCCGAACGCCTTTTATGCCCAATCGGGGGGGGTGACTTCCGTCATCAATGCATCCGCCTGTGGCGTCATCGAAACCGCCCGACAGCACCGGGACCGGATCGGGAAAGTCTACGCTGGGTACAACGGCATTCTCGGCGCGCTGCGCGAAGAGTTGATCGACACCAGCAAAGAAAGCGCGAGTGCCATCGCCGCGCTGCGTTACACGCCCGCGGGCGCATTCGGCTCCTGTCGCTACAAGCTCAAGAGCCTTGATGAAAACCGCGCCGAATACGAACGGCTCATCGAGGTGTTCCGCGCCCACAACATCCAGTACTTCTTTTACAACGGCGGGGGCGACTCCCAGGACACGGCACACAAGGTGTCGCAGCTAGGAAGGCAGCTGAACTACCCGATCAGCTGCATTGGAATACCCAAAACGGTTGACAACGACTTGCCAGTGACCGACAACTGCCCTGGATTCGGGTCAGTTGCCAAGTACGTCGCGGTGTCGACCCTGGAAGCAGGTCTTGATGTGGCCTCGATGTGTGAAACCTCGACCAAGGTGTTCATTCTCGAAGTCATGGGCCGCCATGCGGGCTGGATCGCAGCGGCAGCGGGCCTGGCAGCAGAGGCGGCCGGGGACCCGCCGCACATCATCGTCTTTCCCGAAATCCCGTTCGAAGAGCGGGCATTTCTTGAGCGCGTAAAAACCTCTGTTGAACAAAACGGCTACTGTGTGGCGGTGGTCTCCGAGGGCGCGCAAACCGCGGACGGGACCTTTCTCGCCGAATCCAGCGCCCGCGATGCTTTCGGCCACGCGCAGCTGGGTGGCGTCGCCCCGGCGCTCGCACAGCTGGTCAAAGAGCGGCTCGGCTACAAATACCTTTGGGCGGTGGCGGACTACCTGCAACGCGCTGCGCGCCACATTGCATCGAAAACCGATGTCGACCAAGCCTATGCAGTGGGCAAGGCGGCGGTTGAATTCGCACTGGCCGGCAAGAACGCTGTGATGCCCACCATCGTTCGCAAGAACACCAAGCGCTACAGCTGGACCATCGGCGAAGCCCCCCTGCGCAAGGTGGCGAATGTAGAGCGGAAAATGCCCCGCAGCTACATCACGAAAGATGGCTTCGGCATCACCCCCAAAGCGCGACAATACCTGGCACCCTTGATCGCGGGAGAAGATTATCCGCCGTACCGGGATGGCATTCCTCGGTACGCCCAACTCAAACTCCAACGCGTGCCCAAGAAGCTCGGGACCGCATTTGAGGCGAGTTAGCCACTCACCTCAGACGGCTGGCGGCACCCTGGCCCGAGCTACCCACCGAAACCACCAAGAACCCGCAGGTGCGCCTCCACTGAACGCGCGAGTGCGGGCAGTTCGTAGCCACCTTCAAGCACCGAAACGATCCGGCCCTGGGCATGCGTGTCCGCCGCGGCACAGGCCTGCTCGGTGATCCACCGATAGTCCGCCTCCACCAATCCCATGTGGGCCATGATGTCATCCTTGTGCCCGTCGAACCCCGCTGAGATGAACAGCATCTGGGGTTTAAAGGCACGCAGATGAGGCAACCAGCGCCGTTCCACCATTTCACGGAAGGCGGCACCGTCACTGCCTGCCGGCAATGGACCATGAACGATGTTGTCGGCCGGAAAATTGATGTCGGTGAAGGGATAAAATGGATATTGGAAGGTCGAAAGGAACAGCACCTGATCACTGTGTTGAAAGATCTGCTCGGTGCCATTGCCATGATGCACATCAAAGTCCAGCACTGCGACCCGCTCAATGCCAGGCTGCTTCAAAGCGTGCGCGACCCCGACCGCAACGTTGTTGAAAAAGCAAAAACCCATCGCACGGTCTCGTTCGGCATGGTGCCCCGGCGGGCGTACGCTGCAAAACGCATTGCGCGCCTCTTGCTGGTAGACCAGGTCCACCGCGAGGCGGACCGCGCCAGCTGCGCGGCGCGCCGCAGCGACCGTGCCCGGGCTCATTGCGGTGTCCTCATCGAGGTAATGCAGCCCAGCCCGCGGCGCCACCTCCAAGATGTGTTTCAAGTGCGCGGCCGAGTGAACAGCGGTCAACTCCCCGTCCGTTGCCAAGGGGGCTTCATAGTGGCGCAGCAAGGGCCAGAGGCCCGACTCGATGAGCCGGTCTTGAATCGCTGAGAGCCGCTCAGGACACTCAGGGTGGTGTGCACCGGAATCGTGCCGGGCACAATCGGGGTGGGCTATGAATGCAGTAAACATCGCAACACTCGGCAGGGAGTTGGGGCTCGAGCTGCCATACTAGCAAAGACCCCGCCACGACAATGCCGGGGCCACCCCGCGGAGGGCGCATGGAACACAGACACTATTTGCACCCACTGTTCGAGCCCACTTCGGTCGCCCTGATCGGCGCGACCGAACGGCAGGACGCTGTCGGCGATGCCATCTTGAGCAACCTGCGCGGCTGTGGGTTCCGCGGCGAGATTTTCGCCGTGAACCCCAACCGCACTGAGGTCCACGGGCTCAAGGCGTACCCCAATGTCGAATCGCTGCCTCATGCGCCCGACCTGGCGGTGATCGCCACCCCTGCCCACACGGTTCCTGCAATCATTGCCAGTTGTGGCCAAACCGGTGTGAAAGCTGCCGTCATCTACAGCGGCGGCTTCGCGGAGATCGGTGCGGAGGGGGAGGCAAGCCAGCGGGCGCTGGAGCACGCCCGGGCCACCAGCGACTTGCGCATCCTCGGCCCCAACTGCCTGGGTCTGGTGCGCCCTGCACACCGGTTTGATTGCAGCATTGGCAAAGGCCAAGTCCGGCGCGGCAACCTGGCCCTGGTGTCGCAATCGGGAACCCTCTGCAACGCCATCATTGATTGGGCCC
This sequence comes from Gammaproteobacteria bacterium UBA5338, assembly GCA_002408105.1. Classification (GTDB taxonomy): domain Bacteria; phylum Pseudomonadota; class Gammaproteobacteria; order Pseudomonadales; family UBA5862; genus UBA5862. Next base: position 4,793 of record DHQM01000090.1, on the reverse strand, counting down.
ACGCCAACCGGGTTGGGTTCTCTACCGTGGTCACCCTCGGGTCGTCCCTCGACATCGACTTCGGCGAAGTGCTCGACTACCTGGTGCACGATGACGAAACCGACGGCATCCTCATGTACGTCGAGGGCATTCGAGAAGCCCGACGCTTTATCAGCGCATTGCGCGCCGCGTCCAAGGCCAAGCCCGTGATCGCCATCAAGGTGGGGCGCCAACCTGCCGGAGCCCAAGCGGCGCGCAGCCACACCGACGCCGTGGTGGGCGACGATGAGGTGTTCGATGCCGTCCTGCGACGAACCGGTGTGGTGCGCGTATACAGCATCCCCGAGTTGTTCGCGGCCGCGCGGACCCTCACATCCCGCTACCGCGACTGTGGTGAGCGCGTCGCGATCGTCACCAATGGGGGCGGCCCCGGTGCGCTGGCAGCTGATCGAGCCGGGGACTTGGGTGTCCCGCTGGCGGCGCTTGGGGCTGCCACGTTTCGGCAGCTCGACGAAGCTTTGCCCTTCGATTGGTCGCACACCAACCCGGTCGACATCATTGGCGATGCCTCTCCGCAGCGGTTTCGCCAGAGCATTGAGATTTGCCTCCGAGACGAAGCGATCGACGGGGTGTTGGCCATCCTGACACCACAGGAGATGACCGATGACCTGGGTTTCGCCAAGGCCGTGGTGGAACTCGCGGACACCAGCCGCAAGCCGATTCTCTGTTGCCTGATGGGTGGCGCTTCTGTGGCCGCCGGGCGCCAACAACTGATCGAAGCCCGCATACCCGTTTTCCAGTACCCAGAGACCCTGGTGGGTGGCTACCATTTTTTGCTGACCCACAGG
>DHQM01000090.1:0-3781 GCA_002408105.1 Gammaproteobacteria bacterium UBA5338 | reverse complement strand
CCAACCGGCAACTGTTGCTGCAAATCCCATCCCCCACGGCCGACCGTGTGCAACCGGACGTCGTTCGGGCACGGGAACTGCTGGCGGAAGTCCGACGCGACGAACGGGACCAGTTGTACCAGCACGAAGCGAAGGCGTTGCTGGGTTGTTTTCATATCCCCGTGCCGGAACGCGCGGTGGCCTGCTCGCCCGGTGAAGCCGCCCAGAAAGCCGAAGCCGTCGGCTTTCCCGTGGCAATGAAAGTGCATTCACCGGACATCACCCACAAAAGCGGCGTGGGCGGCATCGCACTGAACCTGGAGTCGGCCGCAGCGGTGGCCGCACAGTACGGTCGGATGCTCGATGAAGTGCGCAGCCACGAACCAAACGCACGCATTGAAGGCGTCCTGATCGAGCGCATGGTGACCAAGCGCGCCGGGCGCGAACTGATGATCGGCATTCGGCGTGACCCCTGTTTCGGCCCGGTGATCAGCCTCGGCAGCGGCGGCATCTGGATCGAAGCCTATGGCCGCCACCGCGTCTCCCTGCCACCACTGAACGAAGAGTTGGCGCGGGACCTGGTCGACAACGCGCCGGTTCGCCACCTGTTGGGCCGACAGCGCGCGTTTCCAGCCATTGATACCGACACGCTGATCCAAGTGCTGTTGCGCACCTCCGAAATCGCCGAAGAGCTGCCTGAACTCGCATCGCTCGAAATCAACCCGTTGATCATCGACCACATCGGTGCCGTCGCTGTGGATGCACGCGCCACCTTGCGGTGTGACAGCCCGGCGCCGGCCGATCCATACGCCCATTTGGCGATCACACCCTACCCCAAGCACTTGGAGCGGGCGTGGAATTTGAAGGACGGCACCCCAGTCAAGGTGCGCCCGATTCGCCCAAAAGATGCGGAAATGGAACAGGCTTTCGTCCGCAACCTGTCGTCTCGCAGCCGCTATCTGCGGTTTTGGAGCGGCATGACCGAGCTCAATCGGCGCATGCTGGCCGAGTTCACCAAGATCGACTACAACCTAAAAATGACGCTGGTCGTGACCATTGGCGAAGGGTCCAACGAACAGGAAATCGCCGTGGGTCAATTCAACCAGACTGCCAGCGGTGAAAGCTGCGAATTCGCCATTGCGGTCGCAGATGCCTGGCAAGGCAAAGGGCTCGGAAGCCGGTTGATGCGCTACCTCATTGAGATCGCAGAACAACGCGGCTACCGGCGCATCGAAGGTGAAGTGCTCAGCGAAAACCGCGACATGCTGGGGCTGATGCGGGCACTTGGCTTTCAGACCACCTACGACCCGGATGACCTGTCCGTGCGACGGGTGTGGAAAGACCTGCAGCCACGCCCCCCCACAAGCCAAACCTGCTAAGCGCGAGGGCCACGATCCTGAGGCAGGAAGGAACTGCCCCCGCGGGAGAATGGTGCCGGATATAGGAGTCGAACCTACGACCTTCGCATTACGAATGCGCTGCTCTACCAACTGAGCTAATCCGGCGCGGGCGGTATTCTAGCAGTTGTGCCCAGGGAGACAACGGCGCCGAACCCGGCCCCTTGGCCTCCACCCCTACTGTGCATCCGGTGCACGCCACAGCGTGCAGATAAGGGTAGGGATGATCGGCGTCAACGCCCGTAAAACCGGGGCGGGCAAACGCGCCACTGCAAACGCCAGGCGGCTGTGTCCGGACTCGAGGCGCAAGGTCGCGCCCAATGCCTCGACCTCGACATGCCGGTAGCCAAGACCCGCCTCTTCCAGGAGGCCATCGAGTTGGGGTTGGGTCAGTGGGCGGCAGTCATAGTGGCTCCCCTTGCCCATCCACCGAAGGTAAGGCGAGCGCAGCGCCTCCGGCCACCAACTCAGGAACGCCAGCCGGTAGTGCGGCTCGACCAACATCCACCGGTTCGGAACCGCCAAGTAGCCAATGCCCGACGGCGCCAGCACGCGCCGCACTTCCCTCAGGTGCGCAGCTTGCGCATTTCGGTCACCCACGTGCTCAATGACATGGTTGGTGATCACCACATCGAAGTGGGCGTCCTCAAACGGCAGCTGCACGCCCTCGACCGGCACGAAGCGGTAGCCACCGCGCACCTGACGCTGGTCACACACATCCACCGCGGTTACCTCACAGGACAGACCGGGGTGGGTACCAAAATGATGAGCAATGCCACCGGAGCCGGTGCCGATCTCCAGCAACCGAATCGGGCTCGGCCGACTGGACAACTGCAGAATCTCCGCAATCTTGGCGCCTTTTTTTGCCCGGGAGGGCAGGTCAAGAACCGCGTGGGGCTGGAGGGCCTTATCAGCCATCGCTGCCCCCCGACTGCAGCTGTTCGAACACCCGCTCCCCGAACGCCGGCCACGCGAATGGCATTGAGAAATCCCGCACCGCCTGGGCGCTCGGTGGGCTCTGCACCATCTGCAACACCGCCTCGGCAAATCCGGCAGAATCGCCAGGGGGAACCAATCTGCCCGAGACACCATCCTGGACCGCATCGACCACCCCCCCCACAGCGTAAGCCACGGTGGGCACCCCAGAAGCGGCCGCTTCCACCGCGACCATGCCAAAGCCCTCGGGGTTGTTGGGCATCTCCCTTACCGGGAACACGTGGACATCTGAGGCGAACCACAGTTGCCGAAGCCGGTTTTCCTCCACCTGGCCCAGCAGCCGAATGTGCTGGTCGACCCCCGCACGGACCGCCACGTCCAGAATGTCACCAGCAGTCTCCAGAGGCGCCGCCAAAGCCGCGCTCGGGGTGTCCCCCACGATGAGCAGGCACAGGTCGGGGCACCGTCGAGCAAGCAGCGGCAACACATCGCGCACAAACGGAACCATGCCCTTGCGCTCGGTCAAACGGCCAACGGAAAGCAACACCGGCCCCGCACCCACATCAAGCTCACCCCGGATTCGATCCCGGATTTGTAGGCGCTCTTCAGGGTCTGGGTGGGCCAGCGTCACGCCGGGGTGCACGACCACAGCCCGGGCCTCGGCGATGCCTGCTGCAATCGCCAAGCGCAAGGTAGCCGCACTGTTGGCAAACACACTGTCGGCCCGCCGAATGGCGGGAAGCCAGCCCGCCTGGTACAGCCGGCTCCCCACCACAAGATCAAGCCCATGCACGTAGACGGCATAGTTCGCGCCCGCCAACCGCGCTGCCAATGCCGCAATGGGCGCGGTCAACCCGCTGCCGGCGATGACCCAGTCGGGGCGGAACCGCAAGGCCTCGCGCACTGCCCCTATGCCGGCACCCAAGAAAAACCAGGGCAATGGCCGGAGCGCCGCCTCCCGGACGACAATGCCTTGAGGAGCCTCCGCAGCCGCACCGCGGATGGACACCAGCCGAACCTCCGCCCGTGCACCCAGCTCGGCGGCCAAATGCCAATTCAGGCGCTCCATGCCGCCGACCAGCGGGGGAAAGTTTCTGGAAATCAAAAGGATACGCATGCAGCGCTCAGGTCTTTTTCCTGAAGCAGAGTCCAACAGCCATGCGCGTTCATGCCACGGCCCTCAGGCAGTGCAACCATGGCGCCCCGCCGGGATGTCGTCCGTACCCCGGGCCGGCAGGGTTTCGGCCACTGCCGTGTGGCCCTCCACATTTGGTGCAGTGCCCAGTCAACGCGAAGCGAACCCTGTGAAGGCGGCGTCCAACGCTTCCGCGCCAGCTACCCATGTGGTCTGGGGCCCATAATTCACGGACGGCTCACTCAGCGTCCGCAGCAACGCGGCCGCCAGCGCGTCCGGGTCGCCCGGCGGCACCAGGCGCTGCGGATCCTCGCGCAGAATCCACGCCGTGCTG
>DHQM01000074.1:3015-9674 GCA_002408105.1 Gammaproteobacteria bacterium UBA5338 | reverse complement strand
CCGCGATACAACTCGGTGTGGCCTTTTTGCCTCCCGAAGCCTTTGACTTCAGTGACCGTCATACCGGCAACGCCAAGGTCAGCAAGCGCGAAACGGACCGCATCGAGTTTGTGCGGTTTGATGACTGCGCTGATCAATTTCATACAGGTCACCCCTTCTCTATTTACAACTTGTTATTTGATTTACCACTGGTTGTTGTCCAGGTTCATGGGCCGGTGATTCGTGACATTTTCACCCATGGTCCGAGGAAAAGCACGCGCTCACGCGAACACCACAGTCTTGTTGCCATGGATCAAGACCCGGTCTTCAAGGTGGTACCTCAGCCCACGAGACAGGACTTGCTTTTCGACGTCACGGCCAAGCAGAACCATGTCCTCCACACTGTTGTGGTGAGACACCCGAACCACGTCTTGGTCAATGATCGGTCCAGCGTCTAGCTCATCGGTCACATAGTGACAGGTGGCGCCGATCAACTTGACGCCGCGTTCGGCCGCCTGGTGGTATGGCTTGGCACCCACAAATGACGGCAAAAAGCTGTGGTGGATGTTGATCACCTGCCCCGCGTACTGTCTGCAGAGATCAGGTGGAAAAATCTGCATGTACCGCGCAAGGACAATAACGTCCACCGCATACTGCTCAAGCAGTGCACGCACCCGTTCAAACGCCGCGGACTTGTCGTCTTTCGGTACTGGAACATGTTCGTAGGGAATGCCGTGCCACTCCGCGATGTCGCGAAAATGCCCATGGTTCGACACGATGCAGGGCAGGTCGAATCGGAGCTCTCCGCTTGACCAACGGTGCAGCAAGTCCATTACGCAGTGCGACTCTTTACTGCCGAAAATTGCAACCTTCGGCAACACCTCGGAATCTCGAACCGACCAATCCATCGCATACTGGTTGGCGACCTCATCGAAGGCGTGCCGAAACTCACTCAGTGAACAGTTGAGGGAATCGGCGCGGATCACCGCGCGCATGAAGAAATGTCGGTTGACCGGGTCCGAGTACTGGTCGGCTTCAGTGATCCAACCACCTCGGGCTGCGATGAATTGGCTGACCGCCGCCACAATCCCTACTCGGTCAGGGCAACACAGAATCAATCGGTAGCTGGCTTGCATGGATGCACCTGGTCGTGGGGGTGTCGATCAGACTGGCCCCGGCGACCGCAATTTTAGCGCATCACCAGCCAGTACCGGGCGGCCCTGACTGACACCTGGCCCAGAGAAGCGCTTTGAGCCTGCATCGGAGGATTGCGCGGCCCTCCAACAGGTCCGGGCTCGGGCCCACACTGGGCTGAGGTCGCCCTTCAGGGGGTCGGCATGGCGTGGGTGGAAGGCTCAGGCACCTGCCCCGCACCGGCCTCACCTTGAATGCCGAAAAAGAACAACCGACAGCAGTGGTCTGCAACAACATCGGGGTCGTCCTGGGAAGGCGCGTATTCGCTAAAGAACTGGCGCATGTGCCGGGTTTCATAGTGGTGCAGCACCAGACCCAGGAGAGAAGTCACCAACATGTGTGCATCGAACGCTTGAGTGACCCGGCCGACACTTCGCACCATCGCGCCATACTGTTGGCCGAACAACAAATCCACCAGCATCTTCAAACGTTCGCTATTGCCCTCCAGCTGCTCACGCTTGACCAGTCGGAAAAAATGCTGGTCCTTGGCGATATAGCGGGTGAACTCGCGAATAAATTCACCGAGTTGACTCCGAGGTGTGCCCTCTGTGGAGACCAGCGCTGAAAACTGTGCGGCCTGCTCCGCATAGGCGAACCGCAGTACCTGCTCGTACAGGTCTTCCTTGTGAGTGAAATGGTGGTAGAGCGTCGCGGGGTTGATTCCGACCTCTTGGGCGATGCGCCGCATCGACACACCGTTGAAACCGGTTTCTGCGAACAGTTCCAGGGCTTTCTCTAGAACTGCGGTGCGTGTGTTTCCTCCCGGGGTGTCAATCTGGGCAGTGGATTGGTCTGTCATCAAGCAAAACTCCCTGTACCAGTCACTAAATGCGCGAGCCTACACCAGATGCTGCACTGCGCCAGTGCTCTCGGTCAAACGTTTGTTTGATTTTGGTGCGCCCAACAGAGAATCGCAGAATCTCAGGCAAACGGGGACAACGCTCCTATCCATTTGTTTTATGACTAATTTTCTCCGCACCAGTGAAAACTGGCACGCCTGTCGCATTACCAAACGAACGTTAGGTTGACTTGTTGGTGCCCCCGGTGGGCCCAGTTCCAACTTGGAGTTCGCACATGCCACATCCACCCCCGGCAGCTACAGGCCACCGCCTCAGGACAGCGCCCCTCTTGTGCGCTTTAACCGCTGGCGCACTGATTGACTCTTCCCCCATCTACGCCGCAGACGTTCGAATTTCCGGTTACGTTCGCGAGCACCTCGCGAGCAACCTCAGCGATGTGCCAGAGACCCCGGAAGATGACAAGTACGACTTGGCCATGGCCAGAACCACGCTGCTGTTGCAAGCCGACGCCGATCTCGGCTGGGCCTACGGGGTCGCCATTGGACGCTTGACCCGCGAATACATGACCGGTTACCTCGATCGCCTGGAAGACCTCACCGCCCTGACCGGCGCGCTGAATGCACCACCGCTACCGCGTTCAGACTTCCAACAGCAGTACAACGACGAGGAACTGCGCGAAGCCTACCTGGACATCCCAATGGGTTTGCAGTTCACAGCGCGTATTGGCAAGCAGCAGGTGGTCTGGGGAGAGACCGATTTTTTCCAGGCTATGGACGTGATTCACGGCTATGACCAAACCTGGCGCGCGTTTCTCGAGCCGGAGAATGAGGAGTGGCGCAAGCCGCTGTGGCTGCTCAACCTACAGTACTTTGCGGTCGAATCCGACACCGCCGTGCAGGTTGTACTCCGGCCTGGCATCGACGACGACGATGCCATGGGAAACAGTTTGGACACCTTTGGTGGACGCTGGAGCCTCAATGGCAGCCGCGGATTCAATACCGCGGCGCTGATTCCAGTGAATTACAACCACTCCAAAGCGGACGCCGATGAGCCATCGTACGGGATCCGTTTGTCGGGGTCAGTTCTAGGTTTCGGTTACTCCCTTAACTACTACCACACGCTGAGTCAGGACCCTGTGGTGAACTTCGCGGACCTCAGCGGCGGGTTCAACCCAACGTTTCGAGGTTACGGCGAAGCTCCAGAGAACGGTTTTGCGGAGTTCATTTACCCGGAGATCGATATCTTTGGCGCCACCCTCAATGGCTATCTGGCACCCATCAATGCAACTTTCCGCGCCGAGTTGGCCTTTACTCCAGACAAACCCTACAACTTCGGACTCGCCAATACTCCGTCTGCTGGTGGCAATGGCGTCATAGAAAAAGACACGTTGCGCGCGATGATCGGGCTGGATAAACCTCTGCGTACACAGGGTTGGCTCGGTACCAGTGCTCCCACCTCAATCAGCTTGCAGCTGTTCGATACCTGGATTCTGGACCACGAAGACAGCGAACAGGTCGTCGACTTCGGCTCTCCCAAGAAGGAGCATTCGAGCATTCTGACAGCCCTGGTGATGATGCCGTTTCGTCATGACTCAGTGACCTTCACCTTCGCCGTGATTTACGACTTGGCATACGACGGCACCATTTTGGTGCCCGGGTTAAGCCTGTCGTTCGGAGACCACTGGAGAGTCATGTTGGAAGCCGATTTCTTCAATGGTGGACGTTACAAAAACAGTCCCATGGATCCACAGGGGCAAAGCTTGATCGGCGCATTCCACTACAGCGATCAAGCCTTGGCACGCATCAGCTACCAATTCTGATCCGAAGTTCAACCCCCGCTACCCACCTGAACGCGAAGGCACACAGGAGCACGGAATGACTTTCCAATTTCTTCACGCACTGCGCAATGTCCGATTTGCAGCCCTGATCTTCTCACTGGGGGTGGCCGCTCCATACACACTGGCCGAGGAGGTTCCAACCGGCTTTGTTCTGTCGGCGCAGAACCTTGATGAACGCTTGGACGACCACTATCAGGGAACCCCGATCAACGAGCTGCTGACCGAGCACCTCATCATGCGCATTCGCGAACACGGGCTGCGCATGAAGCTCGCGCCTGCGAGACCGATGCAGCCCGATCCGCGCTACCTGTCCGCAACAGAAACCTATGCACCACAGGTGCGATTCGACGCAGAGACCAAAAAACTCACGGGTTACGTCGCTGGAATTCCGTTTCCACAAGTTGACCCGGACGACCCCCACGCTGGCTGGAAACTCGCGTGGAACCTGTTCTACGCGATTCCAACCAACGCCGACAACAGTGCGGTTGGCGGACCCATCACCATCGCCGGATTCGAAGACGGAGTGGTTCGTCAGTTTGTCGGGGACAACTACAAGTTCCGCATGGTCGGCCGCTACACCGACAACCCGCCCGGTCATCGCGGCGATGGCACCACCAAGCAAAAGTCAGTGGTGGCACTGAGCGCGCCCTACGACTTGGCCGGTCTCGGCGTGTACACCGTGCAGTCTGCGGTTGGAGAGGCCGACGAAGCCTATGTCTATGTCAAGTCCATCCGCCGCATCAAACGCACCGCTGGTGCGGCGGTCTGGATGGACAACCAGCCACAGATGGACATGCTGAACGACGACAACAATGGGCTCGACAGCTATCCGCTTTGGTATTCCGACTTCCGGGTGCTGGGCAAGCGCACCATCCTCGCGGTGTCGTACCTTGAGCCGATGATGACCATGCACTACGAAGACTTGATCGAACAGTCTTCGCCTTGGATCAACCCGGACCCTGAGCATGTGGTCTGGCGCCCCACCGAGGTGTTTGTGCTCGAGGGCAGCCCGCCTTCAGAGCACCCCTACGGCCGGAAAGTCCTCTATGTCGGTACCGACTACCCCCAACCCTACGCCGGGGAGTTCTACGACAAGAACGACCAACTCTGGCGCATGTGGCGGCTGTGGATCACCGAGTCGACCACGCCAGATGGTTTCACCATTCCCACCGCCAACTACGTACAAGCCATCGACCTGAAAGCCCAGCGAGCCACCTTCATCGATGGCACCGGCATATTGGTGCTGAACGACCCTCAATTCAAAGAGGAAATGCTCACCCCGCGGATCATGCAGCGATTGGCGACCGGCAAGCAAGGCCTGTACTGATTGAGGCACTGAGCTGTATTGGTCGGCCCACACACCAGCCCAATGGAGGAGCGAAATGGACACATTCACACCCAACACCACGCCTGCTGCAACGGGTACCCACAGTTACAAGCCTTACATCGCAGCACGCTGGGGGCTTAAAAACCACTGGTTCCCAGCGCTGTTCAGCGATGAGCTTAATGAAGGCGAGTTTGGTGCGGCCACCCTCGGTGGCGAGCCCATTTTGCTGCGCCGCGAGTCGGGGCAGGTGTATGCACTGGAGGACCGCTGCTGCCACCGCGGGGTGCGGCTGTCAAAAAAGCCCTACTGCTTCAAGGAGGGTACGGTCACCTGTTGGTACCACGGCTACACCTACGGGCTCGGTGATGGCGAGCTGAAAACCATCATCGGCAGCCCTGATGACCCCTTGATTGGCAATGCCACCATCAAGACCTATCCAGTCGAAGAGGCTGCAGGGATTGTCTTCGTCTTCGTCGGCGACTCGGACTTCGGCGAGCCTCCACCACTTGCGCATGACTTGCCACCACAGCTGCGCACAGCCGGGGAACCTCACTACTGTGCCCACCTGCTCAACCCCGATACCACCGTGCGGGGTATTCGGCGCCGAGGCAAGGCCAATTGGCGCCTGGCCACAGAGAATGGTTTCGATCCGGGACATGTTCTGGTGCACCAGGATTCACCCTGGGTGTACGCCCAGGATTGGGCGCTGCCGCTTGGTTTCCGACCGATCAGCGAACAGGCGACCACCACCTTTACGGAGGACAACGCGCCGCGTGGCATCCTCAATGAGTACGTGCCGGGCGCGGATGGTGTGGCCCATTATGAACCGGTGATGCACAACGAAATGCTCGGTGTCTCTAGCTTTGGAGGCCAGAGCGTGCCCGCAGGATTGCGCACTTCGATGTGGCTTCCCGGTGTCTTGCTGGTCGAGAACGCTCCCTACCCGGGCATGTCGATGTACGAGATGTATGTGCCCATCGATGACCAGAGCTATGAATACTGGGAACTCATCGCCTGTGAGACGCCAACCACCGAGGACCAGGAAACCTTCGTCGATCAGTACGAAAACTACCTTAAAAAGGCCATGTTCAACGATTTCAACGACCAGGATCTTGTCGCTCGCGACGCCATGCAGCCTTTTTACGCCCAGGACATCGGCTGGTCTGCGGAGCGGCTGTGCTCACTTGACGCCGTGATCGTTGGCTGGAGAAAGCTGGTGGCAGGCTACGCCCGCGGCATTCAGTCTCCGCCCAAGGAGCTCGCTCGAACACGCAAGAACCTCCCCCTTTGACCGCAATCAGATTCATACACCAGGAGCACACTTCCATGAGCAGACCCGATCCGACCCCATCTCCAATTGCCCCTTCAGCCCGCGGCTCTGGTGCCGCCAAGAGCTACCAGCCCTACATTGATGCGAAGTGGGGGTTGAAAAACCATTGGTATCCAGCGCTTTTCAGCCACGAGCTGGAAGAAGGCGCCTTCGGCTCCACCAAGATTTGCGGCGAGCCGATCCTGCTTCGCC
>DHQM01000074.1:0-2726 GCA_002408105.1 Gammaproteobacteria bacterium UBA5338 | reverse complement strand
CTGCTTCGCCGAGAGAAAGACCAGCTCTATGCGCTCGAAGACCGCTGCTGCCACCGCGGTGTGCCGCTTTCGAAAAAACCCTACTGCTTCAAGGAGGGCATGGTCACCTGCTGGTACCACGGCTACACCTATGGCTTGAACGACGGCGAACTCAAGACCATCCTTGCCGCGCCTGAAGACCCACTGATCGGCAACGCATCAATCAAGACGTACCCGGTGGTGGAGAAGTACTCGATCATCTGGGTTTTCGTCGGCGACGCGGACTACGCGCCAATCCCTCCGCTGGAGTCCGACCTGCCACCACAAGAGTCCAAGGACTACGCGTATTACAGCCCCAATCTCACCGATGACGACGCCATCGTCCTTGGCATTCGCCGCAAAGGCGAATCGAACTGGCGCCTGGCGGTCGAGAACGGATTTGATCCCGGACATGTGTTGATCCACTGGAAATCGCCGCTGGTCTACGCGCACGACCTGGCAGTACCGCTCGGATTCAAGCCAACCTCAGACGAGGCCGTCAAGGCCTTCGAGGACGCCGACGGCCCCAAGGGCATGATGAACATGTACCCGCCCGACGCCGACGGCCACTCCAACTACGAACCGATCTTTGAGAACGCCATGTTGGGAGTGCGCGCGTCCGGTGGAACGCCAACACTCGGGATCCGCACCTCCATGTGGCTGCCCGGTGTGCTAAAGGTCGAGAACTTTCCGTTTCCGGGCATCACTGCCCATGAAATGTATGTGCCCATCGACGACAAAAGCTACGAATACTGGGAACTGCTGGTCAAAACCGCACCGACTGAAGCCGAGCGCGAGCGCTTTACCGATCAGTACGAAAACTACCTGCGTGACGCGGTTTTCCACGACTTCAACGACGACGACCTGTGGGCGCGGGACTCCATGCAGCCGTTCTATGAGCACGATGTGGGTTTCGCCGAAGAGAAGCTCTGCGCCATGGATGCCGTGATCGTCGCCTGGAGAAAGCTGGTGGCCCGCCATGCCCGAGGCATTCAGACGCCGCCGATGGAACTCGGTATCAAGCGGCGGAGATAAGGGATGACGAACCCCCAGGTGCTGATCCAGTTCGCCGACGACACCACCCACAGCATCGAGGTGCCGCCAGGCCAGACGGTGTTGGAGGCGGCGCTCGCGGCCGGAATCGAACTGTTTCATCAGTGCAAGACAGGCAGTTGCGGTTCCTGTGTCGGCACAGTGGAGCACGGTGTAGTGCGCATGCGCAGCGACACCAGCATTGCGTTGCTTCCCCGCGAGGTCGAGCAGCGCAAAGTGCTGACCTGTCTCGCGCGGCCAGAAAATGATGCGCGCATCCGCATGGACTACGGGTTCAACGCGCTGCAGCGGTATCGACCCCAGCGCTTTCGCGCCTGGGTCGAAGACATCAATAGGCTCAATGAATCGGTCGTGGAGCTGACCCTGGAGATCGACGAAGCCGAACACGAAGCCCAATTCCTTCCCGGCATGTACTACCTAATGCGGGTGCCCAACACCGACCACTGGCGGCCTTATTCGATGTGTTCGACCGTGGAGCAGCTGCCATCCATGCGCTTTTTGATTCGCCTGCTTGAAGGCGGTGCGATGTCGACCTATCTGAAAAACGAATGCGCTATTGATGCTGAGCTGGAGATCGATGGTCCCCATGGTGCATTCAAACTACAGCAGCCACCGCAAGGCCCCGTGGTGCTGATCGCCGGGGGCACTGGTCTTGCGCCGGTGTTGTCGATTCTCGACACCCTGGCGGAAATGCGTTGGCGGGCACACTCCATCTACCTGCATTTCGGGGTGAACCGGCTCGCGGAGCTGTTCTACCTCGATGAACTTGCGGCGCGGCTCGAATGGCTGCCCAACCTGAACCTTCGAATCAGTCTGGTGGAACCTCACCCGGATTGGCAAGGTGCGCTTGGTTACCCAACCAACGGTGTCCCTGACGAGGCCTTGGGACCCGACACCGAAGCCTTTCTGTGTGGTCCCCCGGCAATGGTCGACGCCGCGGTCACCGTACTTGAAGCGCGCGGAATCTCCCCCGCACAGATCCACTTCGAGTCCTTCATTCCAGCCCAGGAGGGTGATTAACCCATGACCCAGCCACAGCGACCAGCCCCCATCGAGGGCTATCAAGACATGGTACGAGCGGCCGAATCCCAATTCGACCGCGAGCAATTCAAGCTCCTTCTCATGGACATGGTCAACATTCCCAGCCCAACAGGAGAAGAGGCTGAACTGGCCCGCTACATGGTCGACCACATGATCGACAACGGCCTCGAAGGGCGAGCCCAGTACCTGGATGATCGACAGGCCAATGCAGTTGGAAAACTGCCGTCCAAGAGCAAGCAAGGTCCTGAACTGCTGCTGTACGCTGCCTTTGATACCCACCTCGGGGGATCCGACGAAGAGGAGCGCTGGGCGGGACAGCCCTTGCCCAGCATCCTTCGCCCACAAGCGCGCCTCGACGGTGAAGAAATCAGCGGTCTCGGCGCCGAGAACCCCAAAGCCTACGCCGCCTGCGTGACCACCGCCGCAACCTGCATCGCCAAAGCGGGCCTGGAACTTCCCGGCGAACTCACCGTCGGGTTGGGCGCAGGCGGCATGACCGCGCTGTCCCGGCCGGGAATGAGTCGGCGCAACATCGGCCACGGCGCGGGCGTGATGTTCATGTTGCAGCGCGGCTACCGGCCGGACTACTGCGTGAACGGGTTGTGGTCCTCCGG
>DHQM01000008.1 GCA_002408105.1 Gammaproteobacteria bacterium UBA5338 | reverse complement strand
GCATCTGCGCCGGCGAGCTGCGGATCGGCTTGCCAGCGCCATCACCACCAAGCTCACCGCGCTTGGGCTCGACGCTTGCCGCTTCGAGGTGCGCCTGCTCGCCGTGCCAGCGGACCAAACCCCCGCGGACGGCCAAGAGCGTGTCGAATTTTGGGTGTCCACCAACCCGGACCAACCCACTCTGCCGCTCGGCAAAGTTGCATCAGGCGGCGAACTCGCCCGCATCAGCCTCGCCATCCAGGTTGCGACAGCGGAAACCTCCAGCATCCCCACCCTGTTGTTCGACGAAGTCGACGTAGGGGTCAGCGGACGGGTTGCAGACGTGGTGGGACAATTGCTGCGGGGCCTTGCAGCGCACACCCAAATCATCTGCATCACCCACCAGCCCCAGGTCGCAGCGCTCGGACACCACCACCTGCTGGTCGAGAAACCACCGGTGGAGACCGGCGGATCCACCCGCACCCGAATCCGGCACCTGAGCCCCAAGCAGCGGGAACACGAACTCGCGCGCATGCTCGCTGGCGCCGAGGTGACCCCCCAGGCCACCGCCCACGCCGCGGCGTTGCTGCAAAGCGGTGGTGCTTGAGGGTCTGCGCAGCCGGGAGCGGCACAATCGGCCGTTGTACGGCCGCAGCAGCGCAGACCAAGTGAGGGCAAGCGGGAACGGGATACTGCCGTTCAGAGGTTGCGACAGTCTGGGCAAATCCCGTAGAGGTAGAGGCTGTGGTCGGTCAACTCATAGCCCAAACGCTCGGCGACGGCCTCCTGCCGCTTCTCGATGACATCGTCTGAAAACTCTTCAATGCGGCCACAGCGCAGACACACGAGGTGGTCGTGGTGGTCCCCTTCGGCCAGCTCGAACACCGACTGGCCTCCCTCGAAATGGTGACGAATCACCAAACCTGCCGACTCGAACTGGGTGAGCACCCGGTAGATGGTGGCGAGGCCGACCTCGTCTCCCGACGCCAACAGCGCCTTGTACACGTCTTCTGCGCTCAAATGGCGCTGCTCGGACTCTTCGAGCATCTGCAGGATCTTGACCCGCGGTAGCGTGACCTTCAGGCCCGCGTTGCGCAATTCTTGGTTGGACATGTTCAGGTCCCTGCAGTGGCTGCGTCGCGGCGCTCTGAGCACTCGGGTATCATGGCCCGCAACCAGCCCCCGGCGAGCGGCGCCGCGGGCTCCAAGATACCCCAACAGCGCGGCCCGATGCAAAACAGCAAGTATTTGATTTACGCGGTATTTCCCCTTTTTTTGTGGGGTTGTAGCGGCAATTTGGGCGTGCGTTTCCCTTGGGCATACCGCATCGATATCCAGCAAGGCAACGTCGTCACGCAAGAAATGCTGGAACAGGTCGAACTGGGGATGACCACCGATCAGGTGCGTTATGTGCTCGGCACGCCGCTGGTGCAAGACCCTTTTCATCAGGACCGGTGGGACTACTGGTACAGCTTTCAGCCCGGGGGCGGGGCGCTGCGCCAGAAACGCCTGTCGTTGTTTTTCCGTGACGGCCTGCTCGACCAGCTTGAAGTCGTCGGCGACTTCACTGCCGAAGAACCGGTGGCACCCACCCGCTGACCCCGGCGCCGCTCCAGAAGGCGCAGCGCGGCCTCAACCGGCCGCAGCACCGCTGCCGCCTGCGCCGGGTGTTGCTGAGAGCTTCTTCGTCTGTGAGGCAGTGCTGGAGGACTCTTTGGCGGCCCGCTTTCGCTGCAGCCCGGCGGATTCTGCACGCTCGCGTCGGCGGGCCTTGGGGTCAATCAACAGGGGCCGATACAGCTCCACCCGATCGCCATCCTGCAACGCGTGGCGCTCCGGATTGGCAACGGGCTGGCTGAAGATGCCCATCTTGGTGTCTGTCAAATCGATTTCGGGAAACTCGTCCAGGATGCCCGACCGCTGGACTGCCTCAAGTGCGGTGCAGCCAGGCTCCACCTCCAGCACACAGATGCGCTGGCGGTCCGGCAAGGCGTAGGCGACTTCAACCCGCACAGGCGGTGACTCCACAGCACCGGCAGCGCATCACCGCCCCGCTACCGCGGTGGTTGCTGCGCGGGCACTCAACGAATCCACCAGCTGACTGGCGACCGACTCGAACAACTTGCCGGCGGCTCGCCCGATCAGGCGGTTGGCCAACTCGAACTCCAGCACCAGGCCAACCTTGGACGCGGACGGACCCAAGGGCACGAAGGACCACTCGCCGCGAAATCGCCGGAAGGGCCCTTCCTCCAGGCCCATGTGGATTGACGATGGCCGCTCTACGCGGTTGCGGGTCACAAAGCTTTGACGCAGCGGCCCGCGCGCGAGCTCGAGCCGCGCGATCACAATCTCTTGCGCTCCACCGGCGCTCTCGCGGGCCAAGACTTCAGCGCCAACGCAGCCCTGCATGTACTCGGGATAGCGCTCGATGTCATTCACCAGGTCGAACAGGTGTTCGACCGGATGCGGCAGCAATGCGCTGCGCTCAATCGCGGTCATGGGCGTTCCGTCATGCAAATTTGTCGACGATGCCAACCACGAAGACGACCGCGACGGCGGCCGGTGCCAGCACCCGAAGGGCCCATTGCCATGCCCGAAACCAGGTTGGGTTGGGAATGCCCACTTCGGTGTACACCCGTTCGGTGTGCAACACCCAACCCACGAACAAGGCCATGAAGAGCCCGCCCAAAGGCAACATGACGGCGGAGGTCAGAAAATCAATGCCGTCGAACACCGTGAAGGTATCGAGCAGCTTGAAATCGGCCCAATGGTTGAACGACAAGACAGTACCGAAGCCCAGCACCCAGACCAACAGCCCAAGGGCCACGGCCACCCGCACCCGAGACCAACCGAACCGGCCAGCCAGGTAGGCCACCGCCGGTTCGATCAGCGAGATTGCCGAAGTCCAGGCCGCAAAGCTCACCAGCACGAAAAACGCGATCCCCACCCATTGGCCGAACGCAATGTTGCCAAATGCCAGGGGCAAGGTGATGAACATCAGGCCTGGCCCTGCACCTGGTTCAAGAGAGAAGCTGAACACGATCGGGAAAATGACAAGACCGGCCACCAGCGCCACCGCGGTGTCCAAGGCAGCGACCGTGAGCACCGTGCTGCCGATCGAGTCATCCCTGGGCATGTAGGCGCCGTACACCATGATGGAACCCATGCCAAGGCTCAGGGTGAAAAACGCATGGCCCATGGCGATGAGGGCGCTGTTCCAGGACAATTCGCGGGCGTCGAAATGAAACAAGAACGCGAAGCCCTCCCCGAACCCAGGGGTGGTCATGGCGTAACCCAAAAGGACGAGCATCAGCACCAGCAACACCGGCATCAAAAACCGCACCGTGCGCTCGAGCCCTGCGACCACGCCCTGGGCCACGACCCAGACGGTGAACCCAAGGAACAGGCTGTGCCACATCACCAGCAACGCTGGGCTCGCCAGGAAATCCTCGAACACCCCCGCTGCGGCTGCGCCATCCGCACCCAGGTGGGTGCCCGCGGCAAGCTCGAACACGAATGCAAGCGCCCAGCCACCGATCACACTGTAGAAGGACAGGATCAACAGGCCGGCCAGGGTGCCGGACCAACCCACCAGGCTCCACAGGCGGTGGCCGCCATAGTCCCGTGCGAGTTGCTGCATGGTCTCGATCGGGCTGCGGCGCCCCAGGCGGCCCAGCAGCACCTCAGCAAGCATGATGGGGATGCCCACGGCTGCGATGCACACCAGATACACCAGCACGAACGCACTGCCGCCGTTCTCGCCGGTCATGTAGGGGAACTTCCAAATGTTGCCAAGCCCCACCGCTGAGCCGGCAGCGGCCAGCACAAAGGTCCACCGCTTGGTCCACATGGGCGGGCTCTCAGCAACAGGGTCCGTCATTGGGGTCGCATCCTAAGCACTTGATCGCCGTGGGATTGTGGAAGATTCGTGACAGGGGCTCAAGTGCCGTGTTGACCGCCACCCCGTATAATGGCGGGATGAGCAAAGGCAGCAAACAGTCCCCTGGCACCATCGTCCTCAACCGCAAGGCCCGGCACGACTACCACCTTGAAGACCGCTTTGAGGCCGGAATCGCCCTGGAAGGCTGGGAGGTCAAAAGCTTACGCGCCGGCAAAGTGCAGCTGGCAGACGCCTACGTGTTGTTGAAAGACGGGGAGGCGTTTTTGCTTGGCGCGCTCATCACCCCGCTGCCCACCAGCTCAACGCACCTGCAGCCCGACCCCACACGGACGCGCAAACTGCTGCTGCACCGCAAGGAGCTGGCACGGATCTTCGGCGCCACCACGCAAAAGGGCTACACCTGCATTCCGCTCGCGCTCTATTGGAAAAACAACCACGTGAAGTGTGAAATCGCCCTGGCACGCGGCAAACAGCAACACGACAAACGGGCGACCGAGAAAGAGCGCGACTGGCAGCGCGAAAAAGGCCGGGTATTGCGGGCAACCAACCGGTAGCTGAGCAACAACGGAGACGCAGCAGCGCCGCTCTCCTCAACCACCCTCACCGAATTGGCGAATGACCGTGCTGAGGTGATCGACCTGCTTGGACAGGTCACGACTCACCGCGCTGCTCGACGCGGACTGCTCGTTCACCGACTTCGATGCATCGCTCACCGACACGATGCTGCGCAAAATGGATTCTGCAGCCTCGCCCTGCTCACGACAGCCCTGAGCGATCTGTTGGTTCATTTCCGTGATGCGCGCCATGGCCCCAGCGATGGCTTCCAGACTGCTGCCAGTTTGCGTCGCTCGCTCGAAGCCCTCCCGCGCAACCTTGCGTGCACCACCCATGGCGCCTGCGGCCTGCTCCGCTTCGGACTGCAGCGCGTTGATCGTGTCGCGCACCTGGTCGGTCGCTGCTGCGGTGCGCTGCGCAAGCGTGCGCACTTCATCGGCCACCACGGCGAAACCGCGGCCCACATCCCCCGCACGCGCCGCTTCAATGGCCGCGTTCAGGGCGAGCAGATTGGTCTGTTCGGTGATTTCGCCGATCACCTGAAGCACCGAGCCGATTTCTTCACTGCGCCGGCGCAGTGATTCAACGGTTTCCGAGGCGGACTCGATCTCGCCGTCCAACTGCCGACTGAAGCCGACCATCGCCTCCATTTCGTGCTGGCCCTGGGTCACCTGGCCATTGACCTCCTCGCTTGCAACCGCGGTTTCACGGGCGTGGTTGGCCACCTCCTGGGTGGTGGCGGACACCTGGTTCATGGCAGTGGCCGCCTGGGACAGCTGCTCGTCCTGGTTGGTGACCTCAAGCTCGGTGGCCATCGCGATCTCTGCGGTCTGCGCCGCAAGGCCCGTGATTTTTTCCGCGCCATCGCGCACGCGGGTTAAAATGGTGCGAATGTGGGCCTCGCGGTACTGCTGGCCCAGCTCAAGCTGGGCAAGTTCGTCGCCCGTGCCCACCAACACCTCGGCTGCAAGCAGGTTGGGGTACCGCTTGCGCTCGGCACCCCCCACCTCACGAAGCCGGGCCGTCACCCAGTTGGAGCCAATCCAGCCGACCACAGCCGCAGCGCCCCACCACACGAACTGCAACAGACCATCGCTCCAGCCGGGAAAGTTGTCTGGAATGGCCACCACCGCCGCCGTTGCCAGCGCGGTTGCCGTGACCCGGCCGCGCACCCCAACCTTGGGAGGACTCAGCTTTGCGGTCGGGTCCAGGTCGCGCAGCTTGGCGTACAACCGCTCCGCCCGCTCAATGTGGTCGCGCTGCGGAACCACCCGGACCGACTGGTACCCAACCGCCTGACCACCCTGAACGATCGGCGTCACATAGGCCAACACCCAGTAGTGGTCCCCGTTTTTACAGCGGTTCTTCACCACACCCAGCCAAGGGTCACCGCGCTTGAGCGCTGCCCACATTTGGTGGAAGGCAGCGCGGGGCATGTCCGGGTGGCGAATGAGGTTGTGCGGCTGGCCGATGAGCTCGTCTTCGGTATAGCCACTGATGGCGATGAAGTCATCATTGACGTACGTGATCCGCCCGCCAAGGTCAGTGCAAGAGATCAACTGCTGGCTCGCCTCAAACCGGCGCTCATTTCGTGTGATGGGTTGGTTGTCGCGCATGGAACCTACCAGGATGTTGGGGTTGAAGCCGAAGGGGAAATCGCTGTCATTCCAGTGTAGCCAAAGAACCCCGGTGGTGCCGGAAGCCCTGTGGTACCATATGCCGCCTTGCCCAAGGGCCGCTTGCGAGACTTGAAAACCAGCCGCGACGGACCCATGTTAAAGGGGCAATGAAACAACACGATTTTGGGGGCGACCTGGTTTCGACGCCGGTTACAACACCCAAGGTGCATGCCGAGAGGGTAGTGACTCTCGTAAATCAATCGCTGCAACTTATATAGTTGCCAACGACGATACTTACGCTCTAGCGGCTTAAACCCCGTTAGCCTTTGACCGACCCCGTGCTTGTGCGGCCGGATTTCAAAGGTCATCTTTCGCAAGCTCGCGGTGAGGGTTGCCTGAGACCGATCCGCTAAAAATCCATCGGGCTCGTCGCTGCCACCCTGTCCGCCGGGCCGTCAGCGATTAAATCAATAGACGAGACTAAGCATGTAGAGCCGCGGGCAGCGGACTGACGGACGCGGGTTCGATTCCCGCCGCCTCCACCATTACCGAGTTTTCAAGCCTTTGAAAACTCAAGAGAAAGCGCCCTCAG
>DHQM01000066.1:20385-20560 GCA_002408105.1 Gammaproteobacteria bacterium UBA5338 | reverse complement strand
ATCTGTACATAGAAGCAGCTGCGCCGGCCGCTGTGACAGGCCGGGCCCTGCTGGTCCACCAATGCAAGCAGCGCGTCACCATCGCAGTCCACCCGCAATTCGCGCAGCGCCTGCACTTGGCCTGAGGACTCGCCTTTGCGCCACAATGAGCTTCGCGAGCGCGACCAGTAGCACA
>DHQM01000066.1:15308-20076 GCA_002408105.1 Gammaproteobacteria bacterium UBA5338 | reverse complement strand
TTCATCCAGGCCATCATCAGCACCGCGCCGGAATCGAACTGCTGGGCAATGCAGGGGATCAACCCTTGGGCATCAAAGCGCAAGCACTCAAGGAGCGCAGAGGTCGCGACCAGGTGCCCGGGAGCAGCCGCCTCCAGGGCTTTGAAGTCGACGCCAGCTTGACCCGGTACCCCACCTGCTCGCTTTGTGGGCATGGCACTTCCTCTCCCAGCCAGTCCAATGCGGTCAGCATATCAAAAGCCCATGGGCCGAGTTAGAATCGCCCAATGGACGACTTATTGATTCTGAACGCCGAGCTGGTCAACGAGGGCCGCCGCTGGCACGCGGATGTGGCCATCGCCAACCGGCGCATCACCGCAATCGGGGCGGACCTACAAGGCCGCTCCGCCCGCACGCAAATCGATGCCAGCGGTCTGCTGCTGTTGCCCGGTATGATCGATGACCAGGTGCACTTTCGCGAACCCGGGCTTACCCACAAGGGCGACATCCAGTCCGAATCGCGCGCGGCCGTCGCCGGAGGCATCACCAGCTACATGGAGATGCCCAACTGCAGCCCCCCGACCCTGAACCGCGAAGCCCTGCTCGCCAAGCACGCGATCGCCGCCCAAAAGTCCGCAGCCAACTACAGCTTTTACCACGGCGCCAGCAATGACAACCTGGACGACATTCGCGTGGCAGACCCCAAGCTCGCATGCGCCATCAAGGTGTTCATGGGAGCGTCGACCGGCAACATGCTGGTGGATGATGCGGAGGTGCTCGACAAGATCTTTGCGGAATCGCCCTTGCTGATCGCGACCCACTGCGAGGACTCCCCCACCATCGAAGCCAACGAGGCCATATGCGTCGAACAGTACGGGGAGGCCATCCCCATGGCGTGCCACCCCCGCATCCGCAGCGCCGAAGCCTGCTTGCGCTCATCAAGCTTTGCCGTGGGGCTCGCCAAAACCCATGACGCACGCCTGCACGTGCTGCACCTCACCACCGCACGAGAGCTGGACCTGTTCACCCCCGGCCCCATTCAAGGCAAGCGCATCACGGGTGAGGCCTGCGTGCACCACCTGTTCTTCAGCGACGCCGACTACGCGGAAAAGGGCAGCCTGATCAAGTGCAACCCAGCGATCAAAACCAACGAGGACCGCCGGGCGCTGCTCGCAGCGCTGCGCGAAGACCGCCTGGACGTGATCGCCACCGACCACGCCCCCCACTTGCTTGACGAAAAAGCCCGCCCATACCTGCGGGCTCCGGCGGGGTTACCGCTGGTGCAAGACGCGCTGCTGTCGCTGATCCAGCAGGTCAAGGCCGGCAACCTCAGCCTGGAGCAGGTGGTCCAGAAAACCAGCCACGCCCCAGCCACCCTGTTCGGCGTTGCGGAACGCGGCTTTCTGCGCGAGGACCACTACGCCGACCTGGTACTGGTTGACCCGAACCGTCCGACCCTGGTGACCCGCGAGGCGGTGCGGTCCAAGTGCGGCTGGTCTCCCTTTGAAGGCACTGAATTCGGTGCCTCAATCCACACCACCATCATCAACGGCACCGTGGCCTACACCCGCGAGGGCGGCTTGCAACCGGCACCGGTGATGGCGCTGGACTGCAACGCGGTGCGCTGACCCATGCGCCGAACGGCACGCGGCCTGCTCGCGGTCCTGCTTTTGCTGCCGGGCCTGCTTGTGGCTGCGTTGCCGGAGCCGGAGGGCCCACCACCGCCCGTGCCATCAACCCTCGACCCCCAACCGGTGGCGCTGCTGGCCATCGAGGGGCCCATCGGGCCCGCCACCGCCGATTACTTTGTGGATGCACTGGAGCGCGCCGCCGACAGTGGCCATACCCTCGCCGTGCTGCAGATGGACACCCCGGGGGGGCTGGATTCTGCGATGCGCGACATCATCAAAGCGATTTTGAGTTCGCCCATTCCCGTCGCGACCTACGTTGCACCCAGTGGTGCACGTGCAGCCAGCGCCGGGACATACATCCTCTATGCGTCCCACATCGCGGCCATGGCGCCCGGCACCAACGTTGGGGCGGCCACCCCAGTGTCGATGGGGGGCGGCTCCAACCCCTTGCCAAACCAAGACACCGACGACAACGCACCTGAAAAAGGCGACCCCTCCACTCCAACTGCGCCCCACGACCGGGATGCCATGCGTGAAAAAGTGGTGAATGATGCGGAAGCTTACTTGCGCGGCTTGGCCCGGCTGCGGGGGCGAAACGCCGAATGGGCAAGCACGGCCGTGCGCAGTGCAGCAAGCCTGACCGCTGAGGAGGCATTGGAGAAAAGGGTGATCGACTGGGTCACGGCGGACCTGCGCACCCTGCTTGATCAAATTCACGGACGGAGCTTTGAGCTCCAGGGCCGGACCGTCACCTTGGCGACCCGCGGGGCAGTGGTCACCCAGATGGCGCCGGATTGGCGCCAGCGCTTCCTGCAGGTGATAGCGAGCCCCTCCGTGGCGTACTTCCTGTTGCTCGCGGGCATTTATGGGCTGTTTTTCGAATTCACCAACCCTGGAGCCATTGTCCCTGGGGTGACTGGGGCCATCTGTTTGCTGCTGGCCGCCCTGGCCCTGCAAATGCTGCCCTTCAGCTACGCGGGGCTTGGGCTCATCGTCCTGGGTGTCGTGCTCATGGGCATGGAGGCGGTGGTGCCAAGCTTCGGCGCGCTAGGTGTCGGCGGCGTGATTGCCTTTGTGGTCGGCTCCATCGTGCTGATCGACACGCAAGTCCCTGGCTACGGCATACCGCTGTCACTGATACTCAGCCTCGGGCTCATGAGCAGCTTGGGTTTTCTGTTTGTGGTGTGGCTGTTAATGCGCTCAAGGCGCCGCGAGGTGGTCTCTGGCCCTGAAGAGATGATCGGGGCGGAAGGCACTGTCGTGCAGACGGACGAGCACACCACCCTCATTCGCCTGCACGGTGAACTCTGGCATGCCCGGAGCACCGCACCTGTGAGCCCTGGCCAGCGTGTGCGCGTGCGGACGCGCACCGGCCTGCAGCTCAGCGTGGAACCCATTTCAGCCCAAGGAGGCCCGCCATGAACGTGTTTTTTCTGATTGCCCTCGCCGTGCTGGTGGCATTTCTCGCCAGTGCGGTGCGCATTCTGCGTGAATACGAGCGCGGCGTGGTGTTCATGCTCGGCCGCTTCTGGAAGGTCAAAGGGCCAGGGCTGATTCTGCTGATCCCCGTACTCCAGCAAATGGTGCGGGTGGACCTGCGCACCGTGGTGATGGACGTGCCCACACAGGACGTGATCTCCCGCGACAACGTCTCGGTGCGGGTGAACGCGGTGATTTACTTTCGCGTCATTGACCCCGAAAAGGCCGTGATTCAGGTGGAGAATTTTTACGAAGCCACCAGCCAACTGGCGCAAACCACCCTGCGCTCGGTACTCGGCCAGCATGAGCTGGACGACATGCTCGCCGGCCGAGAACAATTGAACGCCGACATCCAGGCGATTTTGGACGACCAAACCGACGCCTGGGGCATCAAGGTGGCCAATGTGGAAATCAAGCACGTGGACCTGGACGAGAGCATGATCCGCGCCATTGCCAAGCAGGCCGAGGCCGAGCGGACCCGACGCGCCAAGGTGATCCACGCCGAGGGTGAATTGCAGGCTTCCGAGAAGCTTTCCCAGGCCGCCAAGGTGCTGGCGGGCGAGGCGCAGGCCCTGCAACTGCGCTACCTGCAAACCCTGGTCGACATTGCTGGCGAGAAGAACTCCACCATTGTGTTTCCACTGCCGATGGACTTGATCGGCCCGCTCATGGGCAAAGCCGGGGGCTCTGGCCCGACCGGCGTGCAACCCACGCCAAGCGCCCCAACACAGGGCTCAGCCACCACAAGCTGAACCCATAAGGGCGCCCAGGGCTTACAACGGCTGCGACTGCGCCTGCAATTGGGCCAGCGCCTTGGCCGCGAGCGGATGGCCCTGGCCCTGCGCTGCCGACAGCCAGCGCTGCGCCTGCACCGGGTCGTAGTCCACCCAAAGGCCTGAAAGGTACAGCTGCCCCAGCTCATACTGCGCTGCATCGAGACCTGACTCTGCCGCCGCCTGGAACAGACGCAGCCCTTCGTCAACGTCCTGTTCCTGTGGCGGCGCATACATCAAGAGCCGCCCAAGATTGAACTGCGCGAACTGGTTGCCCGCTTGGGCAGAACGCCCGTACCAGGTTCGCGCCGCCTCCAGGTTGCGCTCCCGCCCCTCACCGCGCTCGTGCATCACCCCCATCGAAAACTGCGCCGTGGCATTGCCGCCAGCAGCCAGCTCTTCATAGATCGCGTAGGCACCAGCGTAGTCCTGGGCTTGATACAGCGCCAACGCCTCCTGCAACGCCGCAGAATCCCGATAAAAGAAGTGGAACGCAGCGTACACCACAGCGACCACCGCCAAAAACACCAGCAACCGCCGCCGCGGCGAGGCCGCCCGCTTGGAACCCGTCACCATCCCTTCCTCCTTCCGTTACAGGGCACTCTTCGAAACAACCTCAGGTGCCACCGCATTGAGCCAAGCAACCTAAGCCGCTGCAGATGGTACCGAGGGTGGGGCCCGGAGCGATACAACGCAGCCTGCCCCCCGCCGCCAGAAAGCAGGCAGCGACCAGCTGTCACGCGGGTGACATGCGATGTCCCTGGAGTGTGGGTCACCAATCCGCCGCCCCCTGGCGATAAGGAACAAAGACCGAGCACCGGCATCTGAGATTGTCTTGCAATCGGCTTCTCCGGGCCTGCAGGCTGGTGGTGGTACTGATTTCAGAGGTCCACCAATGTGTGCGGG
>DHQM01000066.1:10824-15069 GCA_002408105.1 Gammaproteobacteria bacterium UBA5338 | reverse complement strand
GGGCACCAGCACCGAGTTGCGCCGCGCCATCCAAAGCGTTGTGTCTTCTTCGATCCCAGAGCGGCATCGCCCCCTGCTAAGATTGCACCTGCGGAGGTCGTCACTCGAGCTTCACATGTGTTCGTGGTGCCCGCCAAAGCACCGGTGTTGCGACCTGACGATGTCTCGGCTGCAGTGGTCTTGACAACGCGGTCGGGAGCGTCTTCTACCTCAAGCAGTCTCTTTGTTACATTACTTGGCAACCTCCAGACGGCTGGTGCGTCTTAGATCACCAACTGGCAATGGACCAGCAACACCCGTTTAGGTGAAGGGTGCTATTCATAGCGGCCGCCATATGAGTGTGGCTCCAAAATGAGACAATCAGACCTCCCAGGTGGCCGCGTTGGCCATTGAAGGACATGAGCATTGATATCCAAGCTGCCCAGATGGGTTGAGTATGGCGCATTCGTGCTTGCTTTCACGGCCGGCTTCATAAACTCAGTCGGTCTGCTCGGCTTCGAGCATCAGGCTGTTTCTCATGTTTCCGGGACAGCAACCTTGTTTGGCACCAGCTTGCTTAATAATTCCTATGCCAAAACCCTTCATCTAGCCGGCGTGCTTTTTTCATTTTTTTTCGGCGCTTCCATTTCTGGTTGTTTATTGCATGGAACGACGCTGAAACTGGGACGTCACTACGAAACGGCACTGACCATTGAGGCGCTACTCCTATTCATAGCATTTTACTTTTTATCGAAGGGTTCTTTCTATGGGCACTATGCAGCGTCATCCGCATGTGGATTACAGAACGGATTGGCTACGGCGTACAGTGGCGCCGTGGTGAGAACCACACACCTTACCGGTATCTTCACCGATTTGGGAATCATGCTGGGTTCGGTTCTGCGCGGTGAGGCTTTCGATAAAAGGAAAGCACTGCTTTTTGTGTTGATCATTGCGGGCTTCGTCCTTGGCGGGCTGTGCGGCTCCTACCTGTTTGACGTCCTCGAATTCGAAGCCTTGCTGATCCCCGGCGTCACTTGTTTGGGTTTGGCCGGCTGTTATCGGTTGTATTGGAAACGCGAAATCAGGAACCAAACTTAGGTTCGCGCTTGCCCTCGGTTCATGCCGATATCAATCAACACGAGCCAAGCATGAAAAAAGTGCTTTACGAATACAAGCAGTTTGCCCTAAAAGGCAACGTGTTGGACATGGCCATAGGCATAGTCATTGGCGGAGCCTTCGCTACAATTGCGAGCAGCTTGGTGGCAAATATATTCGCCCCGATTGTTGGTCTACTTACCAGCGGCGTCGACATGGCTGACTTGTTTATTGTCTTAAAAAGCGGTGCCTTTGGGGGGCCCTACACAACCTTAGACCAAGCGAATAAGGACGGGGCCGTTACACTAAGCTATGGCCTGTTTCTTAACAGCGTACTTAGCTTTTTGGTAGTGTCGTGGTTTGCCTTTGTGGTAGTAAAAAGTGTAAATCGCATCAAGAAACAAGAAAGAAGCAGCGAGCTCAAAAAAACCAAAACGTGCCCCTATTGCTGTTCGGAAATACATCTAGAGGCTTCTGTTTGTCCGCACTGCACCTTGAAGCTCGATGGCACTTAACGCAACCGCACGGGCATGGACCAAAACAACCGGGGCCCACAGACGCAGGCTCCTGTGCGGGATATGGTTCAGTTGCAGGATGCAACACCACGGCGGTGCTTGGCGACCACGCGCTATCGAGCCAAGCGCAGAAAAATCTCCCCACATTGATTCACTAGGATTCAGGAGCCCGCCCGTGGGGCAAGGAAGCAGGTGGCCACTTGGGCTGTGCCCCTCCTATCCTCGCAGTGAACCGCGCTG
Source organism: Gammaproteobacteria bacterium UBA5338 (assembly GCA_002408105.1). Lineage (GTDB taxonomy): Bacteria > Pseudomonadota > Gammaproteobacteria > Pseudomonadales > UBA5862 > UBA5862. Next base: position 13,240 of record DHQM01000066.1, on the reverse strand, counting down.
TCTGCTTTGTGTGAGGGTGGCGTTGCTTGCCGGACGCTTTCGGCACAGGTCTGCTAGACGGCGCCTGTTTGCATCGGCGGCTCTGCTGGGCGCCATGAACGTCTTGCATGGGTGTGGCGCCGACTCGACCTCAGAGCTGCCAACCCCCGGGGCAACCTCCAGCTGGAGCCCGGTCGAAGTACTCGGTGTTCCGGTCGACGAGGGCGTCTTTGACCCCGCCCCCACCGATGACAGCAGCGGGACGACCTGGATGAGTTATTCCTACGTGTCTGCACCAACGTCCACTGTGCCTCGGACGGTCGAAACACGCTTGGCGATAACGCAAGATGGCGGCCTCAGGTGGCATGACATGGGCCTGACCCTGAACGCAGCGACGCCCTTGCCCCTGCCACCACCCAATGACCGAAACGCCGCGGTGCACGAGGTTTCCCGGCTGCTGTACAACACCGAGGCTCTGGCTGCGGGCTCCGACCCCTGGCTGCTTCTCTGGCACCGCTATTTGTCGGTGCTGGTCGGTACGGAGTCGACCCGGCAGTTCCAACACGGATGGATCGGCATGAAGAGCGGCCCCACTGCCACCACATTGGGAGCCGAACGCAAACTGTTCACAGGCGCGGGCTACGATCCAGCCAACAACAGCGATGCGCTCGGCGCTCCTGAATACCCGCTCGACCAGCTCTATCCGGACACTCTGGGCGATTGCGCGGCCTTCACAGAGCCTGGGGTGCTAGCGAAGCCTGAAGGGGTCTATGTTTCGCTGGTGTGCGCCAAGACCACGCCTCCAGGTGACATCGTGCTGCTGCGCTGTGACCATCAACTCCATGGCTGCGTTCTATTGGGGGTGCTGCTTTCAGGCGCCGAGGCGAGCGCCCTCACCCCAACTTTCGACAACTTCTCTGCCTCCGAATTGGTGACCAGTCGCGGAGCCGACTACCTGCTTGCAACACCCACCAGCTCGGTGGGTGGCCACCGCTACCGGGGCTGCGTGGCCTATCCCGTGAATCTGCCGGGCGCTCAGGTCCATCGAGACGCGGGAGAAGTGCCCGTGCCGAGTCTCGTTCTAGGGCCTCACGGCGATTTCAATGGGGCATGCGGGTACAGTGCCGGCCTCACTGCCAGCGGCGTACTGATGGGTGAGGCGTTCTTTACCGAGCAGCCAATTTTTCGCGTGTACGCGACGGGGGCACACCCCTAAATCCTGCTGTGTTCTCTGGCCGACCAATGCCAATGGTGACGGGGCCTGCGGGGCGGCCACCCTGTTATGCGACCATTGTGCAGCATGCCAACAGTCACACGCGCACCCGACGCCGAACTGCCCCCCAAGGCCAGAGACGCACAGAGGCCAGCCGCCTGCGAGGGCCGCCCAGGTGGGGCGAGACACCCATGGCGAACTTTACCCGGTGCGCCTTGTCGACTGGCAGCTGGCGTGCCCCAAATGAACTTCCTTTACACGGGCGCGCTTGCCCTCCTTGCTCACTCGACCAGTCCGGAGCCCGACCATGGCCAGCACCCACCGCACCGAACACGACAGCCTTGGAGACATTCAGGTACCAGGGAACGCGCTCTGGGGTGCCCAGACCCAGCGGGCAATCGACAATTTTCCCCTCAGCGGCTGGCCACTGCCGGCCCCGTTCATTTCCGCTCTTGGGTGGATCAAGTTCGCGGCGGCCGGGGCGAATGCAGAGCTAGGAACCTTGGCTCTGAAGAAAGCCGAAGCCATCCAATCCGCTGCACAGGCGGTGGCCTCCGGAGCGCACAATGACCAATTCCCGGTGGACGTGTTCCAGACCGGTTCCGGCACCAGTAGCAACATGAACGCCAACGAGGTGATCGCCCGCCTGTGCGAACAGGCCGGGGTCCAGGTGCACCCCAACGACGATGTGAACCTGGGGCAATCCAGCAACGATGTGATCCCCACGGCCATCCGCGTCAGCGCGGTGTTGCAGTGCCGTGAGACCTTGCTACCTGCCCTACACAGGCTCTGCGCGACCTTGGAAGCCCGTGCCAGTGAGCTCGATGGGGTGGTCAAAACCGGCCGCACCCACCTGATGGATGCCATGCCCCTCACCCTGGGACAGGAATTGCGAACCTGGGAGCACCAATTGCTGGAGAACCGTGCGCGCATTGACAGCTGCCTGGAGCGCCTGCGGGCGCTGCCCCAGGGCGGTACCGCTGTGGGCACGGGTGTCAACACCCACCCCCGATTCGCCGACGCCTTTTGCGCCTTGCTCAGTCGCGCCACAGAGACCGAGTTTGTGCCACTGGTACCGCCATTTGCGGGCATTGCAAGCCAAGAAGGCCCGCTTGAACTCTCCGCCACGCTGCGGTCGGTGGCAACCAGCCTGCTCAAGATCAGCAACGACCTGCGCTGGATGAACAGCGGTCCGCTCACGGGGCTCGCTGAGATCAGCCTGCC
>DHQM01000066.1:7778-10487 GCA_002408105.1 Gammaproteobacteria bacterium UBA5338 | reverse complement strand
GTAGCGCTCGCCGCACAAAGCGGCAATTTTCAGCTCAACGTGATGCTGCCACTTATCGCCCACAACCTGCTCACCAGCATCCGTCTGCTCGCAGGGGCCGCCCAGTTGCTCGCCGACAAAGCCGTGGCAGGCTTTCGCGTCAACCAGTCACACATTGAGTCCGGCCTCTTGCGCAACCCCATCCTGGCCACCGCGCTGAACCCGAAAATCGGCTATGCCCGCGCCGCTGAAATCGCGAAAGAGGCCTACCGGAGCGGGCGCCCAGTTATTGAAGTGGCCGCGGAAATGACTGACCTCAGTGACGACGAACTGGCCGCGCTCCTAGACCCTCACCAGCTTGCTGAGCCCCACTCGGGCTGATGGTGCACTCGGCCAGGCCTGAACCTGTGCGGCGTTGAGTTGACAAGTGGTGTTCAGATCGGCATCATGCGCACCCCCGTTGTAGGGCCCAAAGCCCTTCCCGGGTGCGCCAGTCTCCCGTCGCAGGGTCTGTCCACTGCTAGCATCCCCGGCTGTGACCTGGTCACCGCGCGGGCGGGCAACATCCCGCACATCGGACGCGCGTCGAGGGCTCTCGCCGGCCGCACGGTCGCAATACGGACTGTGGTGGCCCTGCCCTTGTAACCCGATAAGCCAACCAAAGCGGCGACGCGCTGGCGCCAGGACAGCCACGACCGCCATTCGCCAACCACTCAAGAGGTTATCGACGAACGATGACGACCTACAACCGAGCAGAAGAGATTGCACAGATCGAGAAGGACTGGGCCGAGAATCCTCGCTGGAAAAACGTGACCCGCACCTACAGCGCAGAAGACGTGGTCCGCCTGCGCGGCTCGGTCAAGGTCGAGCACACCCTGGCCCGCAAAGGCGCAGAAAAACTCTGGGATCTGGTCAATGGTGGCGCCACCGCCAAATTCGGCAAAGACTATGTCAACTGCCTCGGCGCCCTCACTGGCGGTCAAGCCGTACAGCAGGTCAAGGCTGGCATTCAGGCCATCTACCTGTCGGGCTGGCAAGTGGCTGCGGACAACAACACCGCCTTCACCATGTATCCGGACCAATCCCTGTATCCGGTCAACTCGGTGCCCACTGTCGTTCGCCGCATCAACAATTCCTTTCAGCGCGCCGACCAAATTCAATGGCAGCGCGGCGTAGACTCGAGCTCGTCGGACTTTGTCGACTACTTCGCCCCCATCGTCGCAGACGCGGAAGCAGGTTTTGGCGGCGTACTGAACGCCTACGAATTGATGTCTGCCATGATCGAAGCAGGCGCTGCAGGCGTTCACTTCGAGGACCAGCTCGCATCCGTTAAAAAATGTGGCCACATGGGCGGCAAGGTATTGGTCCCGACCCAAGAAGCCATCCAGAAGCTGGTGGCAGCGCGATTGGCAGCAGACGTCGCCGGCACCCCAACCATCGTGCTGGCCCGTACGGACGCCAACGCGGCAGATCTGTTGACCTCCGACGTTGATGAATACGACCGCGAATTCTGCACCGGTGAGCGCACTGCAGAAGGTTTTTACCGCGTGCGCGCAGGCATCGACCAGGCCATTGCGCGTGGGATCGCCTACGCCCCTTACGCGGACCTGCTGTGGTGCGAAACCGCAACCCCGGATTTGGAAGAGGCAAAAAAGTTTGCCGAGGCCGTGCGCGAAAAGCACCCAGAACAGCTGCTGGCATACAACTGCTCACCCTCGTTCAACTGGCGCAAGAACCTCGACGATGCCACCATCGCCAAATTCCAGCGCGAACTGGCTGCGATGGGCTACAAGTACCAGTTCATTACCCTCGCTGGGATCCACAACATGTGGTACAACATGTTCGACTTGGCCCACAAATACGCGCGCAACGACATGTCCGCCTATGTCGAGCTGCAAGAAACCGAGTTTGCGGCAGCAGAACGCGGCTACAGCTTCGTTGCACATCAGCAAGAAGTGGGCACCGGCTACTTTGACGACATGACGACCGTGATCCAGGGTGGTGCCTCTTCGGTCACCGCGCTCACCGGATCCACCGAAGAAGACCAGTTCTAGCTCACAGACTCGCGGGCAATCCGCGAGGCACAGTTGCAGGAACCCAGGGGCGCCAAATCAGGCGCCCCTTTTTTTACTCCACCCCCCCACCCGACTCATACCACCCCACCATGACCTGCCACCATCGAAATTGATCCAGGTCAGCATGTTTTTTCGCCAAATCGCCAATACTGGCACCGTGCACGGCTTTCGGTAGAATGCGATCCACCCATCAAACGCTGAGCACCGCAGCCACTGCAATTGCAACGGCCAACTCAAAGGAAGCAGGAATGACTCGATCAATCGAGCACCCGACGTACAACTACCGGGTGGTGCGCCAATTTGCCATCATGGCGGTGGTGTGGGGCATCGTCGGCATGGCTGTCGGCGTCCTGATCGCCGGCCAACTGGCTTGGCCTGCCCTTAACACCAACCTGCCGTGGCTACACTTCGGGCGGCTCAGGCCCCTGCACACGAACGCTGTGATCTTCGCGTTTGGCGGCTGTGCACTCATGGCCACGTCTTTCTATGTTGTGCAGCGCACCTGCAAGACCCGGCTCTTTTCCGACGGGCTTGCGGCGTTCGTTTTCTGGGGCTGGCAAGCAGTGATTGTCGCGGCCGCGATCACCCTGCCGCTGGGTCTGACCACTTCTAAGGAATACGCCGAACTGGAGTGGCCGATCGACATCCTGATCGC
>DHQM01000066.1:7054-7457 GCA_002408105.1 Gammaproteobacteria bacterium UBA5338 | reverse complement strand
CACATTTACGTGGCCAACTGGTTTTACGGCGCGTTCATCATCGCGGTCGCCTTGCTGCACATCGTTAACAGCGCGGCCCTCCCGGTGACCTTGTTCAAATCCTACTCAGCCTACTCAGGCACCATCGACGCCATGGTCCAGTGGTGGTACGGGCACAACGCAGTCGGCTTTTACCTCACTGCGGGATTTCTCGGCATGATGTACTACTTCGTGCCCAAGCAGGCAGAACGGCCCGTGTACTCCTATCGCTTGTCCATCGTTCACTTCTGGGCCCTGATTGCCATCTACATGTGGGCGGGTCCTCACCACCTGCACTACAGTGCCTTGCCCGATTGGGCCCAAAGCCTTGGAATGGTGATGTCACTGGTGCTGCTGGCGCCCTCCTGGGGCGGCATGATCAACG
>DHQM01000066.1:441-6822 GCA_002408105.1 Gammaproteobacteria bacterium UBA5338 | reverse complement strand
CTGCTGGCGCCGTCCTGGGGCGGCATGATCAACGGCATCATGACCCTCTCCGGCGCCTGGGAGAAGCTGCGCACCGATCCCATCATCAAGTTTCTCATTGTGTCGCTGTCGTTTTATGGCATGTCGACCTTTGAGGGCCCGATGATGTCGATCAAAACCGTCAACGCCCTTTCCCATGACACCGACTGGACCATCGGCCACGTGCACGCTGGCGCCCTGGGGTGGGTGGCCATGATTTCCATCGGCTCGCTCTATCACTTGATCCCCATCCTGTTCGGAAAACGCCAGGGCGAGATGTTCAGCGTGCCTCTGATCAATGTGCACTTTTGGATGTCGACCATTGGTACGGTCCTCTACATCGCGTCGATGTGGGTGAACGGAATCATGCAAGGGCTCATGTGGCGCGCTGTCAACACCGACGGAACCCTCACCTACAGCTTTGTACAGGCAGTGGAGGCAAGCTATCCAGGCTACATCGTGCGCTTTCTGGGCGGCTTCATCTTTTTGGCGGGCATGTTTGTGATGGCGTACAACGTCTGGCAAACCACCCGGTCGCGGGTCGAGGAAGAGCCCGAAGCCGCGCTGCAAAGCGCCTGAACACCGACCTGGGGGGTCCTTGGCATGAAACACGACTTCATTGAAAACAACATCGGGATCATGATCGTGTTGATCGCAGTGGTGATCAGCTTTGGTGGCCTGGCCGAAATCCCGCCACTGTTTTTCCTCAATAGCACCACCGAGGCAGTGGACGGCCTGGAACCGCTTTCCGCATTGGAGCTGGAGGGGCGGGACATTTACATCCGCGAGGGCTGTCATGTCTGTCACACCCAGATGATTCGACCCTTCCGGGCCGAAACCGAGCGCTATGGCCACTACACGGTGGCAGGCGAGCACGTCTACGAACACCCGTTTTTGTGGGGATCTAAGCGTACGGGGCCGGATCTTGCTCGGGTCGGAGGACGTTACAGCGACGACTGGCACAGGGCACATCTGTACAACCCCAGGGATGTCGTCCCTGAGTCCAACATGCCTTCGTTTCCGTGGTTGTTCGAGCGCAGCCTAAACCCAGATGGAATCACTGCCAAAATGGCTGCGATGCGCGCGCTTGGAGTGCCCTACGCCGACGCCGACCTCGAAGCGGCTCCAGACGCGCTCAGGGACCGTTCTGAAGCCGATGCACTGGTCGCTTACCTGCAGCAACTTGGCACTGTATTGAACTGACCCCAGCGAGGATTCCACAATGGAAACGAGCGGATGGCAAGGGATCGGGACCCTGATCGTGACCATCGCCTTTCTGGCAGTCTGTGTTTGGGCCTATAGCCCCAAACGAAAATCCGGCTTTCGGGAGGCTGAGCTGCTCCCGTTCGACGAAGACAACATGTCGCCAAGCCAAGAGTCGAGACAGGAGCATAACAACCCATGAGTTCATTCTGGAGCCTGTGGATCATCGCATTGGTCGCCATCAATATCCTTGGGTCTTGGTGGCTGCTCCAAGCCAACCGGAAGATAGCCAAAGGGGAGGGTGCAACCACCGGCCACGAGTGGGACGGAATTCAGGAGCTCGACAACCCCCTCCCCTACTGGTGGTACCTCATGTTCTTGGGCACCCTTCTGTTTGCGATCCTGTACCTGATTTTTTACCCAGGGCTCGGAAACTTCAAAGGCCTCCTCGGCTGGAGTTCGACCGGCCAGTGGGAGCAGGAGGTGGCACGTGCCGAGGCCAAGTACCAACCGATTTTCGACCGCTACGGGCAGATGTCCGTCGAACAGCTGCAGTCTGAACCGCAGGCCCTCAAAATGGGACAGCGTCTGTTCGCAACCAACTGCTCAGTATGTCATGGTTCAGCGGCCACCGGCAGCTACGGCTTCCCGAACCTCACCGATGCGGAGTGGATCTGGGGGGGACAACCCCAGGCCATTGAGGCTTCCATTTTGCACGGTCGCCAAGCCCAGATGCCCGCTTGGGGGCCAGCACTCGGTGATGAAGCCATCAAGCAGGTAACCGAGTACGTGTTGCAAGTCAGTGGCCGGGACGCCGACCCCCAGCTCGCGCAAGCGGGCGCAGAGGTGTTCGCCAGTACCTGTGCGGCTTGTCATGGCCCCGATGCCAAAGGCAACCCAGCGCTCGGCTCACCCAACCTGACCGATGCCGCCTGGCTGTACGGTGGGTCTCGCGCTGAAATTGCGCACAGCGTGCGTGCTGGCCGTCAGGGGCAAATGCCTGCTTTTGCCGACCAGCTGGGCCACGAGCGCGTGCGCATTGTCGCTGCCTACGTCTACAGCCTGAACGAAGCAAGTGGGCAGTCATCCCCGTGAAGCCACCCCTGAACTGGCCCACACCGCCGGATGTGTAGGACGCACCCTTGAAACCTGAACCGGACCTCGTCCCCACCCGAACGATCGACGATTCGCAAGAGCTCAACCTCTACGAAAAGCGCGAGAAGATCTACGCCAGGCACGTAGAGGGCCTGTACCAGAAAATTCGGCTGTTCACTGGCTGGCCCCTGCTGATGGCGTATTTCATCACGCCTTGGATCAGTTGGGATGGCCGTCAAGCCATCCTTTGGGACCTGCCAGCCCGCAAGTTCTACATCTTCGACTGGGTGTTCTGGCCCCAGGATTTCATGTTCTTGGCCTGGGTGCTGATCATCGCCGCCATGGGCCTTTTCATGGTGACCAATTGGCTCGGACGCATCTGGTGTGGCTACACCTGTCCCCAGACAGTTTGGACGGCCATTTTCATGTGGGCTGAGCAGCTGACAGAGGGCTCTCGCATTCAACGCATGAAGCTCGATGCGGCGCCCTGGTCCACCGACAAAGCCCTTCGCAAAGGCACCAAGCACGTGCTCTGGATTGGCGTCGCTTTTTGGACTGGCCTTACTTTTGTCGGTTACTTCACCCCCATCCGGGCCTTGCTGCTTGATCTGCTGACCGCCAACGCGCCGCTGATTGCCTATGCGTGGACGCTGTTTTTCACCCTGGCGACGTACATCAACGCCGGATGGATGCGCGAGCAGGTCTGCAAATACATGTGTCCCTACGCGCGGTTTCAGTCCGCTATGTTCGACCAAGACACCCTGATCGTCTCCTATGACCCCAACCGAGGCGAACCTCGGGGACCACGAAAGCGGTCTGCGGACCACCGGGCAGAGGGACTTGGAGACTGCATCGACTGCAGGGTCTGCGTACAGGTGTGTCCAACCGGCATCGACATCCGCAATGGCCTTCAGTACGAATGCATTGGCTGTGCGTTGTGCATCGATGGCTGCAACGAGATCATGGACAAAATGGGATACCCGCGCGGCCTGATCCGCTATACCACCCTTCGGGCACTCAATGGTGGTACCACTAAACTTCTGCGGCCTCGCCCACTCGGCTACGCCGCTGTGGTACTCGGAATGTGTGCCATGCTCGCCTACGGACTCTGGAGTCGCGTGCCGCTCGAACTCGACATCATTCGTGACCGCAGCCGGTTGTATGAAACCGGAGTGGACGGCTGGATCGAAAACACCTATCGCCTCGAGATTCTAAACATGGACCAGCAGCCCCACCGGTATCGGGTTTCTGCCGAAGGCATTGATCAACTGCAGCTGCGCGGCCCTCAGGAAGTGGAGGTCGCCGGAGGAGAGGCCGCGTCGGTACCGGTCCGCCTGGCCGTGCCGCCCACCGGGGTGGTCCCTGGAAGCTCGAAAGTCACATTTCAGGTAGAAACCCTCGAAGACAAGCCGCAGCGGGTCAGTGAACCCAGCCGTTTCATTGCGCCCCTGCCCCGATAAGCACGCCCAGCGCGGAGCCCATGCTATGGAACACCACACCAAGCCTTGGTACCGGCAATTCTGGCCTTGGTTCGTGATCTCGATTCCTGCAAGCTCGGTGGTCGTTGGCACGGTGCTGTTGAGTTTTGCGCTGACAACCAAGGATTCCTTGGTGCGATCCGATTACTACAAAGCCGGCCGAATGATCAACGAGCAACTGGCCCAACAACGCGCAGCCGGCGCTGCGCACCTGCGTGCTTCGTTGCACTGGCTGTCGGACGTGAACCAGTTGGTGGTCACCCTGGATGGGCGCCCGCCCACTTGGCCAGGGCATCTCGAACTTGAGCTCAACCACCCCACGCTGGCGGCACAAGACCGCCGATGGCAACTTCAGCGCACGGGTGAAACCACCTACGCCGCGCCAGTTGACGCCAGTCCACCCCAAGGGCGCCGGCACATCCGCCTGTACCCCCCCGACCATGTCTGGCTTTTGGATGCACGCCTTGAACTCGACCTTGCCAATCAACCATCTTTGATCGCTCCGGCAAGGCCCGGGCCGAACCTTGATGGCTGACTGCTTTCATTGCGGGGAGCCGGTTCACCCGAGCACGCGGTTTGCAGTTGAGATCGATGGACAACACCGGTCCATGTGCTGCGCAGGCTGCGCTGCTGCGGCCTCTGCCATTTCGACCGGCGGCTGGTCCGCGTACTACCGTTTTCGCGACTCGATGGCGACCCGTCCAGAGGCGGCCACTGAGACCGAACGCGCGCGGTGGTCAGAATCGGACAACCCCGAAGTGCTCACCCAGATCAGTACCACGACCACGGACGGATTCAGACGCATCAAACTGCTTGCCGAGGGACTGCGCTGCGCGGCCTGTGCCTGGTTGATCGAACAGGACCTGGCGACCGAGCCCGGCGTGTCACAAGTTCAGGTCCACTACGACGCGCGCACCCTGACCTTGGAATGGAACCCGCAACGCCTTCCCCTCAGTCGGCTGTTCGAGCGTTTGGCGGCCCTTGGCTACCGCGCTTACCCCTACAGCGCCCGCCAGGAGGAACAACTCAATGACAAAGAGCGGCGGCAACTTTTGATCGGGCTCGGCATCGCCGGGCTTGGAATGATGCAGGTCATGATGTATGCCCTTGGCATTTACCTCGGGGCCGGAGAAACCGGCAACGACGCCTACCTGCAGTTGTTGCGGTGGGCCGCATTGGTCGTCACGACACCGGTGGTGGCCATCGCCGCTCGGCCCTTTTTCGTGGGTGCAGCCGCGGGGCTGCGCAACCGCCACTTGACCATGGACGTTCCTGTGTCCCTGGCCATTGGACTGGCCTACCTCGCGAGTTGCTGGTCGACCTTTGTGCATGGCCCCGAGGTGTATTTCGACTCGGTGGTCATGTTCACTTTTTTCCTACTGCTCGGCCGCTGGCTCGAGGCACAGGTGCGCGCCCGAGCCCTGCGTGCAACCCTGGGAGCGGGTCAGCGCATGCCCAGAATGGTGACCCAGGTCGAGGGCGGGCTTCCCCGCAGCGTGCCCCTATCCGCCGTGGTGCCAGGGGATCGGCTGCAGATCGCTGCTGGAGAAATGATCGCCTGTGACGCCCATGTGCTGAGCGGAACCAGCACCGTGGATGAGTCGCTACTGAATGGAGAGGCCGAACCCGTCGCCAAGGCGCCCGGGTCAGCGGTCGTCAGTGGTTCGGTGAATTTGGACCAGCCACTCGACGTGGAAGTGGTGCGCGCGTCCGATGCATCGCGTCACGCGGTCTTGAGCGCCCTCAGCGCGCGCGCCCAGGCAGGCAAACCGCGCGCTGCTCGCTGGTCCGACCAAGTTGCCACCTGGTTCGTCGGCGGAGTCCTGCTGCTGGCTGGTGCTGTCTATGGCCTTTGGTTGCACTGGGCTCCTGAAGATGCGTTTTGGATCACCCTGTCGGTGCTGGTGGTGACCTGCCCCTGCGCACTTTCGCTTGCTACACCCACCGCCCTTACTGCAGCCCACCAGGTGCTGCAACGTGCGGGCCTGCTGGCAATTTCGGACCGCCTCATCGAGACGCTGCCCGCCATTGGACTGGTGGTGTTCGACAAGACTGGCACCCTGACCTCAACCACACCCCAACTCCACAGCATTCGTCGACTGGGACTGCGCTCCGAATCTGAGCTGCTCGCACTGGCTGCGGCCATTGAGTCCGGCTCACAGCATCCGGTCGCAAGCGGGGTGCGTGCAGGTGCGGCGCAGCGCCGTTTGGCCTTGCCCGAAGTGCGCGACCTCACCCAGCTCGCGGGTGGTGGAATGCGGCTCCGGACCGAGTCCGGCAACGATGTGCTCGTCGCTCCCCCAACCGTTCTGGGCGAGCTGGGTGTGACGGCCGCCGTGCCTGATGAAGGTGGCATGAAGTGGATTGGTGTCGCCGTCAATGGAGAGTGCTGTGGTTGGCTGGGTCTGGTGGAGTCACTGCGACCGTCCGCTGAGTCCGCCGTGCAGGGGCTGCTTGACCAAGGCTTGGAGGTCGCACTTCTCAGTGGTGACGAACCCGCAACTGTGGCCGCCATCGCCGAACGGCTGGGCGTCCCAACCTGGCATGCCCGCCAGTCTCCGGAGAGCAAGCTCGATTGGATTCGCGC
>DHQM01000066.1:0-289 GCA_002408105.1 Gammaproteobacteria bacterium UBA5338 | reverse complement strand
TGTGCTCTTCCGATCTCAAGCTCCGTGAGATTCGCGCGCAACAGCTGCGGGGTACCCGGGTACTCATGGTGGGCGATGGAACCAACGATGCACCGGTACTCGCCGCAGCGGACCTCGGCATCGCAGTGGACCAGGGCAGCGACATGGCCCGCATCAACGCCGATGCCGTGGTCTTGCAGGGGGCATTGGAGGCGCTTCCCCACAGCCGAGCCATCGCGCGTCGGACTCGCGCCCTCGTGCGCCAAAACCTCACCTGGGCCCTTGGGTACAATGTGGTTGCCTTGCCGCT
>DHQM01000020.1:25467-26001 GCA_002408105.1 Gammaproteobacteria bacterium UBA5338 | reverse complement strand
GAATGTGCCGGCCCGCTCTTCCCGGTTCAAGGGGCTGCTTCCGGCAGGCTCGGTGGCCTCCTCTCGCAACACTGCGTACCGCTCAGGCGCGAGAAGCTCGCGCCACTGCGCCTCGTCGAGCTGCAGCAATCCAAACTCCGTGGGGTGGCGATGCGTCGGCGGCTTTGCCCAAAGCCAAGCTGATGGACCAACGGCCAAGCCGAGCGCGCCCGCTGTCACTGCCAGAAACCTGCGTCGCTGCATGGAACCTTCTCCTCCCATTTCCGGGCCTTGGGCACCTGCCTTCCCAAAGGCAACGGATGGCCCACTCGGGTTTGGATGGTTTTCTGGCCGGAACGTTACGGTGACTTTAGAAATACAACCGGTAATTGAAGTTGATGCTGGTTCGAGCCTCTTGCTCCCACTGCCGCTGCACACCAGCACCGATCGAGTGGTTGCGACCCAACGCGTACTGCAGCTGCGCTTGGGCCTGGATGCGCCGCCGTTCCCCCGGAACCCACCACAGGCTTGAATCGGCGAAGACACTGATGCCAC
>DHQM01000020.1:25059-25278 GCA_002408105.1 Gammaproteobacteria bacterium UBA5338 | reverse complement strand
GACACTGATGCCACCCGCCACAAACTGCGCGCCCACTTGGGCGCCCGGCTGCAATGTCAGGTTGGAGTCATGTTCGCGGTGCCCTTCGAGCCTTAAGGTACCCAGACCATACCACCGCGCCCCAGGGCCTAGGTGCCAGGTCCAGCCGCCCCCGCCGGAAAGGTGGCCAACCAACCGGTCCTCAGTATGGATCCATGCCTGCTCGAATCCGGTGCGCAT
>DHQM01000020.1:18102-24849 GCA_002408105.1 Gammaproteobacteria bacterium UBA5338 | reverse complement strand
CGGATCCATGCCCGCTCGACTCCGGTGCGCACCTGCCAGGACCAGCTTTTAACGAACCGGGTTCTCGGGGTGAGTGAGAAAATGTCGACCAAATCCAACCGCCAGAGTTCAGCGCCTTCTCCCTCGATGGCTCGGATCCACAGATTGCCCATGTTGATCTGTGCGCCGGGCGGGAAGCCCGGCTGGGGGTCCTCGTGGCTGTGGTAGGCCGGCCGCACTGCAATGCCGAGGAACGGGTCATCACCAAGCGTTCCAGACTCCAACAGCACGCGGGCAGAATCGTGGCCATGCTCGGGGCGCGTCGGCATGGTCAGCGGGGGATCGATGCCGCCAGCATTCTGGTGCCTGAGCGCCAGCAGTGCATGGCTGTGAGCAGCGGCCTGCGGGTCGCGCGGTTGGCCCGATTGCGCGATGCGGCTGAGCGTATAGGCCGCCTCGGCGACATCGCGCCGGCTGGCCAGGGGCAGATCGGAAAAGCCGGTGCCTACTTTCGGATCCCTGTGCAAGCGCTCCACTGCGTCCAGTTCCTGCGGGCTCATGCCATCAAGCAGCGCCTGCACCCGACTCATTTCCGACGGTCGGTAATGCACGGCGTCCACCAGACCGGCTTCTTCTACGACGCGCACGGTGTCGACTGGAATCGCAATCCAATCAAATCGTTGAGTCAGCTCAAGACCTGGCCGCGCCACTTCCAGCAGCTCCAGCAACCTAAACGAGCAGTTTTCTCGGAAAAAATAGTAGTCGAAGTTAACCGCTTGCAGCTCCCACAGGTGGGCAACCAGGCGATCGGTTTCGGTTACTGAAAACCCGAGTTGGTACTCCCAGATGTCGCGGTTTTCGATGCGGTTGTACTCTTGAATTTTCTTAAAGTACGGCATCACCACGAACTGACCCGGATAGCCGCCGGTCAAGCCCTTGTACATGTACAGCAGCGAATTGTCGTCAGGCGAGACTTGGGCACCATAGTTCACCGCAGATGAAAGCCAGCGGGAACCCTCACCGTCCTCGTCAGGGTCGAGCCGCAGCAGCGTATGCCCAAACATGGAGGACGGACTGTTCAGATAAGCCGCGGGAAACACCAGGGTCATCCGCGCCGCCTGGACCTGTTCACGCCACTGCAGATAGGCGGCACAGCGAACCCGGGGTCGCTTCATGTCCGGCCAGCCCAGCCTGGCCTCAAGCCACGAGAAGCGCGCGGGAAATCTGCACTGTGCATGGCGATCAGCGTCTGACCCTGTCGGGTCGAACAGCGCTTCCAATGTTGCGATCAACTCGGCGCGGGGATTGGTGCGCCCGTCCATCGAGAGAAAGAACCTCGGGTCATCAACCTGGCTGGCGGACAGGAGGTCATCCGGCAACTGCTCGTAGTGCAGCAAACTCAGCCAGTGACGCGCCTCCCAAAGCCGCTGCTCGTCCGCCTGCTGCAGCAGCGCCTCAAGCGCCCATGGCGCTTCTTCTGATTCGACCGGTTCTGCTGCAACTGGGGACCATGCGAACCACCAAACAACCACCAACCATGGAATCCAGCGTGGGAACAAGTCTCGAAACTCCATAAAAAAGGCCCCGCGCGTGGCGGGGCCTTTAACCTCAAACCGCGACGCGGTCAGCTCACATACTGTGCCAAGCGTGCATCGGCTTGCATGATGGCCAGAACCTGAGTGGTCACTTCAGCGGCTGTCACTTCAGCACTGGGAAACAGCTGAGCGAAGTGTTGGTGCATCACCGCGGCGAAGTGTGGGCGGTCCTGCGGGGCAACATTCAGGGTGACGGCAACGGCATCGAGCGCCTCGCCTTCGCCACGGGCGACGTCTTCGGAGAACTCGTCCATGACTGCGCCGATCATGTTTTCTCCAGCGTAGGTGAGCTCTCCATCGACGTCACAGCCATTGGTCCCGCTCGTCATGCCGAAGGTGGCGTTGCCAGAGGTACCGTTCACAATCGTGGCAAGAAGGTGATACCCCATACCGGACTTTCCTTCGAACAGCATGTTGCCCCAACCACAACCAGGACCGCCCGGCGCCACCGCGAAGCTCGCAGAAGAAACACTCAGCATCGCTGCGCCAATCAGAGCCTTTTTCATACCTAATTCTCCTAAGAATCCATGCGGAGCCGCGGTGCGGCCCCTGCCCAGGTCTGGACCCGTTTGGGTCCAGGGTCCAGTTTGCGCAATCGCGAGGGATCAGACAACCACCCGGCGGTTCCGTTCAATCCACAGGGTGCCGGGCGTTGATATAGGCTTGCTCGGAAATCGCGTGGTAGGCAGTTGCCTGTTCACGAAATGCCTGGTAGCTGTCGTATACCCGCTGCGCCTCTGGGCTGCTGGCGCCGAGCTCCTCGACCACCTGCGCAGAGACCGCACGGATGCGGGCAAGGACCGCTTCTGGAAACTGGCGCAGTTGTACCCCATGGACCTGCACCAGTTCCTGCAAGGCGGCGTTGTTGCGCGCGGTGTATTCGTCCAGCATCGACTGGTTGACGGCGCGGGCGGCGTTCTCGACGATCGCTTGCAGATCGCTCGGCAGCGACTCGAACGCCGCCTGGTTGGCCAGCAGCTCGAGGGTTGTGCCCGGCTCGTGCCACCCCGGATAATAGTAGTATTTGCCGACTCGGTTGAGGCCAAAGGCCAAGTCGTTGTATGGGCCCACCCACTCGGTGGCGTCGATGGCCCCGGTCTGCAGTGCAGTAAAAATCTCACCGCCGGCCAGGGTCACAGAAATGACCCCCAGGCGCTCCATCACTTCGCCACCAAGCCCTGGAATGCGCATTTTCAGCCCTTTCAGGTCTTCGACAGCGAGAATTTCGCGGTTGAACCAGCCGGCCATCTGTACGCCGCTGTTGCCGCCCGCGAATGGAATGACCCCAAAGGGAGCGTACAGCTCACGCCAGAGCTCGAGCCCGCCCCCCTCGTGAATCCAGCCATTCATCTCCTGCGCGTTGAGACCAAAGGGCACCGCCGAAAAAAACTGAGCGGCGGGTACCTTTCCCTTCCAGTAGTAGGCGCCGCTGTGGCCCATTTCTGCCGTACCGCGCGAGACCGCATCGAAAACTTCAAGGGCCGGCACCAGCTCGCCCGCCCCGTACACCTTGATCTTGAGGCGCCCACCGCTCATCGCATCCACTTGCTCGGCAAAGCGCTCAGGTGCGGTTCCAAGGCCCGGAAAGTTCTTCGGCCAGGAGGTGACCAGCTTCCACCGGTAGGTCTTCGCACTGGCCAAGGGCTCGGTGGACTCTCCGGTCTCGGTTTCGCCGCAAGCGACCAACAGTGCAGCGGCCAGCGCCAGAAGCAGAGACCGGAATCTGCGATACGGGATGGACATAGAAAAGACCTTTTCTTGTTATTGCGTACGGGTGGAAAGGCGGGCACAGCGCCACGCCGCTAGATCGGCTGCAACTTGGCGTAGGCGAGCACCAGCCACTTGCTGCCTTCCGCGTCGAACTGCACTTCAACACGGGCCTGCCTACCGGCACCCTCGGCGTTGAGGATGACCCCTTCACCGAAGGTGCCATGACGCACCCGCTGTCCCAGCTGGTACACCGCGTCGCCCCCCAGGGAATCGGCTCCGGTGAACGGGCGCTCTACTGCATGGTTCATGCGCACCTCCTGAATGAACTCAGGCGGGATCTCACGCACGAAGCGGGAGATCTTATGAAAATGGTCGCTGCCGTGCAGGCGGCGCATCTCGGCGTAGGTCAGGTACAGGTGTTGCATCGCGCGGGTCACGCCCACGTAGCACAGGCGGCGCTCTTCCTCCAGGCGCCCTGGCTCCTCCAGCGACATTTTGTGGGGAAACAGGCCTTCCTCGACCCCGGTAAGGAACACCACAGGAAACTCCAACCCTTTCGCTGAATGCAAGGTCATCAGTTGCACCGAATCCTCGTCTTCATGGGCCTGTGCATCACCGGCTTCGAGGGCTGCTACGTCCAGAAACATCGCCAACGGCGAGGAGCCTTCCACCTCGGCACGCATTTCTTCGTCCGCCCACAAGAGCGTGTCGAACTGACGGCTGGCACTGACCAGTTCACGCAGGTTGTCGATGCGGGCTTGTCCCTTCTCACCCTTTTCAGCACCGTGGTGGGCCAAAAGGCCGCTGCGCTCCAATACCACATCCACGAGGGTGCCGAGGGGCAGCCCTTGAACAGACACTTGCAGGTCATCGATCAACTCGATAAACGCCGCCAGGCTGCTCCGCGCGCGTGCCGGCAGCCCGCCTGATGTGACGCAGGTGTGCATGGCATCCCACAGCGGCACCCCATCGGCTCGGGCCCGTTCACGCAGGGATTCGAGTGTCTTGGCACCCACCCCCCGGCTCGGTGTATTGATGACGCGCTCAAGCGCAGCGTCGTCCTGCCGGTGCACCAGTAGGCGCAGGTAGGCCAGGGCATTGCGAATCTCAAGCCGCTCGTAGAACCGTTGGCCACCGTAGATTCGATAGGGAATCGCCGCACGCAAAAGTGCCTCCTCCAACACCCTGGATTGGGCATTGGAGCGGTAGAGCACACCGATGTCGCTGCGCTGAAAGCCCTGGTTCAAGTGGTGTTCGATCCGCTCGATCACGTAGCCGGCTTCGTCCTGTTCATTGAAGCCGGCAAACAGGGAAATTGGCGTGCCCTCCTCCCCGGCCGTCCACAACTCCTTGCCAAGCCGGTCGGCGTTGCGGGCAATCAATGCGTTGGCCGCGCCCAAAATCGTGCCGGTGGAGCGGTAGTTTTGCTCCAATCTGACCGTCTGCACCTGTGCGAAGTCATCACAGTAGCGGTGGATGTTCTCAATGCGAGCGCCGCGCCAACCGTAAATCGACTGGTCGTCGTCGCCCACGGCGGTCACGCTGAGCACCTCACCGGCCAATACCCGAAGCCAAGCGTACTGTACGGCGTTGGTATCCTGGAACTCATCGACCAACAGGTGTCGGAACCGCCCTTGGTAGTGATGCAGCAGGTCGGGATGGCGCAGCCACAGCTCATGCGAGCGCAACAGAAGCTCGGCGAAGTCGACCAGCCCAGTGCGTGCGCAGGCCGCTTCGTAGGCCCGGTACACCTCGACCATGGTGGTTAGGAAGAGGTCGCCGGCCGCTTCAATGTGCTCTGGCCGCCGGCCCTCGTCCTTCTGTGCGTTGATGAACCAGCGGGTCTGCTTTGCGGGCCAACGCTCTTCATCCAGATTCAGTTCGGAGTGGACGCGCTTGACCAGGCGCAACTGGTCGTCGGCATCCAGAACATTGAAGGCCTGCGGCAACCCGGCAGCATGCCAGTGCGTGCGGAGCAAGCGGTGTGCAATGCCATGGAAGGTGCCCACCCAGAGGTGGCGGGTGGAGATGCCCAGCAGGGACTCGATGCGCTCCCGCATCTCTCGGGCCGCTTTGTTGGTGAAGGTGACCGCGAGAATACTCTGCGGGGAGAGCTGCTCAGTGTGGATCAACCAAGCGATTCGATGCACCAACACCCGGGTCTTGCCGCTGCCGGCCCCGGCCAACACCAACTGGTTGCCAAGCGGCGCGGCCACCGCTTCGCGCTGGGCCTCGTTGAGGCCACTCAGTATCCGCGACACATCCATCGCGCGATTATACCAGCCGCCGTGGGGCCGCACGGCAGGTGCTATGATGCCGGCAAAGGGTCCCGCCGGCCGCCACCAACCGCTGTCCATGCAACTCCAAAACCTGCTGAGCGCCATTCAGGACGTGCAGAACCGGCTGCGCAAATCGGAGCAGAAAGTGGCTGCCTATGTGCTCGCCAACCCCAAGGACATTGTGCACATGCGCATCGTGGACCTGGCGCAGGAGGCCCACGTCAGCGAACCCACGGTGATCCGCTTCTGCCGCGCGATCGGCTGCAGCGGGTTCCAGGATTTCAAACTGCGCCTGGCCCGCCACATCGCCACCGACGCCCGCTTCGGGCGTTTCGAAGCCGCCGCTGATGACACCACAGCCCGGCTCAGCCAAAAAGTCTTCGATGCCACCATCGGTGCACTGATCACCCTGCGCGATGAAATCGATCCTTCCGCGCTGGAGCAAGCCATCCTGTTGTTGGCCGCGGCCCGGCGGATCGAGTTTTATGGGTTCGGCGCCTCAGGCGCAGTGGCAGCCGACGCCCAGGACAAATTCTTCCGCCTGCGGGTGGCAAGCACCGCCTATTCCGACCCCCACATTCAGCACATGTCGGCCCAGTCCCTGGACCCCGGCGATGTGGTGGTTGCCATCTCGCAAACCGGCCGCACCCAGGCCCTGCTGCATTCGGTGCGCCTGGCACTGAATGCCGGGACTTCGGTGATCGCAATCGCGCCATCGCGCTCACCGCTGGCTGAAGTGGCAACTGTGGCGATTCACATCAATGCCTCCCAGCACAATGACATGTACACGCCCCTCACCTCCCGGATTGCGCACCTGGTGGTGATCGACGTGCTGGCAACGGGCGTGGCTGCAAGCCGCGGCCCGGCACTCACCGAGCACCTGGCGACGCTGCGCGACAGCCTGGAGCAGTTGCGTGAACCGCAACCCGCAACGGACAACGCCCCCCGCCCCGCGCCCCGAAGAGACTCGAACGACTCAGGTTAGCCCTCGGTGCAGGCTGGCGGGGCAACCGTCAGCGGTTGTCCAGTGCCCGCAGTGCCTCAGAGACGGCTTCGAGCAACGCCGCTTCGTCGGTGCCCGGGTGGGTGTCGCCGCGCAACTCCATGCCTTCGCCCGAGGCCACTGCGAGTTCTTCTGCGTCCTGCATCCAGCGCTCGAGAATCTCGCGGCGCTGGGACTCGCT
>DHQM01000020.1:14733-17909 GCA_002408105.1 Gammaproteobacteria bacterium UBA5338 | reverse complement strand
CAGCGCTCGAGAATCTCGCGACGCTGGGACTCGCTCAACGCGCTGTGGTGCAGTACATCCTGCGGCGAATCAAACACCGCCGCCGGGTCAAGGCAGGCTTGGTCGAAGTCGATGGGCTTATTGTGGGTCATGTGCCCTCCGTTCGAGGTGCAGTGGGGTAGACTGGGTTAGTCCCTTCCCGACACTCGGGGTTCCACCGTTCGGGTTCAATCCAGCCGGTTCAGCCGGCGCAGCAGCAGCGAGTACAACGACTCGAGGTAACGGCGGGTCTCATCGCGCTCCAGGTTGGTGACGTACTTCCAGAAGCCATACACGCGGCTGAGCGTCAGCACCCGCTCCGCGTAGTGGGTCCAGGTATAGCGCGCCGCGACCCGCTCCAGCGCACCCTGCGAGACCCGCTCCCAGTGGTCCGGCGATTCTGCCGAACGGGCGAAGAAGTCCGCCATGGCCGCGGCCGCAGCGGCGCCCTGGTTCGGATCGATGTGAAAGCCTGACCGACCGGGCTCGATGATCTCCGCTGGGCCTCCAAAGCAAGTGGCAAAGGTGGGGAGCCCTGAGGACATGGCCTCGATCACGGTCAGGCCAAAGGCTTCAAACAATGCTGGCTGGCAAAAGGCACCGCGGGTATCGGCCACCACCCGGTACAACTCACCCGAGGCCACCTTGTCGAGCCGAAAGCCCAACCAGCGCACCGACTGATCCAAGCCCTGCGCTTCGAACAGGCGGTGCATCTTGTGGATCTCCTCGCGCTCCTCCTGGTCGCCCGATTTTTCGGCATCCACATGGCCAGCGATCACCAGCAGGTTGGCCCGTTCGCGCAGCGCCTCGCTCCCTGCATACCACTCCACCAGTCCAGTGATGTTCTTGATGCGGTCCAGCCGCGCCATGGTAAACAGCAATGGCTTGTCTGGATCACGCAAGTGACCGCGTGCCTCCACTTTGCCGCCACGGCCAAACACCAGTTCACGCAACTCCGCCGCGACGCTCGGCAAGCGGCGTTCGGCCTGGGTGTAGGGGAAATAAATGTCTGCGTCCGCTCCCGGAGAGACGATGTTGAACTTCGGGTCAAACACGTCGACCCCATTCACGACGCGGTACAGCCCCGGCATCGTGAAGGATGAGTAGCTTTCATACTGACCGACACTCAGTGGGGTTCCGGCGATTTCCTGGTAGGTGCTGGTGATGATGAAATCCGCGTAGTTCATCGCGATCAGGTCGGCGGTGAACTGGCTGGAAAAGTGGTAGTGGGCGTCGTTCTGCTGCCAAAACACATCCGAGTACAGGTACTTGGTTTTCTCCAGCGCGTGCGCGATGTTGCACTGGGTGACGTGCAACCGCTGGGCAAGCAGGGACGCCACGAGGTTGCCGTCCGAATAGTTGCCAATGATGAAATCGGGTCGCCCTCCGAGCTCGGCGAGTAGATCCCGCTCAACGTCCATGGAGAAGCGTTCGAGGTACGGCCAGATCTCGAACCTAGAAATCCAGTGCGGAATGACATGACCCTGATCATCACGAAATGGAACCCGCAGAATTTGCGCGAACCGCGTCCCGGCAATGTGCTCGATGCGCTGATCACAGGTTGTACCATCCGCCTCTGGAAGCAGTCGCGTGACCACAACCACACTGGGTTCGATCTCCAGGCCCTGCGCTTCGATGCGCGCCAACATCTCCTTTTCTAAGGCCCGCACCTGGTCCAGAATGTACACTACCTGACCCCCTGTGTCGGGGCGCCCGAGGACGTTCTCCTGGCCGAAGTATCCGTGCGGACTGAGAATGGCCACGGAAAAAATCATGGGCATTCTTGCTAGGAAATTCTCGAGGTTCTCGGGCGACGGTGCCTCGAGCAAATCGAGGAGCAAGGCCATGGTGTCAATCACCCGCTCGGCGTCTTTTCCCCAGCCGGCCTCGAACCCGTACCCCTGAAGTTCACTGGCCATTTCCTTCCATGGCGTGGTCGGGTCCATCTCACTGAGCATGGCCTCGGCGTCTCGCAGACTTCGGCGCAAATTGGCCACGCTGTCGATTTTTTGATTGAGCATCAATTGCTGTCCGCGGTACTCATGCACCCGCAGAAATTCGAGCAGACGCCGGTCGCCTTTGCCCAGTTCTTGAAACAGCTGGCTCGACAACCTGCGGTTCAGAAACTCCACGCCACGACCGATCGAGCGCGACTCGCTCAAGCGGGGAAATTCGCGGGCGAAGGGGCTCAGGTCGATTTCCAGCAGCCAAGGGTCATTGTGGTCGAGCTGCAGCGCCACCCGCTCCTTGGCTTTATGAAAGTCGGCGACAGGGACTGCGGTCACAGCCAGGGTGCCGCTATGGATCTGGAGGTATTCCCAGGTTGCCACCGCCGGTCGCAGCGCAAGCCACAGCCAGCCTGACTCCACCAACGCCTCCTGGGCAACCCCCATCAAGCGCTCGATCTCAGCGCCCGGCTCCGTGCCGGACTCCTCAGCGGCCTGGGCATAGAGCGCACGCACGTCGCTGCTCAGCAACAGTGGGCGCTCCGCACGGCTGAAGATGTGCATGAGCGTGTGCCCGAAGCCCGAGTGGGCGTGCAAAAAGGTCTCAAGGGCGGTGCGCAAATGAAAAGTGCTTTCAGCTTGCATTCTGGGGCTCCCAAACAGCAAGAAGGTTGGTGTACAGGCGCGGATCCTTGATGGTGGCACCCTGGCGCTTGCAGACCTCACCCGCAAACGCCTGAGCGCGCTCGAGCGTCTGGCGCAACGGCCAGCTGTGAACCAGTCCGAGGATCATGACGGCCGAAAACGCGTCACCGGCGCCCACGGTGTCGACCACTTCAATGGTTTCGCTGGGCGCCACCTCGAGGGGTGCAGGCGACTCGGCAGCGTAGACGATGGCCCCATGGGCGCCCCGGGTGACGATCAGCTGCTGCCACCCGAACCGATCCATGAGCGCCTGAGGGTCGGCGCAGCCGGCGCAGCATCTCAGTGCCAGCAGCCGGTGCAACTCATCTTGGTTGAGTTTCAGACAGCAAGTCCCTGGCAAGAGCTCGCTGACGACCGCCTCGCTCCACCAAGGGTCGCGCAGGTTCAGGTCAACAAACACTGGCAAGCCGTGCGCCGCTCGCAGTTTCAGCAACGCGTCGCGCGACCGACGGTGACGGAGCGCAAGCGTGCCGTGGTACAGCACGCCAGCCGGGGCCTCGCCGAACT
>DHQM01000020.1:10966-14537 GCA_002408105.1 Gammaproteobacteria bacterium UBA5338 | reverse complement strand
GACCACGCCAGCCGGGGCCTCACCGAACTCAGGGAATTCGATGTAGTCATATGCCTGAGCATCCACAATCTCGTAGGTCGGCTCACCGCCAGTGAACTCGACACGCACCGAACCGGTTGGGTGCTCGGTATCGACTTGGACCTGCTCCAAATTCATCTGCCAGTCGGACATCGCATCGCGAACGCGCTGGCCAGTGGAGTCTGCACCAATGCGAGAGACGAACTGCGGCGACAAACCGAAACCTTGCAGATGCCAGGCCACATTGAACGGCGCCCCACCCAAAACCTGGCTGCCATCCGGAAAGCAATCGAACAGCACTTCACCAAACACGATGGGGCGCTGGCCATGCGTGGCAGTATGGGCTGACTCCACAGGCAATGTCCTCCGCGTTGATTCAACGTCCAGGCAGTCGGGAGAGCCAACCGAGTCGCAGTCGGGCGACAAATCCACGGTTGCCAGCGTAACAGGTTGTCTAGAGGCTGGCATGTCCGTTAACGTGGATTCCAGGTATGCATGATCCATTGACCTCAGAAGGGCCATGTCGTTCATCGGCTCGCTCTGTCACAGCATTCGGGAGAGTCCAACCATGACACACACGGCGGTGATTCTTGCAGGGGGACAGGGGTCCAGGTTGCGCCCTTTGACTGAAAACATCCCCAAGCCGATGGTCACGGTGCTGGGGCGACCCATGATGGAACACATTGTGCGCCACCTGGCCCGATACGATGTCAGCCGCACAATCGCCACCCTGCACTACCGAGCCCAAACCATCCGCAACCACTTTGATGACGGCAGCGACTTCGGGGTGCAGATGGATTACACCCTGGAAACCGAGCCCTTGGGCACAGCAGGCTCGGTAAAACTCGCCGAACATTCGCTCACCGAGCCCTTTTTCGTGGTTGCCGGTGATGCCCTGGTGGATTTCGACTTCAATGCCTTCCGACAGTTTCACCAAGCCAGTGGCGCCCTGGTCAGCATCTGCCTGACCCGGGTGCGTGACCCGGGTGAGTTCGGCATCGTCATCACCGATGCCGAAGGGCGGGTGCAGCGCTTCTTGGAAAAGCCAGGGCCGGGCGAGGTGTTCAGCGACACTGTGAACACGGGCATTTACTTGATCCAGCCCGAAGTGCTCGCAGAAGTCCCAGTCAACCAAAGCTATGACTTCTCGGGAGACCTGTTTCCCAAGCTGCTGGCGCAAGGCAAGCCGATCTACGGCTATGTCGCAGAAGGGTACTGGAGCGACATCGGCACCCTGTCCCAACTGCGCCAGGCCCACTGGGACCTGCTCGATGGCAAGGTGGACCTGCCCATCTCCGGCACCCGCATCGGCGAGGGGGTCTGGATCGGCGAGGGCGCGGACATCGACCCGACAGCGGAACTCCGGGGCCCCTCATGGCTGGGGCGCAACGTGCGCATCCACCCTGGCGCCCGCATCGGTCCTTACGCGGTCCTGACCGACAACAGCGAGGTGGAGCACCACTCGACCGTGAACCACAGCATTGTCATGCGCAACAGCTTCGTGGGGACCGGATCAGACATCCGCAACGCGATGATCGGCCCCAACAACATCGTGGAGGCTGGCTGCGAGGTTCGGGACGATGCAGTGATCGGCGCAAGCTGCCGCATCGGGCGGGATGTGGTGATCCGAAGCGGCGTGCTGATATGGCCCGAGAAGCAAATCGATGCCGGCGCCACGGTAATGGAGAACCTGGTGTGGGAGTCGCTTATGCGGCCCTCCCTGTTTGGATCCCGTGGGGTCTCGGGCCTCGCCAACCTCCACATCACCCCGGAGTTCGCCTGTGTCCTGGGTAAGGCCTTCGGCTCCTGGGCCGGCCCCGACCGCTCGGTGACCGTAAGCCGCGACGACCACCCGTTCTCGCGCTTGATCAAGCGCGCGCTGGTATCTGGGCTCATGTCGGTTGGCATTGATGTGCAAGACGCCGAAGCCAGCACCGCGCCGGTCACCCGTTTCGTTACCACGGAGCAGCGCCACACTGCCGGCGGAATGCACGTGCGCATCGCTGACGAGCACCCCCAGGTTGGCCTGATTGAAATGTACTCGAGCGACGGCCTGCCCCTCGGCCGCAGCGCGCGGCGCAAGGTTGAAGCCACCTACTACCGCGGCGATTTCCCCAAACGCTCGCTCAATCAAGTGGGCCACCTCCAATACGCCGGGCAAATCCAAGAGCGCTATCTCGAGCAGCTGACACAGCATGTCGACCTCTCCGGCCTCGCCCACCACACCCGCCAAACCGTGGTGTATTGTGACGATGACCACACCGCGCACCTGCTTACCCAAACGCTGGGACGACGCGGCGTGCCCCACCTGCGCGCAGGCGGCCTGTCCGCAGGCGAATTGGAAGACAAGCTCCACCACCTGACCCAAATCGCCCGGCTGAACCACGCGGTCGCTGTGTACATCGACAAAAACGGCGAGGGACTCGAATTAATCGACGACCACGGCAACCGGCTCAGTCGGGCCCGCACGGAGGAAGTCATCACCGCTGCCTTCATCGAGTCGGCACCCACCAACGAGCCGGTGTTCCTCCCGCCAGACCACGCCGTCTTTCTGCGTACCCACGCCGAGCGCTGCGGGCGCGAGGTGGTGCTCACCCGCAAGGACCCATCGGCGCGCCTGGAGCAGGCGTTCGCCCAGGTACAAAGCGCCGTGGTGTGGCCTGAGTTCATGCACTACTACCTGGGGTTCGATGCGGTCGCGGCAGTGCTGCAGCTACTGGTGTTTCTTGGGAACCGCAACGTGACCCTGTTTGAGTACGAGCGATCCCTGCCACCGAGCAACCGCGACCAGTTCAGCCTCCATTGTCCCTGGGATGAAATGGGTCGGGTGATGCGGGAACTCGCCCAGCAGACCAGTGTGGACCTTGAGTCCGTGCCCGAAGGGGTCAAACTCCGCTACCCAGAGGGGGAAGTGTTCGTGCTTCCGAGTTCCGATTTGCCGCAACTGGACGTCTCCGTCGAAGTCTCCGAAGACGTGACCGCCGCCCAGTTCGTCGACGAGATCTATCGACAGCTGGGACGCATCATCGGCTAACCCACAGAGCACGCGAGGGGCCCATGGCCACAGAATTGCGCTTTTTGTTCGCGGCAGACCTCGACGGCACCTTGCTGCCCAACACCCGGCTGCCAGCACCGCCCGATTGTGTGGAGGCCACCCGCGCCCTCCTTCAGCGGCTGCACAACGAAGGCATCCCAACCGCCTATGTCAGCGGACGCCACCTCGCACTCGCTCAAGCCGGGTGCGCCACTTACAACCTGCCGGCTCCGACCCACTGGGTGTGCAACGTGGGCAGCCAGGTCTTCGCCTCCGATGGGCAAGTGGACGACGGGTACGAGGCCCTGCTGGGCCCGCCCCTGGATGCCGAGACCGCCGAGACCCTCCCTGCGGTCTATGCCGGGCTCACCTGGCAAGAGGACGAAAAACAGGCGCCGCACAAGCTCAGCTTCTATTACCCGGCAGAAATGGAACCGGGCGTGCGCCAGCGCCTTGCTACAGACTGCGCGCGGCTGTTCCCGAATACCCGGCTGGTCTACAGCATCGAAGAGGCATCCG
>DHQM01000020.1:0-10723 GCA_002408105.1 Gammaproteobacteria bacterium UBA5338 | reverse complement strand
ATACCCGGCTGGTCTATAGCATCGAAGAGGCATCCGGACGCGCACTGATCGACCTGTTGCCCGCAATGGCCGGCAAATCCGGTGCCTTGAAGTACTTGGCGCGCCACCACCGCCTCGGCGTCGATCAACTCTACTTTGCTGGCGACAGCGGCAATGACCTGGACGCACTCACCTGCGGCCTGATGGGTACCCTGGTCGGAAACGCCCCCTTGGATGTCCGCAGCGAAGCGCGACGATTGCAACAACAAGCCCCCGACGCCCGCGTCTACCTGGCCAATGCCCTCTATGGACTCGGCGTGCTGGAAGGGCTCCACCACTACCGCCTGGTTGCGCCGACACCGTAGGACCCGCCATGAAGATCGCCTATTTCTGTCCACACAGCGACCCCCTGGCGCAACCCGGTGAGCCAGACGCTGGAGGGCAATGCGTCTACGAAGCCGAAGTCACGCGAGCCCTAGCTGGTCAGGGGCACAGCGTGCGGTGCTTCACCCGCGCCTGGGGCGACAAGCCACCGCGCGAGAGCGTCTGCGACGGTGGCAAAGTGCACCGGATCCCCATGGGACCTCAGGGCTTTTTGCGCAAGGAGGAAATGGGACCCCACCTGGCTGAGTTTGTCGCCAACACAATCGCGGCGCACGGGGACTGGCTGGCCAAATGTGACCTCGTGCATGGCCACTACTGGGATGGCGGTGTCAGTGGCCTCGGCGCCGCCCTGGCATTCGGCAAGCCACTGGCATTCACCAGCCACTCGCTCGGTGCGCTGAAACAGGCCCGGGTGCCCGACCCCGACGGACAAACTTTCAATTACCCGCTGCGCCTGGCCGCTGAGGGTCGTGTGTTGCGATCGGCTGATCTCGTGGTGGCAACCAGTCAAGTCGAAGTGGAGGCCATCCACAGGGACTACCACTGCACACCGCTGCGCGTCCGCGTGGTGCCTGCAGGGGTGGATGTACACCGTTTCGCGCCGGCCACCGACCGCGCTGCGGTGCGCTCTGCCCTCGGGGTCGAAGCCGACTGGCTGCTATTTACGGTGGGCCGGCTGGATCCCAGAAAAGGGTTTCTCGAGCTGATCAACGCCCTACCGCCGCTTAAGGCTGCGGCCGCAAAGTCCGGCCGACGGGTTCGCATCATGATGCCGGCAGGTCCGCAGCGTCCCTCGGACGAGGAGCAGCGCTATCTGGCCCAACTGCGTGACCGGGCCGCTTCACTCGGCGTAACCGAATTGATCCACTGGTTTCATCGCCTCGACGACCAGGCGTTGCTGCAAGCCTACCAGGCCGCTGATTTGTTCGTTTGTCCCTCACCCTATGAGCCTTTCGGAATGGTGATCGTTGAGGCCCTTGCGTGCGGGACTCCCGCGGTGGCCACCTGCCACGGCGGGCCACCGGAAATTCTGACTCCGGGCGTCGACGGGGAACTCGCGGACCCTGGCGATCCAGAGGCCTTCGGCGCCGCACTGGTTGCCATCCTCGACTGCAGTGCCGACGCACAGGCCATGCGCCGGTCGAATGCCCGGAACACTGCGGTGCAACGGTTCTCTTGGGAGGCAGTCAGCGACCAGCTGCTCAGCGCCTATTCGACCCTGAATTCCACCCTGGGTTGAACACCGCCCCCCCAACAGCCAGCGCTTTGCGTTGCCAGCGTGCTTGGATTATGTTGCGGGGTCGGGCGAATGACGAGGGCACCCCAATGCACCAGGATCGGTTCAGCTTACAGGTTGAAACCCAGCCCGCCACGGGCGACCCACAGCCCCAACGGTTCAGGCTGTGGGGTGGCATGGTGCACGTTGAGGAAGTCATCGACCGCTGGCCGAGCGACGCCCGTGCCTACTTCAAGGTGCGTGGCGACGACGGTGGCATCTACATCATCGGCTACAGTGTGCCGCACCGCTCCTGGGACCTGCAGGCCTATCAGGCGCGCCCCGAGATCTAGTCACAGCCGTTGCCGGGCCGCTGGGGGTGGTCAGGCGGCGGCGCCCCCGCGTATGATGGATTGGAACCCTGCTGTTCGGGTCGGCACCCGCTGAGGCCATGACCAAGATGCAGTTGTCAGACGAACTCACTCCGCTGCTGGACCTGCTTCCTTCACGACTGGGCCACCGATTGCGCGAAGGCGCCAACTCAGACGGCCTAATTGAGGTCGTCCTGGACCTGGGTAGACCACCCATCGCCCGCTACCCCGGCCACAACATCCAACTTGACCCCGAACCCTTGCAGGCCGAGCAGCTCGCGGCGATCGCAACGCCACTTGGAGCCTTCGACCAAAACAACCGCACCGGCCTGCCAGGCACCCTGCACCGCATCTCCGCGCTGCGCAACCGTGGTGGCGACATCATCGGTCTGACCCTGCGCGTCGGCCGTGCGCTCAGCGGCACCCTGGCACCGCTGCGTGACCTGATCGAAACCGGTTCCAGCATCCTGCTGCTCGGCCCTCCAGGTGTCGGCAAGACCACACGGCTGCGTGAACTGGCCCGCACCCTCGCCGACGACTTCGACAAACGCGTCATGGTCATTGACACATCCAACGAGATTGGCGGAGATGGGGACGTGCCCCACCCTGCCATCGGCAATGCCCGGCGGATGCAGGTGGCGCGGGTGGACCAGCAACATGCTGTGATGATCGAGGCCGTCGAAAACCACATGCCCGAAGTCATTGTGGTCGACGAAATCGGCACCGCCGAAGAGGTCTTGGCCGCGCGCACCATCGCCGAACGCGGCGTGCAGTTGATCGGCACCGCCCATGGCAACCGGCTGGAAAGCCTGGTCCGAAACCCCGTGCTCAACGACCTCGTCGGCGGCGTTCAAAACGTGACCCTTGGAGACGAGGAGGCCCGCATCCGCGGGTCGATGCGCAAAACCGTCAGCGAACGCCGCGCCGATCCGACCTTTACGGCGGTGGTCGAAATTCTCGGCCACGATGATCTGGTCGTGCACCGACACGCGTCCACCGCGGTGGACGCACTGCTGCGGGGACACAGTCCGGGAGGGTCGCGGCGCCGGCACAGTGTCGAAGCCGATGCCCAGCCGGAACGGGAAGTGCAGCCGAAGCTCTTGACCACCCCACCGCCGCTGCCGCCAAAGGAAAGCCGCCATCCGGTGCGGGTTTTCCCCTACGGAATTCCCCGCGATTCGCTGGATCGCGCCCTGCGGGATATCGGCATCAACGCGCGGTCGGTGGGCCGGGCAGAAAAAGCCAACCTGATCGTTGCGCTGCGGGCGCGGGTCGAGGACCCACAACTCGAAGAGATGGTCGCCGCCACCGGCATCCCAGTCTACATGGTCCGGCGCGGCACCACGGCCCAGATTCGCCGCATGTTGCAGCACCGGCTGCCGCAGTTAAACAAACCCGCGGACAGCGAGCTGGCGGTGGCAGTGCAGGAAGCCGAAGCTGCCGCCAACCGGGCGATGGTGGAAGGAATTGAGGTGGAGCTGCGACCACAGTCCCCCTCCGTACGCCAGGTACAGCACCGCATTCTCAGTGGCTACCGACTCAAGGCCACCAGCGAAGGCTGCGAACCCGACCGCAGGCTGGTCGTCCAACCGCAGTCCTGACCTGCGCCGCCGTCCCCTTCGGCGGGCAGCTCCGCCCCACTGCATCCGCTCGGCACAATCCCGTGGCCGCGCCTGCCATTGCAGTGGTACTGTGCGGGGCTCGCTGCTTGTCGTCCCCCCACCGCTTGGCGTATCACCGCGCGCTGCCCCTGGCCTTGGACCAACGCAGCGGATCACGAACCGGACCGCCCACTGAATTGAACGAAGGTGTCCAAGCGGCAGTCTATGGTCACCCCGTATTGAGAGAGCACCCATGAGTGAAGAGCCGATACCCGCTTCCCACGAAGAGCACCACCTGGTACTGCGAAACCTGCAGCACCAGGACTACCAGGACATTGCTGAAATCATGGACTTGGTGTATCCGACCCTGGACGGTGCCTGGTCGATGGCGCAATTCGAAGCGCAGCTGGCCCGGTTTCCGGAAGGACAGATTGGCATCGAGGACAATGGCAGAATCGTGGCTGCCGCAATTTCTCTGATCGTCGACTACGACCGCTGGGGTGACCACCACAGCTACCGAGAAATCACTGGCAACGGGTTCCTGACCAGCCACAGCCCGACCGGCGACGTCCTCTACGGCGTCGACGTCTTCGTCCATCCGGAGTACCGCGACATGCGCCTCGGCCGGCGGCTGTACGATGCCCGCAAGGAGTTGTGTCGCAAACTCAACCTACGGGCCATCGTGGCGGGTGGGCGCATCCCAGGCTACGTCAAGTACGCCGACCAGATGAGCCCCGAGCAGTACATCGAAGAGGTCATTCGCAACGAGCTGCGCGATCCAATTCTGAGCTTTCAGCTGGCCAACGGGTTTCACGTACGGCGCGTGATCCGGGGCTACATGCCGGACGATGAAGAGTCCCAGGCCTGCGCAACCTTGGTCGAGTGGAGCAACATCGCCCACCAGACCAAGGCAACCCCTCTGATTGGGGCCAACAAATCCCGTGCCCGAGTGGGCACGGTGCAGTGGCAGATGCGCCCCCTGAGCAGCGTCGAAGACGTCATTACACAGGTGGAGTTTTTCATCGACGCGCTCGGTGGCTATCAGTGTGATTTCGCGCTCTTGCCCGAATTCTTCAACGCCGCGCTGATGGCGCAGTTCAACCAAAACAATCCCGCCCAGGCGGTTCGCGGACTGGCATCGTTTACTGAGCCCTTGGTCGAGCGCATCTCAGAACTGGCGGTCAGCTACAACATCAACGTGATCGCCGGCAGCATGCCGGTGTACCAACCGGAAGGCCACCTGTACAACGTGTCCTACCTGTGCCGCCGCGACGGCACCATCGACCACCAGCAAAAACTCCACATCACGCCCGATGAGCGCGCCTATTGGGGCATGCGTGGTGGAGACCGGTTGCGGGTGTTCGACACCGATGCCGGACGCATCGCCGTGTTGATCTGCTATGACGTGGAGTTTCCCGAGCTGTCGCGCATCCTCTCCGAGCAGGGGGTTCAAATCCTGTTCGTACCCTACTGGACTGACACCAGGACCGGCTACCTGCGGGTTCGCCACTGCGCCCAGGCCAGGGCCATTGAAAATGAGTGCTACGTCGTTGTGACTGGCAGCGTCGGCAACCTCCCGCGGGTGGAAAACATGGACGTGCAATATTCACAATCGGCGGTGTTCACGCCGTCCGATTTTGCCTTCGACCGGGACGCCATTGCGGCAGAAGCGACCCCCAACACGGAGATGACCTTGGTGGTCGACCTCGACCTCACCAAGCTCGCCGATCTGCGTGACGCAGGCTCCGTGCGCAACTACAAGGACCGAAGGCGCGACCTCTACCGTGTTGCCTGGGACGGCCCGCAGCTGGATGGGGTTGGATGAACCCCCTGGTGACTTGAGTGTGGAGCGGGTGAACGGAATCGAACCGTCATCATGAGCTTGGGAAGCTCAGGTAATCACCATTATACGACACCCGCCTGGGGGCCCCGCGCAGACTATCAAAGTTGCAGCGGAGGGTGAACCAATCAATGGCTGCGGCTCCAACAGGGCGCCGGTCGCCAAGGCCGCCTGCTCATTCAGGCGCGCCGTCATTTGGGTGGAGAAAAAAAGCCCCCTCAGGCCGCGGCGCGGCTAGCAATACCAGGGAACGGTGCAAGAGCGCCGCCCCTGTTTCAGCAGAGTTGCGCTCCACGCCCACGCCGGCCAGCTCCACCTGCAAGGGCTGCTGATCCAACCGAAAGCGCAGCCCGGCCGCTGCGCGGCGAAAGGCGGCAGCTCGGGCCTCGGCTTGGGCCCGGTCAATGTGCGCCGCAACCACCGCGAACCGCCCGCTACCAACTCGAGCCAAGGATTCCCCGGCCTCGGCAGCGGCCGCCATCGCCCCCACCAGAGCCTGCACCAAACGCTGTCCTCGCAGGGCGCCGCAGCGCTGCTGCAAGGCCCCCCAGCCTTCGATTTCGAACAGCAACAGCCACAGGGGCATATCCCCAGCGTCCGCAAGGTCTGCGGCAAGCTGGGCGCGCAAACCCCGCTGGTTCGGAACACCGGTCAGTCCATCGGTTCCACCCAGGCGCCGCTCCGACTCCAAGGTGGTCACCACAGCCGCCCGGTCCATGTTCATGGCCCGCACCCCGGCACGCAAGGTATCCACTGCGCGGATACCGCTGTCGCGAAGGCCATGCAGCTTGGTTCGCAACGCCTCCAGGTGCACCGCCGCATTGTCCAGCCGGACGTCGACCCCAGTTGGCGCAGGGACACTGTCGGCCGCGATGTCCTCGGGATCAAACTGCAACTCGGCGTGCAGCGCGGCCAGCTGATGCTCCAACGCGTCGAGCTTCGGCTCGAGTTCAGCCACGAAGGTGTCGATGGTGTGTTCGCTGTGCTCAAAGGCTTCTCCCACCAGGGCCGCCACTTCTTCGAGCCAGGGCACCAACTCGTACCAATGGGCCGGCTGCTGCAGACGGGCCTCGATGGCTTGGCGCTGCTTTGATGCGTCAGGTGCCAGTCGCAAACGCTGCAGCAACCCGGCCAAGACATCTCCCACCGCCTGGGATATCGTCGCAAAGCCAGGCTCCGGGTTCGGGTCATCGGTCGGAGCGCTCCCGCGGAGACGGCCGATTCCAAGGAACCCCCGCCTGCCCTTCGAGGGGGGCTCCGGTGCCGCTTCAGTTTGCGGAAGATGGGCCAGCCAGCCCTCCAAGTGCCAAGGTTGGGGGGCCGGATGGGACTCGACCAAAGACGCCAGAGCATCCAGTGGCGGTCCCCAGGGTCCCCTGGCTGCAGCGCCTTGGGTGAGGCGATCCTGCAGCCGGGCCTGGGCAGCAATCAGGTCTTGGTCGTACACCGAAATCGCGCGTTGCAGGGCGTCTGCGTGGCGGTCGAGTTCTCCCGCTCCAGGCCGGTCCGCAAGGTCTGCCTTGAGCGCGTCCAGGGCAGCGTCGAGTTCTGGGTGCTTGTCACGCGTCAGGGCCGCCAGGCGAACGATGATGCGTTTGAGCGGGTCGAAACCACCGGTCGTGTCCGCGTCCCAACTCGACCTGGTCACCTCCTGTCCATCGCCACAGGTGCAGCAGGGTTCAGCAGTGAGCCAACAGCCGCGGGGAGCTCCACCTCAACGGCCATCGGCAGGTGATCGGAGACTGGAAAGTCCATGACCTCGATCCCGTGTACCTTAAGCGTTCGACTCACCAGGATGTGGTCAAGCCCCCGGACCGGGCGCCAACTCGGGAAGGTGTGGTACTCATCTTCGAAGACATGGAAGTCGCCATGCTGCAACGGCGAATCCAGCAGCAGGCGCTGCTGGCGGGTGTTCATGTCCCCCATGATCACAACGTGCCGATAGTTGGCAACCAACTCGCGCAGGTAAGCGAGCTGGCGCATTTGGGACCGCTGCCCCAGGGACAGGTGGACGGCGATCAGCAGCAGGGGCTCGCTGGGGTGGCCGAAGCGGGCCACAATGGCGCCGCGACCCGGCAGGGTACCCGGAAGCTTGTGGTCTTCCAGAATCTCCGGCTCGTACCGAGTCAGGATGCCGTTGCCGTGCTGGCCCAGGCGGCCCAGGTTGCGGTTGCGCTGCTGGTACCAATACGGGAAATCCGCGCGGTGGGCCAGGTATTCAACCTGATTGACGAACCCGCTGCGCAAGCTGCCGCCGTCGGTTTCTTGCAGCGCCACGATGTCGTAGTCACCGATCAGGGTGCCGATGCGGTTGAGGTTCTCACTGCGCAGGGCATGGGGGAGTACATGTTGCCAACCGCGGGTGAGGTAGTGGTGGTAGCGCGCGGTCGATATCCCGACCTGCATGTTGTAGGTGAGCAGCCGCAGCCGCTGGCCGCCAGCCGAAGCTGACGCCTGTGGCATCGCCTGTTGCCCGAGCACCGCCGACTCCTCCGAGCGCATGGGTCAAGGCTGGGCGCGTTCAAGCGCGATCAAATGATCCACGACCTCAAACATTTCTTCATGGCTGCGCAGGTTGCGGCCCGTGATTCGGTACTTGCCCTGGACCACCAGTGCCGGGACACCCCGCAGGCCCGCTGAGCGAAAGCGCTGATCCGCCTGGTTGACCTTGTTGCTGATCCCAAAGGCGTCAAACACCGCCTCAAACTTGGCCCCGTCGATGCCGTTTCGCTCGAACAAGGCGCGGATAGCACCTGCGTTCGACAACGGGTCATCGTCACGGTTGATCGCGCGAAACAGGGCTGGATGCAGCCGATTCAGTGCACCCAGGGCATCGGCGGCATAGTACGCCCGGGCGTGCAGGCGCATGCGGTCGTTCCACATCGCAGGTGAACGCCAGAAGTCCACATCCCGGGGCAGTTCCTCGGCCCAGCGCTCGACGCTGGGCTCAAGCTGAAAGCAGTGCGGGCACCCGTACCAGAAATACTCAACCACCTCGATGCGTCCCGGGTCCCGGGTGGGCAGTGGCGGGTCAATGGCTTCATAGTGGACGCCTTCGCTGAAGCGCAGCGGACTCGGCGATTCTGCACAGGCAGAGAGCGGCCATACGCACAGAAAGAACAAGAAAAAAACGAACTTTTTTAACATGTTAGCTTACACCTGAGCGACCGCGGGTGGGTGCTCTGAAGCTTAACACACTGGCTGTATCCTGCCTGTGACAGGCAGGAGTGATCAGTGATGCGCTAGGGACGCAACCCGGCGACGTAGCTCGACACCGCTTCGATTTCTCGATCACTCAAGAGCTCGGCGTTGTCACGCATGATGCGCTCAGGGTCGTTGCTGCGCTCGCCACTTCGAAACGCCTGCAACTGGGTCACAGTGTATGCGGCGTGCTGTCCAGAGAGGGCAGGGAAGCCCGCCAAGGGGTTGCCGACGCCCGTGGGCGAATGGCATGCGGCACACGCGGCGATGCCTTTCTCGGCAATGCCGGCCCGGTATACCCGTTCACCAAGTTCAACCAAGGCGGGATCTGCCGCTCCTCCGGAGCCGGACTGCGCTGAAAAATAGGCAGCAAGGTCCTGAAGGTCATGTTTGCTCATGCCGTCGAGCTGTCCGGCCATGGTCGGCACAGGTCGCGCACCAGACTGGATTTCGAGCAACTGCTTGGCAAGGTAGCGCTCAGACTGGCCTGCAAGCTTCGGAAAGGTTGGCGCAGCGCTGTCGCCGCCAGGCCCGTGGCACGCAACGCAACTGCCAGCGAGCTGCTCACCAGCTTGGGGATCACCTGAAACCATGCCTTGCACTTCGGCAATGGCAGGGGCGGCGGCTGTGGCGGCCAGCATGGCCAAGGTGGCGACCCGTTTGTTCATTTTCGATCCCATCTAAACCTCTGGTGCGACGCGACAACAACCCATCCGCGCCTCGGTGCGGCGCGTATACTAGCACATTGGCACTCCAGTTCGTAGAGCGGACCACCTCAGCCCGTCCGCACGCCCAGTCCTGGCCCTATACTGTGCACCTGCAACGGCCTGATGCCTTCAATCATGAACCCGACCACCAACCCATTCATTCACACCCAGTTCACCAAGAGCGCCATGCAACCAACCGATTGGCCCGAGGACCAGGGCCACGAGGTGGCATTCTGTGGCCGCTCGAACGCAGGCAAGTCAAGTGCCATCAATGCCCTGACGGGCTCAAGCAAAATGGCGCGCACCAGCAAACAGCCGGGACGCACGCAGCTGCTCAACTTCTTCGAGCCGACCCCCGGGAAACGCCTGGTGGATTTGCCGGGCTACGGGTACGCCAAGGTCGCCAAGTCGATGCGGGCGCAGTGGCGTGCGCACATTGATGCGTACCTGCGGGGGCGCGAAAGCCTGTCCGGCGTCGTGCTGCTTGCTGATGTGCGCTTGCCCCTACAGGCCTTTGACCTGCAGCTGATCGAGTGGGCACAGAACGCGCAGGTACCCACCCGGGTCCTGCTGACCAAAGCCGACAAGCTCAGCCGCAACCAGGGCATGCAGGCCTTGTTTCGCACCCAGCGTCAGCTCCCGAAATCGATGGACCAGGTCGAAGCGCAGCTGTTTTCTGCGCGCGACGCCACTGGGCTGGATGCGCTGATCGAACAGTTGCTGCGGTGGTTGGACTGGGACGCCTCGCGCAGCCAATAAAAAAACCCCGGCGCGACCAAGGGGGAGCCGAACCGGGGCGACAAGAGGATCGTCATCACCACTGCGGAGCCATCCCGCGGGTTGGCTCGCCTTCCTATGGACCCAGCTGGCCGAAAAAAGTTTCCCAAGACTTCAATGGGCTTCGTCCCAGTTCGCTCCAGTGCCCAAATCCACCACGAGCGGCACATCGAGATCCGCAGCGGCTTCCATGTGGACCCGCACCGCATCCTGCACAGCATCGAGGTCGGTGTCTGCCACCTCAAGCACCAACTCATCGTGCACCTGCATCACCATGGCCGCATCGCATTGGCTGGTGGCGAGCCAAGCGTGCACCCGGATCATTGCGCGCTTGATGATGTCCGCGGCCGTTCCCTGCATCGGTGCATTGATTGCAGTGCGCTCGGCGGCGCGCTTGCGGTTGCCATTGCTTGACTGGATGTCGGGAAGGTACAGGCGCCGCCCATACAGGGTCTCGACGTAGCCCTGTTCGCTCGCCTGCTCTCGGGTGCGGTCCATGTACGCGCGCACCCCAGGATAGCGCTCGAAATAGCGTTCGATATAAGCCTCTGCTTCAGTTCGGCCGATGCCGAGCTGACGGGCAAGCCCGAAACCGGACATGCCATAAATCAGCCCGAAGTTGATGGCCTTGGCCTGGCGGCGGACCA
>DHQM01000229.1:2860-4531 GCA_002408105.1 Gammaproteobacteria bacterium UBA5338 | reverse complement strand
CACTCAAAGACTTGGGAGCCTTCAAGGAGCTGCTCCAGGTTGCCAAGCCCCGGCTGATGGCTGCCGCGGCCCTGCACGTGGGCGCCCTGCACCGACCGCGCCAGGGTATAGAACTCGACCGTCAGGCGCTCGAGCTCAATGGGGTTTGCGATTACGCGTTCGATCGGGCGCCGCAGCACGTGTCCCAAGTCCGCCTCCCAGGCCCGCACCAGCGGCTCGGCACTGGCGATCACCACCGCATCAGGGCGCACTTCAACCGCCAGAATTTGGTGGCGCTGCGCGAACGCGAAGGACATCACTTCGGTGATTTTCGCCACATCGATCTTGAGTGGATCAATGGGGTAGTAGGCTTGGCCCGGAATCTTGCTGGCGACCCAGGCGGTGAGGGTATCCAGGTCCAGGTGCTGCCCGGGGTGGAGCGCGTCGGGGAACTCCTCCGCGGCGATGCGAGCCAGCGGGTGTTGGTTGCCGCCACCGGGGCGGCGCAAAAGCTCGTCGACGCGCGCCGCTTCGCTGGCCGCCAGTCGGCCATCGGCGGTCAAGTCCTGCAGCAGGCTGCGCAGGTCCAGGCGCTGGTCAGGCAAGGCCCCCGGTGCTTCCAGTTGGTTCATTGGCGATACCGCTGTGGCCAGTTCAGTGCGCGCGGCGGCGCATGCATTCCATAGTAGCAGCCCTCTCCGCGGCTCGGCGGGCTGGTGACCGGAGTATAAAAAGTCGGCACAATGCGGTTTTGCGCCCGATTCGCCCCATGGTCACCCGCTCCACACCCCACGCCATCGAAATGCTCGCCGAGCTGGTTGCCAGCCCCTCGGTGAGTTGCACCGTGCCGGAATTGGACCAAAGCAACCGCGGCGTCGTCGATGCCTTGGCCAACTGGCTCGAACCCCTCGGCTTCGCAGTGCGGATCGACCCCATCGAGGGCGCGCCAGGCAAGCACAACCTGATCGCCACCCTCGGCACTGGCCCGGGCGGGCTGATCCTGGCCGGACACACCGACACCGTGCCCTGCGACCCTGCCCTTTGGCGCTCCGACCCCCACCGACTTGAAGCACGGGACGGGCGGCTCTACGGCCTGGGGGCCACCGACATGAAGGGTTTTTTTCCCCTGGCCATTGAAGCAGCCGCCACCTTTCGCGCTGACCGGCTGCGCGAGCCCCTCACGCTGCTGGCAACCGCCGACGAAGAAAGCAGCATGTCCGGCGCCCGTCAGCTGCTGGCCCAGCGCGAACTGCACGCCCGCGCGGCCATCATCGGCGAGCCCACCGCGCTGCGGCCAGTGCGGATGCACAAAGGCATCCTGATGGAAGCCATACGGGTGACCGGGCGCGCCGGACACTCGTCCGACCCAAGCCTTGGACGCAACGCCCTTGAGGACATGCACCTGGTCCTCGCCGCCTTACTCGATTGGCGCCAAGACTTACAGCGCCAGCACCAACACCCTGGGTTCGCGGTGCAGGTTCCAACGCTCAACCTCGGCTGCCTGCACGCGGGGGACAACCCGAACCGCATTTGCGGCTCGGCCGAACTGCACTTCGACCTGCGCCCGCTCCCGGGCATGGACATCGCCACAGTGCGCGACGCGCTGCGCGCGCGGCTGGACCAGCTGCGCGAAGCAACCGGCATGTGCATCGAAACCCACCCTCTGTTCCCCGGGATTCCCGCCTTCGAGAC
>DHQM01000229.1:397-2647 GCA_002408105.1 Gammaproteobacteria bacterium UBA5338 | reverse complement strand
CGGGATTCCCGCCTTCGAGACACCGGAAAACCGGCCCTTCGTGGCCCAAGTGGAAGCCCTCGCCGGTCAACGGGCGGGGGCGGTGGCATTCGCAACTGAAGCCCCCTTTCTGAGTGCTCTTGATGTGGACACCCTGGTGCTCGGCCCCGGCGAAATCGACTGTGCCCACCAGCCTGATGAGTACCTCGAAGTCGCCCAGCTGGAGCCGACCGTCGCCCTCCTGCAAGCGTTGATTCACAGTTGCTGTGCCGAGCCACACACACCAGCGCCTGCCCCCGCTGTCCCGTCCTGAGTGCGCACCATGCCCGACACGCCAGAGCCGTCCACGATCACAGCGCCCGAGGCCCCCCAATACGTGCGCTGGTTTCGTCACGCCTCGACCTACATCAACAACCACCGCGACCGCACCTTCGTTGTGATGTTGAGCGGCGAAGCCATTGCCCATTCCGGCTTTGCGGCGATCGCCCAGGATCTTCGTCTGCTGCACAGCCTGGGGGTGCGGCTGGTTCTGGTGTTTGGCGCCCGCCCGCAGATCGCCCGCCACCTGGCCGACCACGACCTGCCGAGCGCATACCACGACCACCTGCGGGTGACCGATTCGGCCGCCCTGGAGAGCGTAAAACAGGCCGTGGGGGTGCTGCGCCTGGAGATCGAAGCACAGCTGGCCAGCGCCCCACTTGAAGCCAGCCGGGGCGCCGACCTGCGGGTGGTGAGTGGCAACTTCGTGCTCGCCAAACCATACGGGGTCCATGAGGGCGTTGATTTCGGCTACACCGGCAGCGTACGCCGAGTGGACCGCGACGCCATCACCAACCACCTGAACAAGCGGGAGTTGGTGCTCATCCCGCCAGTCGGCTACTCCGCCACCGGGGAACTGTTCAACCTCTCATTCGAAACCTTGGCTGGCGAAGTCGCCATCGCCCTTGGCGCAGAAAAACTCATCGCCTTCAGCGACAAG
Organism: Gammaproteobacteria bacterium UBA5338; assembly: GCA_002408105.1. GTDB lineage: Bacteria > Pseudomonadota > Gammaproteobacteria > Pseudomonadales > UBA5862 > UBA5862. Next base: position 1,689 of record DHQM01000229.1, on the reverse strand, counting down.
CCCGGTGTCCTTGATGCAAGCGGCCAGCTGCTGCGTCTGCTGCCCCTGCAACAGGCCCGCGCCCAACTCACAGCGGGCGAGCTCGCCGGGAGCCCGGCGCTGCGTGCCTGCGTGCACGCCTGCAGTGGCGGCGTGCGCCGCGGCCACATCGTCAGCTACCAGCAGGACGGCGCGCTGCTCACGGAGCTGTTCACCCGCGATGGCGCCGGTACCCTGCTGCTGAGCGACGCCTACGAATCCCTGCGCCCGGCCCAAATCGACGACGTTGGCGGGCTGATGGAATTGATCCGTCCACTTGAGGCCGACGGCACCCTGGTGCGCCGCTCACGCGAGCGGTTGGAAACGGAGATCGACCGTTTCACTGTGATCGACCGCGATGGGCTCATCATCGGCTGCGCAGCCCTGTACCCTTGTCCCGGCGCGTCCCAGCAGTCCGGTGAGGTCGCCTGTGTTGCCATTCACCCGGAATACCGCAACGGCGAGCGCGGCGACGGGCTGCTGCGTCACCTCGAGTCCCTGGCCCGGAGCCAAGGCATGGAGCGGCTGTTTGTCCTCACCACCCGCACGGCCCACTGGTTCCGCGAGCGCGGCTTTGTGCCGGCTCCGATCGATGCCCTACCGGCAGAGCGCCGCTCACTCTACAACTACCAGCGCAACGCGCAGGTCTACACCAAGCCGTTGGTGTAGACCCAAGGGATATACCCGTGCAGAAGCGCGGGCCCTCGCTCGCAACCTATCCCTGTTGCCGCGGGCAGCCATTCGCTGCACGCATCACGCATAAGAAGAAAAGCCCAACGCGAAGCGTCGGGCCTTTTCTCCAGGCCTCGCGAACGGCTCGGCAAACACGCGCTGGGGGCGGGGCCGAACCGCGGCCCCGCCTCGAGAGTCAGACCTTGCGCCGGCGCTGGCCGAAGAGCCCCAGGCCGGTCAGGCCGGAGAGCAGCAGCCATGCACCTGCGGGCAGGGGAACCGGTGCAGGCCCTGAGCCCAAGGTCGAGTTGCCGAGCAACAACTCCGCGGAAAAACCAGCAGCGGGTTCGTCGCCCGTCAGGGTCAAGCTCACGTAGACATCCAGGATGTCATTTGTCGAAACGTAGCTGCTCCAATCCCCCAGATGCAAGGTGTAGTCATCAAAGAAGTACTCCGCCGCGTCCGGGTCGTAGAAGCTAAGGTTGACCAGGGTGGTGTTTTCCACCCGCACCTGGAAGTTCAGCGTGTCAAAATCGCCCATGCCAACCGGATCCATCAGCCCCAGGAGCAGGTCCTGCGGGTTGGCAACGTCTCCGACATAC
>DHQM01000229.1:0-126 GCA_002408105.1 Gammaproteobacteria bacterium UBA5338 | reverse complement strand
GTTGGCAACGTCTCCGACATACAGGTCCATGTCAAAATTGGCACTGTAGCTTCGCGAAGCAGCCAAGGTGTCCGGGGACTGCACGCCGAGCATGGCGTAGGCAAACAGATCCGATTCACCCCCCAG
>DHQM01000168.1:28391-28889 GCA_002408105.1 Gammaproteobacteria bacterium UBA5338 | reverse complement strand
GGAGGGCATTCGGCCGAGCTTCGATCACCTCGATCCAGGCCGTGTATGTTCCGGCCGATGACCTCACCGACCCCTCTCCAGCGACCACATTCGCACACTTGGACGCGACCGTGGTGTTGTCTCGTCAAATTGCCGAACTCGGGATCTACCCGGCGATCGATCCGCTGGACTCGACCAGCCGTCAGCTCGATCCATTGGTGGTGGGCGACGAGCACTACAGCGTGGCGCGCGGGGTTCAGAATACCCTGCAGCGTTACAAAGAGCTCAAAGACATCATCGCGATTCTTGGGATGGATGAGTTGTCCGAAGAAGACAAGCTCACCGTCGCACGCGCCCGCAAAATCGAGCGCTTCCTGTCGCAACCCTTCTTTGTCGCGGAAGTGTTCACCGGTGCGAGTGGGAAGTACGTGCCCCTCAAGGACACCATCGCCAGCTTCAAAGGCATCTTGGCGGGCGACTACGACGACTTGCCGGAACAGGCGTTCTACATGGTCGGCA
>DHQM01000168.1:5013-28163 GCA_002408105.1 Gammaproteobacteria bacterium UBA5338 | reverse complement strand
TTCTACATGGTCGGCACCATCGAGGAAGCGATCGAGAAAGCCAAGACGCTCTAAACAGCGCGCAGCGGAGCACATTTGCACATGGCCATGACCATACACTGTGACATTGTCAGCGCCGAGGAAAGCCTGTATTCGGGACTGGTTGAGTCTCTAACCGCCGCCGGAACCGAGGGCGACCTTGGAATCTACTACGGGCATGCTCCCCTGCTCACCCGGTTGCAGCCGGGGCCGGTTCGGGTTGCCCTCCCCGGAGACAAGGAGCGCGTTTTCTTTGTCGGTGGCGGATTTCTCGAAGTCCAGCCGGGCACGGTGACTGTGCTTGCAGACACTGCGGTGCGAGCGGCTGACCTAGATGAGGCAGCGGCCGAGGAAGCACGTCGTCAGGCGGCTGAGGCCTTGGAAGACCGCCAAAGCGAGCTCGACTACGCGGTTGCGGCCGCCCGACTGGCCCACGCGGTGGCCCAGTTGCGAACGATTCGCCAGTTGAGGGACCGGTTGGGGTAGTGCTGCAGCACCACGAAAACCGCTTACACTTGAAAGGGTAGCTTCGGCTGCCCTTTCTTTTTTTTAGGGGGAAACCATGGGGTTGGATGTAGTCGTTCTGGCGGCGGGCAAGGGCACCCGCATGCGTTCGTCGCAGCCCAAGGTGCTGCATTCGTTGGCCGGGCGTCCCTTGCTCCACCATGTACTTGAAACGGCCTCTTGTCTTACCGGTGCCCGCATCCACGTGGTCGTCGGGCACGCCGCGGACGCGGTTCAAGCGGCCAGCACCGGGTACGAGGTGAACTGGGTGTCCCAATCCGAACAATTGGGCACGGGTCATGCCGTGCAGCAGGCGCTCGACGCGCTGGATCCGAAAGGCCACACCCTGGTGCTCTATGGCGACGTGCCCCTGCTGAGTCGGGCGAGCATCGAAGCCTTGCTTGCAGTCGCCCACCAAGAAGCCCTGGGGGTGCTCACGGTCGATCTGGAACGCCCCCAAGGGTACGGGCGAATCGTGCGCGACCAACAGGGCCAGATCGCCGCCATCGTCGAAGAACGGGATGCGACCGCGGCTCAGCGTGAACTCACCGAAGTGAACACAGGCATCATGGCGATGCCGACAGCGCGGCTGCGCTGCTGGCTGGAAGGCCTTCGCAGTGACAACAGTCAAAATGAGTACTACCTCACCGACATCGTGGCACTCGCGTGCGCTGAGGGCACTCCAGTGCGCTCGGTGTTCGCCGCCAGTCCGGAGGAAGTGCAGGGCATCAACGATCGGCTCCAGCTCGGTACTTTGGAGCGCCACTTGCAGCTGCAGGTCGCGCAGGAGCTCATGCTCAGCGGTGTCAGCATCTTGGACCCCGCCCGCTTCGACCTGCGGGGTGTCCTAGACTGCGACCCAGACGTCGTCATCGACGTCAACTGCGTCTTCGAGGGCACAGTGTCCCTTGGAGAGGGCGTCTACATTGGCCCCAACACGTGGATCCGCAACAGCAGCATCGCCGCGGGAGCCCGCATCGAGGCGCAGTCCATTGTCGATGGCGCTCTGGTGGGTCCCGGCGCGGTGGTTGGCCCGTTCGCCCGCTTGCGCCCGGGCACAGAACTCGGCCCCAACACCCGCATCGGAAACTTCGTCGAGACCAAGAAAGCTCGCCTGGGCGTGGGCGCGAAGGCCAACCACCTCAGTTATCTCGGTGATGTCGAAATCGGCCCGGGAGTGAATGTGGGCGCGGGCACCATCACCTGCAACTACGACGGCCAATCCAAGCACCAAACCCAAATTGAAGAAGGCGCATTCATCGGCTCCAACACCGCCTTGGTTGCGCCGGTGCGGGTTGGAGCGAGGGCAACCGTGGCCGCAGGTTCGGTCATCACCCACAATGTGCCCGCAGATGGGCTTGGAATTGGCCGGGCGCGGCAACGCAACCTGCCGGACTGGAAACGCAAGGCCAAGTGATACAGACCTAGGGGACAGAGCATGTGCGGAATCGTGGGCGCCATCGGCGAGCGCCAGGTCGCGGAAATCTTACTGGAAGGTCTGCACCGACTTGAGTACCGAGGCTACGATTCGGCGGGCATGGCGGTACTCGAACCGAGCACCCACCAACTGGGTCGCCACCGCCGCCAGGGCAAGGTCGCGGTCCTGCAGGCCGCCTTGGAGGAGCAGCCGCTTGCCGGCAATGTCGGCATTGCCCACACCCGTTGGGCGACCCATGGTGTTCCCAACGAAACCAACGCGCACCCCCACATCTCATCCGGTGACCTGGCGGTGGTGCACAATGGCATCGTTGAGAACTACGTGCCCCTGCGCGCCGAGATGGAAGCAGCGGGTTATCAGTTTTACTCGGACACCGACACTGAAGTCATCGCCCACCTCGTCCACCACCACTACACACGCGTGGGCGACCTCCACCGAGCGGTGTTCAATGCGGTGCAACGTCTGACCGGCGCCTTTGCACTGGGTGTGATTCACCGCAGCCACCCGGACCAGATCGTCGCCGCGCGCCAAGGCAGCCCACTGGTGATCGGGATCGGCATCGGCGAGAACTTCATTGCGTCGGACCCCTTGGCGCTGCGTCAGGTGACTGACCGGTTCCTGTACCTGGAAGAAGGTGACGTTGCGATGGTGCGTCACCGTGGGGTGTTGATCTGGGATCGAGACGGCGTTGAGGCACTCCGCGCCCTCGTCCAGCTTGACCAGGCCGTTGAGGTCAGTGACCGCGGCAAGTACCGCCACTACATGCTCAAGGAGATTTATGAGCAGCCGGCGGTGGTCCAAGCCACTTTTGAGGGACGGGTGTCGAGCGACCGCGTATTGGAACAAGCCCTAGGACCAGAGGCCGAGGCATTGCTGTCCGCGGCAAAGGCTGTGCAAATCGTGGCTTGTGGCACCAGTTATCATGCGGGTTACATCGCCAAGTACTGGATCGAAGCCCTGGCCGGGTTGCCCTGCCGCATCGAAGTGGCCAGTGAGTTTCGCTACCGCGCGCAGGCGGTACCGCAGGACACCCTGTTTCTGACGATATCGCAGTCGGGAGAAACTGCGGACACGCTCGCAGCGCTGCGCATGGCCAAAGACCTTCCGTACCTCGGTACCCTGGCCATCTGCAACGTGCCGGCAAGCTCACTGGTGCGTGAATCCGACCTTGTCATGATGACCTGCGCAGGACCTGAGATCGGAGTGGCCTCGACCAAGGCCTTCACCACCCAGCTGGTTGGCCTGTTTTTGGTGACCTTGGCGCTCGCGCGTCACCAGACCTTGAATAAAGAACAGGAACGCACCGCGGTCGAGGCGCTGCACGCACTGCCGTCACAGATTCAGCAGGTGTTGGACCAAGACCATGCGATCGCCCGCATGGCCGAGCAGTTCGCTGAAAAGCACCACGCATTGTTTCTGGGCCGCGGTGCCTTGTATCCGGTGGCCATGGAAGGTGCACTTAAGCTGAAGGAAATCTCGTACATCCACGCCGAAGCCTATCCTGCTGGAGAGCTCAAGCACGGACCCTTGGCGCTGGTTGACGCTGACATGCCGGTGATTACGGTAGCGCCAAACAATGAATTGCTCGAGAAGTTGCGCTCCAACCTGCAGGAGGTCCGGGCCCGAGGTGGAGAACTTTATGTATTCGCGGAAGAGGAAGTCACGGGGTTTGACGATTCGCATCTCGTGGCCCTCCCGCGCGTGAACGATCTTCTGGCACCGGTTGTCTATACGGTGCCACTGCAGTTGCTTGCCTACCATGTCGCCGTCCTCAAAGGGACAGATGTCGACCAACCGCGGAACCTGGCCAAATCGGTAACGGTGGAATGACGATGAAAGAACAGCACCCCGCACCCAGAGCCGAAAACCGGTGGTTTGGTCGATTCTTTCCTATACTGAATCGCAGTGGTCCGGGTGGGTGAAGGCTCGCATCGGTGGCTCGTTCAGGCGCCAGGTCTTTGATACAGTAGGACCATGGATCGGCAATTGGCAAAGTAGGGAGCACTAAAGGTGGCACGACCTCTTCGTCTTGAATTCAACAATGCGCTCTACTTGGTGGTCGCCAAGGGTCAGGATGAGCAAACCATTTTCAAGGACGACGACGACCGGGAAGAGTTTCTGCGTGTACTCCAGCATAGCTGTGAGCGCTACGGGTGGATCCTGCACGGATACGCCCTATTGGACGACAGCTACTTTCTGGTCGTGCGAACGCCCAAACCCAATCTCTCCAAGGGAATGCGCCAACTCAACGGCGTCTACACGCAGAGTTTCAACCGCCGGCACAATGTCGATGGCCACCTGTTCCAGGGCCGCTTCAAGTCAATCGTGGTCGATGAGAAGAACTTCCTGGCACCCCTCTTGGCCGACCTTTCTGTCGAGCCTGTGCGCGCAGGTATCGTCCGCACGGCGAACCAGTGGCGCTGGACCAGCCACCGAACCTTGCTCGGCAAGCGGGCCCCTGCCCCCTGGTTTGATCTTAATGGTGCGCTTGCGGTCTTCGCTGACAAGCCCGCAGCCGCGACTGAAGCCTACAAGGAAGCCGTGGCACAAGCGCGCGGGCGTGACCCGGTGTGGCTGTTGGCCAAACACCAGATTTTTCTGGGTGACGCTGCGTTCATCAAGCGCATGCAAAAGCGGCTGCAATCGGAAGCGGATCGGGTGGCCAAAGAGGGCAAGGCGCGTCCACGGCCCGCTTCGGTGAAGTCGCTGGCCAGCTACGAGAAACGCTTCAAGGACCGCGATCGGGCGATCTACGAGGCCTTCGCCTCTGGCCACTATACCCAGAGCCAAATCGCTGACCACTTCAAGCTGCACTACACCACCATCAGTCGAATCGTGTCGCGCCAGGAAGCAAAGAACGACTAGCGATTGGCCCGCTGCTGGGCGCCGCCCTGACTTTTGCGTAGAATCCAGCGCTTTTTCGGTTCAGGTAGTCGAAGGAGCTGTCCGATGCGCAGGAGTGAATTTCGTGTGCAGTACACCATGCCCATTCAATGGGGGGACATGGATGCCATCGGTCACGTCAACAACGTGACCTTTTTCCGGTACATCGAAACCGGCCGCGTGCAGTATGGAATGGCGCTGCAGGCGGCCTTCCCCGACATTGCCTGGACCGGTGTTGTCGGAGACATTCAGTGCCGCTACCACCAGCAATTGCGGTTTCCCGCGGACATCGATATCGCTGTGCGCATCAGCCGTTTGGGCCAGCGCAGCTACGACTTCACCACGGGTATTTTCCTGCATGGCAGCGAGGAGCTGATTGCCAGCAGCGTCGGACGCATGGTGTGTTTCGACCACGAGACCCAGCGATCGATTCCGCTTTCACCAGCAGCCCGCGCGGCGATCTTCGAGTTCGAAGTCGTCCCACCCGAACAATGAGCATCTATTCGGTTCGAGCAGGCCGTTCGGGCGACTGCTCGCCGGACCCGTACGGGCGAGGCCCAGCCAGCTGCTGAAGCAGCGCGTCGCGAAGCGTGGGTCCGGGAACCTGCTGCTGGTCGGCTGCCCCCGGCAGCTCCCACCAGCGCAACTGCGGATGGCAGTGGTGGGTGTGGTGGAGGTTGAAGTTCAGCATCCCCGCTTGCAGCCAAGGCAGTGTGCGGACGTCGTGGGCTGCGAGCCGGTCATTCAAGGGAGCGCCGTAGTGGTAGAGGTTATCGAACAACGACACCCAGAGCCCACGGCCGAGCAACAACGCCGCCAGCCAGCCCGGCTCGGCGATCAGTGACACGCCGCCCCAAACCATGAGAACTGCCAGTGCGTCCCGGCGTGCCTCATGCAGCGCCCGAGGTGCCATGACCATGGCTGCCAGTGGGTGGGTGTCCCATTGGCGGGGGCGGCCGTCCGAAGCCCAGGCCAATCCTTTCCTCAGCCAAGGCCTTGGCAACCAGACCAGAAAGTTGCTGAGCCACTCTGCGAGGTAGAGGCCACCAAGGAGTCGGAAATAGTACGCGACCGCCGCCTGCCAGGCTGGGGTGACACGGGGGTCATACACTTCGGTGCGTTCCAGCGCGCTGCGGTTGAACCGGTGATGAAACAGATGACCTGCCTGGAGTACCGCGAAGGGCGCACCGAAACCGACCGCCAGCAGCCGACCGCCCCTTCGGCTGCAAGCCGGTTGTCGGTACAGGTGTCCGTGGATGGCTTCATGGATCAACGACCACAGCAGCGGTGTCAGCAACACCCCCGCCAGTGCCCCAGCGAAGCCGATCCCACCCTGCGCGCTGAGCGCCAACCAGGAGAGGCACTGGGCGACAAGTGCCGCGCCGAGCAGCCCGACATTCAGCTGTGCCGGCATGTGCATCTCCACATGGGATCCCCGACGGCCATTGACCCTTTGCCGGTTTAGTCTTTCCTTCGGTCCGCAAAGTTCCGACGAGGGGCAGTTGCAACTGGTTTATCCTACGGGGGTTTCTTGTTCCTGGCGCCAGCGCTTTGGCGTGGGGCCAACTGGAGTGAACCTCGGCCCGTGACCTCCCAAGAACCCAGCGATGAGGCGACCTGGCACCAGTGGAATGCGCAGGATTGCGCAGCCAAGCTCAGCGTTGACCTGGGTGCGGGCCTCTCTGTGGAAGAGGTCCACGCCCGTCGACGTGACGCTGGGCCCAACCGCCTGCCGACGCCACACAAACGCTCTTTGATTCAGCTGTTGGGCGGGCAGTTTACCGACTTCATGGTGGTGGTCCTGTGCATCGCCGCAGCGGCTTCCGGTTGGTTGGGGGAAGTGTTGGACAGTGTGGCGATTCTGGTGATCGTCGTGCTCAACGCGCTTATTGGCGCCTTTCAGGAATTTCGGGCGGAGCGGGCACTCGAGGCGCTGGCTGGCCTCAGGGCTCGAATGGCCCGTGTGGTTCGGGGCACTGAGACCACACAGATCGATGCCATCGAGTTGGTTCCAGGCGATTTGGTCACGGTCGAGGCCGGGGACCAGGTGCCCGCTGACCTGCGGCTGGTCGAGGCCCACGAGCTGCAGGTGGATGAGTCGCTGCTGACCGGAGAGTCCCAGCCGGTTGCCAAGGACGCCGCTGCGCTCGTGCCCCAACACGCTCCTGTGTCGGAGCAGTTCACCATGGCCTTCAGCGGGTCGCTGGTGACGTCCGGTCGGGGCATGGGGCTGGTGGTGCGCACCGGGCCGGAGGCCGAGATCGGCCGGATTGCCAGTTTGCTGAGCGGCGCGGCCAGTCGCACACCCCTGCAGCATCGCCTGCGCCAGTTCGGCCGTCGACTGAGTGTCGGCGTGCTGGGCCTCTGCGCGCTGTTGTTCGGCGCCGGTCTTGCGGCAGGGCAGCCGCCGTTTGCCATGTTCATGACCGCGGTGAGTTTGGCGGTTGCTGCCATCCCAGAGGCCCTGCCGGCGGTGGTCACCGTGGCACTGGCGCTTGGGGCGCGGCGCATGGTGCGCCATCAGGCGCTGATTCGGAGGTTGCCGGCAGTGGAGGCGCTGGGCTCGGTCACCTACATCTGCGCCGACAAGACCGGCACCCTCACCGAAAACCACATGCACGCGGACCGGTACTGGTTTGGAGGAGCCGAGCACGACGCACTCGCCGCTGCGCCGATCGGTGTGCTTCAGTGCATGGTCTTGTGCAGCGATGTTTCCCGGACCGGCGACGGCGTCTGGGTGGGGGACCCCACGGAGGTTGCGCTTGTCGAGGCGGCGCAGAGCGCTGGGTTCGAGCCGCCGGCCGCGCAGGCTGAGGCCCCGAGAATCAGCGAACTGCCGTTTGATTCGGAACGCAAACGCATGACGACGGTGCACCGCACCGCAGATGGCGTACTGGCATGCACCAAGGGTGCCCCGGAGGTGGTGCTGCCGCTGTGCGGCTCGCTCCAGGGTGGCACGCCGGTGCCGTCGGATGTGGCCACACAGATCGAACACTGGGCCGATTCCGGGTACCGTGTGTTGGCCCTTGCCACCCGAGATTTGGGCGCGGATCCCGCCTCGCTGGATGGCGTGGAAGTCGAAACCGATCTGGTGCTCCAGGGCCTGGTCGCGCTCATGGACCCGCCGCGCCCCGAAGCCGCTGCAGCAGTGGCCTCCTGTCACCAAGCTGGCATTCAGACCCTGATGATCACGGGGGATCACCCTGGGACTGCCCGCGCGATTGCTGCACGGGTCGGTATCGCTCCGGCCGACGCGGAGGTGCTGACGGGCGCTGAGCTTGAGGGGCTCGGCCCCGACCAATGGGTGCAGGCGGTGCAGCGGGTGCGGGTGTATGCCCGGGTGAGCCCCGAGCAGAAATTGCGCATTCTCGAAGCCCTGGAGGCAGCCGGGGAGTACGCGGCGATGACGGGAGATGGAGTGAACGACGCCCCTGCCTTGCGTCGCGCAGCGGTGGGCGTGGCGATGGGGAATCGTGGAACCGACGTGGCGCGGGAGGCAGCGGATCTGGTGCTGCTGGACGACAATTTCGCCACCGTCGTCGCCGCCGTCCGTCAAGGGCGGCGCATCTACGACAACCTGCGCAAATTCATCAAGTACACCATGACGTCGAACTCGGGCGAGATCTGGACCCTGGTTCTCGCGCCGCTTCTTGGGTGGCCGGTTCCACTCCTGCCGATCCACATCCTCTGGATCAACCTGGTGACCGATGGGCTGCCGGGTCTGACGCTCGCCAGCGAGCCCGAGGAGCCCGGTCTCATGGAGCGCCCGCCACGTCCGCCGCAGGAGAGTTTCTTTGCCCAGGGCCAGTGGCAACACATGCTCGGAGTTGGGCTGCTGATCGGGGTGCTGTCCCTGGCGGCGATGTCCATTGGCCGAGCGGCGGGATCGGAAAACTGGCCGACCATGGTGTTCACGGTGTTGACCTTTTCCCAACTGGTCCATGTGCTCGCGATCCGCAGCGAGCGGGCCTCCTTGTTTTCCATCGGGCTCTGTAGCAACCTCCCTCTGATGGGCGCGGTGGTGGTTACGGTTGGCCTACAACTCGCGGCGATCTATGTACCTGCGCTGTCAGCGCTGCTTCACACCAGCCCTTTGGCGGCTTGGGAGTTGTCGGTGTGCTGCACCTTGCCCTGGACGGTGCTGCTGGTCGTGGAAGCTGAGAAGGGATTCCGGCGCCGCAGACGGTTGCCAGCCGGAGCGCCCCCAAGCGTCTGATATCCTGTGTGGCCCTGCGGAACGGGCCTGGTTCGATGGCAGTGGCGCCACGGAGTTTTCATGAGTGACCTAGAGCAATCCCTACAAGCCGATCTGGCTGAGCAAACCATCTCCCTAGCGAACCACTTCGCCGAGGCCCACGAAGACGCCGATCTGTGGGACATTGCAGACGAGTTGTTGGCCGGAGCAATCCATTACTGGCTGTTCTCGCGTCAGCCCTGCGAGAACCGCGCCTGCGATGAATGTGCCGATGTCGCCACCGCAGAGCGGCGCCAGGCACGCCTGCGCACGCTTGTCGATGAACTCGCCGAGTCGAGCTTCTACTACCACTCCCCAACGGACCACAACGCCGCGCACAGCTGAGCAGGCCGATATCCCGCGGGCCTCCAAATCGTTGGGGCGCGGGCAACCGGCAGATCCGGCAGGGTTCACGCAACTGTCACATTGCAGGGTTACGCTCCCCGCCCCTTTGGTTGGGACCCATCTCATGCGGGTTCCCTGGCGGGAAACGGTTGAATTGTCGATGAAGGGTCTTGAATCGTGTCAATGAGTGGACCAAGAGCAATCGTGGGAATTGCGGCATTTTGCGCCTGTGCGCTGGCTGTGGCCCAGGTCGATGAAACCATAGAGCAGGGTGTCAAGCGCACCGAGCGCGGCCAGGCAGCTCAGCAACAGCTGGAGAAAATGGACCAGGAACGGCGTGGCCTGGTTCAGGAGTACAGCCGCGTTAACAAAGAAATCGATGGACTGGAGGTGTACGTCGCGCAGCTCGACCGCCAGTTGCAGAGCCAGCGCGATGAGATGGACAACCTCAACCAGTCGATCGAAGAAGCGACCCTCATCGAGCGCCAGATCATGCCGCTCATGCTCAAGATGATTGACGCCCTTGATCAATTTGTGGCGCTTGATGTGCCATTCCTGCAAGGCGAGCGCACCGCACGGGTTGAGCACCTGCAAGCGCTGGTGGACCGCGCGGATGTCACCGCCGCCGAGAAGTTTCGCAACATCCATGAGGCGTACCTCACCGAGATGGAATACGGGCGCACCATCGAAGCCTACCGGGGCGAACTCGAGACCGCCGGTGGTGCCCAAGAGGTTGAATTCCTGCGCATTGGCCGAATCGGGCTGTTCTACCAGTCGCTTGATGGCACCGACCTGGGAGCCTGGGACGCGAAGGCGGCCAGCTGGGCACCCCTGGACCGAAGCTACCGAAGTCAACTGGACCGTGGCTTGCGCATTGCCCGCGAGCAAGCTGCCCCCGATTTGATCAAACTGCCGTTGCCGACGCCGGAGCCCACCCAATGAAAGCCATGAGACCTGTCTATCTCCTGCTGTGTTGGGCATTGGCTGCAACGGTGGTGCAGGCGGCCGAATCAGACCGTGCGACCTCGCTTGAACAGCTGCTCGAACGTGTTGAGCAAGGCATGACCCGTGACCGCGCCCTCTATCAGCAGCGGATCAACGAATTCCGCTCACAAGTGGAAGCGCAAGAGCAGCTGCTCAACGACGCTCAGGCACGTCGCACCGCCCTGGAGCAGGAAAGCGAAGTGAAGGAGGGCGAGTTCCGTGCGAACGAAGAACGCATCACGGAGCTGGAGGAAAAACTGAACGAGAGCCTGGGCGAGCTGCGCGAACTCTTCGGTGTGGTTCAGCAGGTGGCTGCGGACACCAAAGCGGTCCTCGGCGCGTCGGTGACCAGCTCCCAGTATCCTGGGCGAGAAGACTTTCTCGATGCACTGATTTCCAAAGCAGGCTCGAATGACCGGCTCCCCGCCATCAGCGACCTGGAGCGTCTGTGGTTCGAAGAACAGCGCGAGATGGTCGCCACCGGACGCACGCTGACCTATTCGGCAGAAGTGGTCAGTCGCGGCGGCGAGCGCACGACCGCGGATGTGGTGCGTGTGGGTGCTTTTAATGTGGTTCGGGCCGACGACGGGCGGTACCTGACGTGGGAGGATGAGACCAACCGCTTGGTTGAGTTGGTGCGCCAGCCCGCGGCACGCTACGTGGACACCGCCGAAGGCTACGTCAGTGCGCCCACCGGCGAGCGGGCGGATTTCTGGCTGGATCCATCCCGTGGGGCGCTGCTGTCCCTGCTGATCCGGGCGCCGGACCTGCGCGAGCGGATAGACCAGGGGGGTGTTGTTGGGTACATCATTTTGGCGCTCGGTGTAGTGGCCCTGCTGCTGGCGTTGGAGCGCTTGGTGTACCTGGCTGTGGTGAGCGCCCGGGTGCATCGACAAATGCGCCAGGCAGAGCCGGACACCGGAAACCCGCTCGGTCGCGTACTGGCCGTGTATGCCAAAAACCGCAGTGAAGACAACGAAACCCTGGAACTCAAGGTGGGTGAAGCCGTGCTGTCAGAGACGCCGCGGCTGACCCGGTTTTTGCCGTTGCTCAAAATCATTTCGGTGGTGGCACCGCTGCTCGGCCTGCTGGGCACCGTGACCGGGATGATCAACACCTTCCAAGCCATGACCCTGTTTGGGACGGGTGACCCCAAACTGATGGCGGGCGGGATTTCCCAGGCGCTGGTGACCACGGTGCTTGGCCTCGCGGTGGCCATTCCCGCCGTGCTGTTGCACACCCTGGTCAATGGCCGCAGCCGTGCCCTGAGTCAGGTGTTGGAGCGCCAGGCCATTGGGCTGATTGCCGAACACTCCGAGCGCGACGCTGCAACCCAAACCCACCATGCTCCTGCAGCTTGAAATCCTAGAACCCATCGTCCTGTTCATTGAGCGGGGCGGTGACGTCCTGCTGGTGCTGCTTGGCGTCATTTTCGTGATGTGGGGCTTTATCCTTGAGCGCCTGCTGTACCTCTGGTGGGGATTGCCGCGGCGGATGCAGGCCATCGTGGAAGAGTGGCGGGGGCGTGGGGAGCACAGCTCTTGGAGCGCGCACCAGATCCGCTCAGCGCGCTTGGCGGCCTTCGAAGCCGACAGTGTACGCAACATGGATCTGATCAAGGCGCTGGTGTCGCTGTGCCCCCTGTTTGGGCTCTTGGGCACGGTCACCGGCATGATTGAAGTCTTTGATGTCATGGCGTCGATGGGCACCGGCAGCGTGCGGGCAATGGCTTCCGGGATTTCCAAGGCCACCATGCCCACCATGGCAGGTATGGTGGGGGCCCTCACCGGTGTGTTTGCGCAAACCCTGCTGAAGCGCAGCCTTGAACGGCGCCAGCACCGCCTCAACGAACAGCTGACTTTCGGGGCCTGAACCATGCGAATGTCGTTTCTGCGCAGCCACGCTGAAGTGGAAGAGGACGAAATCAACGTCACACCCATGCTCGACGTGGTGTTCATCATGTTGATTTTCTTTATCGTCACAGCAAGTTTCGTGAAAGAATCGGGCATCGACGTCAACCGGCCCGAGGCCAACACTGCGACCCAGCAAGACCGCGCCAACATCCTGGTTGGGATCAGCGCCAATGGCGAGATATGGATCAACCGGCGACGGATCGATCTGAGTTCGGTGCGCGCCAACATTGAACGCCTGTCGGCCGAGAACCCGCAGGGCACCGTGGTCATCCAGGCGGATGAAGAGGCGCCGACCAAACTGCTGGTCGGTGTCATGGACGCCTCTCGGGAAGCGGGCGTGTACAACATTTCGATCGCCACCAGCCAAGACCAGTGATCCTGCGTTATCCCATCGCGTTCCTGTGTGCGGCGGTTGTCAGCCTGCTGATTTTCTATCTGATGCAGACGCTGATCGAAACGGGAAAAGAAGCGCTGACCGACACGCCGACCGGCCACGTGGTGGACTTTGTGCGGGTTAAGCAGCAGGAACAGGTGGAGACCAAGAAGCGGACCCCGCCCAAACCGCCGCCGCCCCCTGAGCCGCCGCCCACCCCCGAGACTCCGCGGATGGAGCGGGCCCAGGTGAGCAGTGACTCCGAGTTTGCCCTGGGGGCTGTGCCAATGGAAACCGATGTTGGCCTCAGTTCGGGCATGGTCGGTGGTGACAGCGACGGGGAGTACCTGCCGATTCTCAAAGTGGCTCCAACGTATCCGCGCCGCGCGCTGGCCCGCGGCATTGAAGGCTATGTGCTGGTCGAGTTTACGGTGACCCGAGCGGGCAACGTCATCGATCCGCGTGTGATCGAGGCTCAGCCGCCAGGCATGTTTGAACAGGCAGCCCTCGATGCGGTCAAGAAGTTCAAGTACAAACCCAAGGTGGTCAACGGGGACGCAATCGACGTTGCTGGCGTGCGCAATTTGATTCGGTTCGAGTTGGAACGGTGATTCCTATGTGGGACAAATGGTTTCGCACCGGGTGCGCCTTGCTGGTCAGTGGCACCTTGCTGTTTGGGTCCGGATTCAGCCCCGCTGTGGCAGAAGAAGAGCCGCCGCGCACCAAGCGCACCCAAACCATCAGCCAAGACGCCTACAGGCGTCTGAACCGGGTGCAGGAATTGGCCGATGCTGGGGAAGTTGACAGCGCCCTGCAGCTGCTCGAACGGGTACAGGAGCGCGCCAGCAATGACTATGAAGCGGCGATGGCCTTGAACCTCAAGGCCTACATCCACTACGGCCAGGAACAGTATGACGCTGCGGCGTCGGCCTATGCATCCATCCTGGCAATGCAAGCCGTTCCCGAGTCATTGCGGCGCAATACCCTGTTCAGCCTCGCGAAAATTCGTTTCATTCAAGAGGACTACGCAGCGGCCCTCGTGCCGTTGCGGGCATGGTTTGAGCAGACTGAAGAGCCTGGGATCGATGCCCTTCTGCTCCTCGGCCAGGCGCACTATCAACTCGGCCAGTATGACGAGGTGGTTCCGCCTGTTCGCGCGGCCATTGAATTGGCCGAGGCACAGGGCCGCGAGCCGCGGGAAAACTGGTACCTGCTGTTGCGAGCGGCCCATTACCAGCAGAACGATTTTGTCGCCATGCGCGATGTTCTGCGCACCCTCTTGGAAATCAACCCCAAGCGTGAGTACTGGATTCAGCTCGGCGCGGTGTACGCTGAACTCGGTCAGGAAGAAAAACAGCTGGCCACACTCGAAGCTGCATACGAGCAAGGCGTGCTGGAGAAACCCAACGACTTTTACTCCTTCGCGCAACTGTTGCTGGCCCAGGGTGTGCCCGTGAAGGCCGTCGAGGTACTCAATGGAGCGCTCAGTGCCGAACGAATGCCCCGCGACCGCCGCAATCTGGAGTTGTTCGCGGATGCGTTGATCAGCGCGAAGCAATATGACCGCGCTGTGGAGGTTCTAAGTGAGGCCGCTGGGATGTCCGACGACGGCAACCTGTACGTGCAATTGGCTCAAATTGAGCTTGATCTGCAGCACTGGGAGGCGGCCGATGTCGCTGCGGGTAAGGCGCTGCTCAAGGGAGGTCTGCGCCGACCCGAGCTGCCCTATGTGCTCCAGGGGTTGGCCCGCTACAACGCGGAAAACTACCGCGGTGCGACCCAGGCATTCCAACAGGCCCAGTCCCACGACGCCAGTGAGAAGCTGGCCAGCCAGTGGCTGAAGTTCATTGACCAGGAGCAGGCCCGCAGCGCGGCCTTGCAAGCCGCCAGCAATAGTTGACCCCTGTAAGACATTCCTTCTGGTTTTCATTAAACCGACACATTCCCGAGCTAGGCTTTCTCGCCGTTCAGGTACCCGCTTTGGCTGGTGTTCCAACCCGCAGCGGGCGCTCTTCCCTGTGCTTAGGAATCTCCCATGTTCAAGAAAAAGCCGCTTCCTTTGTACGTCGGCCTACTCGCAACTGGTATCAGCCCGGTTCATGCGGGTGAGGTCGCGCTGTACCTCTTCTCCAACGGCGCACCAACGTCCGCCGCTCAGGTCACACTGAACGGCGAGCGGGCGACCGCCGACGCTGCTGGCGTGGTGGTCTTCGATGTGGACGCGGGGACCCATGAGGTTCAGGTTCGGGCCGCCGACGGCACCGAGGCGCGCTTCGAGTTCAGCACGGCTGTGGATGCCGAGGGCGCTGACATCAGCGTGAACCTCTCGGCGCAGGGCTCACCTGCGGTTGAGGTCACGACCTTCGTCCCCGGATCCACCGATGCGATGCCCACCGGATCCATTGAGGGGCAGGTGCTGTCCGGCGCGACTGGATCGCCCATCGAAGGCGCGGTGGTGTTTGTCGAAGGGCTGGACCTATCGGCCACCACCGACTTCGATGGCAATTTTTCGTTGCGGGTCCCCCGGGGTACCTACAGCCTGACCATCGCCCATCCCGACTACAGTGCCCGCAACCTCGATGCGTTGCGGGTGCCGGCGAACGTGGCGGTCTCCACTCGGGTACAACTCGGGGGTGAATCTGCTGGCGGCCCGATTGAAGAGGTGGTTGCGGTGGCCACCTACGCCCCAGACACCGGTACCGAATCCGAGCGCAGCGCGCAAGCGGTTCTGGATGTGCTGGACACGGAGCAACTGGCCCGCTTCGGAGACAGCAATGTCGCATCGGCCCTTAAACGGGTGGCCGGGCTCACGGTGGAAGACAACAAGTTTGTCGTGGTGCGCGGCCTGGGTGGACGCTATACGGGGACCACCCTCAACGGTGCCGCCATGCCAAGCACAGATCCGACCCGTCGGGTTGTGCCGCTCGACCTGTTTCCCTCTGCCGTGGTCGACCAGATCGAAGTGCAAAAAAGCTACACGCCGGACCTGCCCGGAGATGCCGCTGGGGGCACGGTTCGTCTGACCACCAAGACCTACCCAGACGCATTCACCAACGAACTGTCGTTGTCGGTGGGATACAACAGCGTGGCCACGGGCGATGATGTGGTGAGCTACGACGGCAGCGACACCGATTTCCTCGGGTTCGACGATGGCGATCGCGACCTGCCACTGCTGGTCGACGCGGTGACACAAAATGGTCGCATCGAGATCTCCCCCTACGATCCAGTCTTCAATCCGGGTGGGCTTGACCCTTTCCTGATCGAATCCTTGGGGGAGTCTTTCGAAAACAACTACAACATTGAAGAAGAGACCGCGAACCCGGACTTCGGCATCGAGTGGACGCTGGGCAATCGCTATGACCTGGGTTCAGATTCCGAATGGGGCTTCCTCGCTTCCGTCCGCTACAAGAACGAATGGTCCGTACAGGATGATGGCGTCGAGCGCGAGTACATCATTGATACAGGCAACCTCACATTGCAGGATGATTTCTCCTATCTGCGTGCTTCCAACGACATTGAACTCGGTGGAATGCTGAGTTTCGGCGGCATCTTTGGTTTTGACCACCGCCTCGACAGCAACACCTTGCTGGTGCGCAAGTCCTCGTCTTCAACCAAATACCGTGACGGGTTCGACGGTGAGAACGACCAGCTGGCGCGCGAGTTCGACCTCGCCTGGGTCGAGCGTCAAGTCTTCATTCAGCAATTCCTCGGCGAACACCTGTTCGCAGAGGCCCAAGACCTTCAGCTGAACTGGCGGTACACCTATTCCAAGGCAGAGCGCGATTCCCCGGACCGGCGCACCTACGACTACATTGACTTTCGTCCACCGGGTGATGGTGTGCTTGAGTTTTTCGACGCCACCTTGGAGCGGCGCTTTGAAGCACTGGACGATGTCACCCACGATTTGGGGGTCGACCTGACCCTTCCGCTTGAGTTCGGCGAGGGTGTGTTTGCCGACCTGAAAGGTGGAATGGCCTACACCACCAAGGAGCGGGAGTCCGAATCCCTTCGGTTCGGTTTCAAATGGGATTCGAGTGGCAGCAGTGCCGAGGAACAGGCGCTGATCGTCAACCCCAACCTGGAAGAGGTGTTGTCTCCTGGCAACATCGGCCCCGGAAAGTACGTGCTGAGCAATGAAACCACCGCATCGGACCGCTACCAGGCCGAATGGGACATTCTCGCCGGATACCTCATGCTGGACACGGATTTCGATGGCATCTACCGCGTCATGGTCGGTGCCCGCATCGAATCCTCTGACCAGGAGGTGAGAACCGCGGACTTCCTGACCGGTGCACCGGAGACCGCGAGCCTCGACAACACCGACCTGATGCCCGCTGCTTCCGTGGCCTGGAACTTCACCGATGACCAACAGCTGCGCTTCGGATATTCCCAAACGGTGTCGCGTCCGGACTTTAAGGAGCTGTCCAATGCCGTGTACATCCACCCGGAATTCGACTACCTGGTGCGTGGCAATCCAGACCTTAAGCAGGCCACGGTGGACAGCTTCGACCTGCGCTGGGAGTGGTATTTCTCAACTGCGGAGAGTGTCTCCGTTGCGCTCTTTTACAAGGACTTTGATCAGCCGATCGAGCAGGTGCTCACCGCCGCATCTGGCACTGCACTGGGTGCGCGCACCTTCGAGAATGCAGAAAGCGCCACCAATTACGGCATCGAGATTGATTTCCGCAAAGAGTTCTATCTTGGTGAGACCGAAGACCAGTTGCTGTTTGTGAGCGGAAACTACTCCTGGATCGACTCGGAAGTCGAGCTCGGAGCCGCCGGAGGCGTTTCAGGTGAAACCGAGCGGGAACTGCAAGGCCAGTCCCCGTACGTGATCAATTTACAGCTTGGCTATGACCACCTGCTGTCCGGGCAAAAGGTGACCCTGCTGTTCAACCAGGCGGGAGAGCGGATCTCGGACGTGGGTGTTGGGGACCTGCCCAATGTCAAAGAGCAGCCCCGTGCCCTGATCGACCTGACCTATGAAGTGGCGCTCAGCCCCGAATGGACGCTCAAGGCGGCGATCGACAACCTGCTGGATGATGAGGTCGAGTTCACTCAGGGCGGCAAGACTTTCCGTTCCTACACCGAGGGCCGGACCTTGAGTGCATCCATCAGTTGGGCCCCCGGCCGCGACTGAGCGCTTCACCGTACTGTCACATTGCAACCCTAGACTGCCCGCTTTCACGAGCAGGCTCCGAGTTCGAGAATCGAGGAGATTTGGTATGAACCGTTCGAAATTGTTCACTTCAGTGCTGGTCGCCAGCGGCATGCTGGCTGTCGCCGGTTGCGGTGAAGACGACGTCAACATCAACATCACTGTCGGCAGCACCGGCACGTCCGATGGTGGAAGCACTGGCGGCGGGTCTACCACCCTGTCCACCTGCCCCACCTGGACCACTGCGCTGGTGCAGTCGAACGGCACCGACGTTTGTGAAATCAGCGCCACCATCGACTCAAATCAGACCCTCTCTTCTGACACCATCTGGGCACTGCGCGGAAACGTCATTGTGGGCAACGGGAACCAGGAGTTGACTACCCCCGCCGATGCCAACAACGTGGTCCTGACCATCGAAGCTGGTACCCACATCGTGGGTCGCACCGCAGATGCATTGATCATCACCCGCGGCTCGCAAATCAATGCCCAGGGGACCGCCGATGCTCCCATTATCTTCAGCTCTGCCGATGATGGCTATGATGGCCGTGGCGAGTGGGGAGGTCTTGTGATTCAGGGCTTTGCCCCAAGCAACCTGTGCGGCACGCCCTGCAACATTGAGGGCGAGGGTGGTGTGGGCTTCTTCGGTGGCACGGACCCTGCCGACGACAGCGGCGTGCTTCGGTATGTGGTGGTTGCCGAGGCCGGCTATGAAGTCTCCCCCGACAACGAGCTGAACGGCATCTCTTTCATGTCTGTCGGCAGTGGCACTGAAGTTGACTATGTCCAAGTCCACAACAACTCCGATGACGGGGTCGAGTTTTTCGGCGGCACCGTGAACGTCAGCCATCTGGTGCTCACCTCCAACTCGGACGACAGCGTTGATTGGGACGAAGGGTATCAGGGCAACCTGCAATACGGTCTGGTGGTTCACGCGAACGACGAAGCGGACCACGGAATCGAAGCCGACAACGCCGGGCCCAGCAACGACGCAACGCCGCGCTCGAAGCCCGTGCTGGCGAACTTCACTTTTGTCGGTCAGACCGGTGTCAGCGATACCGGCGTGCGGCTCAAGGTCGGATCCGGTGTCTACCTCTACAACAGCATTGTCACCGGGTTTGATGCTTGTCTGGACATCGACGACGCCGCGACTGGGGCAATCATCGACACCGAGCTGCTGATGATCGACACCCTGTTCAACTGTGGTGCATCGCTTGTTGCCGACGACGAAACGGCCACCAATGAAGACTTTGGTGCCGATGTGCTGAGCTCTGCAGTCAGCTCCGTCACTGAGGTTGATCCTGCCCTCGACTCGAACTACGCCGCGACCGATGCTGCTGCGAGCCTGGCTGCAGTTGCCGACTACAGCGCTGCCGATACGGCGGACGCGACCTTCCTCGACGCGACCGACTACGTGGGTGCAGTTGAGCCCGGTGAGACCGCACCCTGGTGGGACGGCTGGACCATTGAGGGCAGCCTCTGATCCATCGCAACCCACTGGCTACCGCTTGATGGCCGGTAGCTGGGTAGAAACACAGCTTGAGCCGCGCTTTGTAGCGCGGCTTTTTTTTGCTGCGCTCTGTCGCCGGGGTGAGCTTACAAAGCGCCAGGGGAAGCCGCACTATTGAGTCCGCTCCAGCAGCACCTGGCCCTGATCATGCACTTGAGCCGACCATCCAGGTGCCACCCAGGTGGTTGAGACCGCCTCGGTGATGATTGCTGGTCCCTCCACACGCTGGTGACAGGCCAGGCTGGTGCGGTCCAGAATGGGAACTGGTTGCTTGATCCCGTGCACCTTGCAGGGCGGTTTCGGGTCAACGGCGGCAGGCGCCCAGGGCGCGAGCCGAATCGACGGTGCCGGATCCTGCGCTGACAGTCTCAGCGTGACCAGCTCGATCGGCAAGGCCAGGTCGTGCCCGAAGCGGTTTCGGTGCGCCTGGTGGAAGCCGGCCGCCGCGTGCTGAGGTTCCAACTCATGCAGCGTCAGTGTATGGCTCTGGCCGGTATAGCGCAGTTCCAGGCATGCTCGAACCTGCAGGGCAGCAGCATTGGCGCCGGCCGCGATCAACTCGGATCTTGCGGAACGCTCCAAGGGTTCGAGCAGTTGCTGCACTTCGGCGCCAGAGAGGCCTTCGAGTGGGCGGATGTGGGTCCGTGAGCGGTGCACCTCCATGGGAGCCACCAGCATCCCGAAAGCCGAGAGCACGCCGGCGTGGAGCGGGATCAAGGCCCGACTGATCCCAAGCCGGTCCGCCAAGCTGCAGACATGCAGACCCCCGGCGCCGCCGAAGCAACACAGGGTCATTCCTTGTGGGTCCAACCCGCGCCCGACCGAAATCTGTCGCACGGCCCGCGCCATCCGTTCGTCCGCGATTTGCACAATTCCGAGTGCCGCTGCCTCAAGGTCAAGTTGCATGGATGCGGCCAGGGTGGCGACTGCGGCCCTGGCCGCTTCCAGGTCCAGTTCCAGGTCGCCCCCCAAGCGGGTGGCCGCGGGCAGTCGGCCGAGTACAGCATTGGCATCGGTGACTGTCGGGTACCGACCCCCCTTTCCGTAGCAAGCAGGGCCAGGGAACGCGCCGGCCGACTCAGGGCCCACCAACAGTGCGCCGCCCGCGTCGAGCCCGGCGATTGAGCCGCCGCCGGCACCAATGGTGTGGATGTCGACCATGGGCACGGCCACGGGCCAGCCGGCGATGCGGGCCTCGGTGGTGAGTGTCGGCGGCGATGTGACCAGTGCCACGTCCGTGGAGGTTCCGCCCATGTCGAAACTGAGCATGCGCTCAATGCCAAGCTGTTCGGCCCAATGGCGTGCCGCGGCCAATCCACCTGCGGGCCCGGACAAGAGCAAGTTGACTGCACGCTCGGCTGCCTGAGAGCCGCTCAAGGTGCCGCCATTCGACTGCATCACCCGCAGCGGGGCTGGGGACAGGGCCGACTGGAGTGCCCGCAAGTAGCGACCGACCAATGGGCCCAGGCGGGCGTTGAGCCAGGTGGCGATGCCGCGCTC
The DNA here is from genome assembly GCA_002408105.1 of Gammaproteobacteria bacterium UBA5338. Lineage (GTDB taxonomy): Bacteria > Pseudomonadota > Gammaproteobacteria > Pseudomonadales > UBA5862 > UBA5862. Next base: position 7,306 of record DHQM01000168.1, on the reverse strand, counting down.
GTACTCCCGGTATTCCGGCAGGACCTCGTGGGAGCAGCAGACGTTGAAGCCCGCGGCGCGCAGGCGCTCGGCGATGCGCTGCTCATCCTCGCTGGCCACGAAGCTGAACAGCAAGCTGACCGCAACCGACTCAGGCTTGATGCGCATGAGCTTGTGTTCCAGTGCATCGAGGGCGGCATCGGTCAGCGGCTCGAGCGCCATCCCCAGGTGGTCCCGGCGTAGGGCAACCTCGACACAGAGGTCTGCCGGCACCGGTGAGCCGCCGCGCTCCGGGGTCAGGTTGTAGAGGTCCGCCCGGGCTTGGCGCCCGAGCGCGAGCAGGTCCGCGAAGCCCTTGTTGGTCACGAACGCGGTGCGGGCGCCTTTGCCCTCAAGCACAGCGTTGGTTGCGACCGTGGAACCGTGCACGATCACCAATTCCCCTTTGGCGGCCAACTCCTGCAGCCCAAGCTCTTCCATGCCGCGCAAAATGGCCTCTTCCGGCGCAGCGGGTGAGGAGGGCACCTTGTGGATGCGCAGGCCTTGTGCGCAGAGCAGCACGAAGTCGGTGAAGGTGCCGCCGGTGTCCACGCCGAGTAGGTTCATGTCTGGGTCCAATGTTCGTGGGCTGCAAGCGGGGCCCCGCGCTGTTGTGCCCCCGGTTCATCTGTTAGGGTGCCGGCCCTGGATTGAACCCATTGTATCTGCCCGCAGCAGGGGCCTGAACGTGCCTGAGTTGCCCGAAGTCGAAACCACCCGGCGCGGCATTGCGCCGCACATCCTCGGGCAGCGGGTGCAAGCCGTTCAGGTGCGCGATCCCCGCTTGCGCTGGCCTGTTCCCGCGGACCTTCAGGAACAGCTCGTCGGCCAGCAGGTGGAGGCGGTCGACCGGCGCGGCAAATACATCTTGGTGCGGTTTCAAAGCGGCCACCTGCTGGTGCACCTGGGAATGTCTGGCCGCCTCCGGGTGCTCCCGGGTCCAGGGGTTCCACCGGATCGGCACGACCACTACGACATCGTCTTTGTCAGCGGCGCCACGCTGCGCTACACCGATCCGCGCCGGTTCGGGACCTGTTTGTGGCTTGCCGGTGAGCCGGGCGCCCATTGGTTGCTGCGTGGATTGGGCCCAGAACCCCTGGACGCGGGGTTTGATGGTGCGCACCTGCACCGCTCCGGCGCCGGTCGGCGCGTGGCGGTCAAGAACCTGCTGATGAACGCCCAGGTGGTGGTGGGTGTCGGGAACATCTACGCCAACGAAGCGTTGTACCGCGCGGGGATTGACCCGCGCCGCGCAGCCGGTCGCATTGCCCGAGCGCGCTACGACCGCCTTGCCGATGCGGTAAAGGCAGTGCTGGCCGAGGCCATTGAACAGGGCGGTACAACGCTGCGAGATTACTACCGAGGTGATGGTTCGCCGGGGTTCTTCGCGCTGCACCTTGGCGTCTATGGGCGCCAGGGTGAACGGTGCCGAGTTTGCGGTGACGCCGTGCGGCAGGTGGTGGTGGGTCAGCGCTCCACGTACTATTGTCCCAGCTGTCAACGTTGATCTCGGCTCGAACTCTGGCCACTGATCCTTGCTATAGTTTGTGCAGTCGCCGCCGTGATCAGGCGTTTGGAAGGAGACATCCCATGAAGTTGCGCAATTGGTTCGCGAAAACATTCGCAGTGCTGTTTCTTTGCACCCAACTGCAGCAGCCGTTGCTGGCAGCCGAAGAGTTTCACGCGAGCCGGCCGAGCGCCGCAGCAATGACCCTGGACCTGGTGATCGCCCGCCCGCTGCTGATTGGCGCCACCGTGTTGGGCTCGGCGATCTTTTTGGTCAGTCTGCCGTTTTCGGCGCTCGGCGGGAACGTCGGTGAGGCGGCGGATGCCCTGGTTGCAGCACCAGCAAAAAACGCCTTCTTGCGTTGCCTTGGTTGCACCACCGCAGACTGACCGCAGCGCACCCCCCCTCCAACCAGTGGCTCGCGCGGGCAAGGCCGCCTACCGGCTTGAACCGTCCTGGGTGGCGGCTTTCCCGGTGAGCAGGCGCTCGGCTTTGCGCTCGAGCGCTTCGCGGGATTCCACCCAAGCCGGGTTCAGTGGGATGCAATCGACCGGACACAGCGCCCGGCATTGGGGCACCTCATGGTGGCCGACGCATTCGGTGCACAGGGCCGGCTCGATTTCGTAGATCTGCCCACCAAAATAGATGGCCTCGTTGGGGCAGGCCGGCTCGCACACATCACAATTGATGCAGGCATCGGTAATCATCAACGCCATGGCGTGGCCCCTGGGGTGCGGACCGCTGCTGCCGCGGCGGGGGCGCCCGCCC
>DHQM01000168.1:2796-4756 GCA_002408105.1 Gammaproteobacteria bacterium UBA5338 | reverse complement strand
GACCGCTGCTGCCGCGGCGGGCGCGCCCGCCTGGTGGGACAGGGGGATGGGTCTAGTCCCCGACCTTGCTCGAAAAGCGGTTGCGCAACGCGTCCTCGACCACTGGAGGCACGAAACGGCTGACGTTGCCGTGAAAGGAGGCGATCTCCCGCACCAGCGTCGATGAGATGAACGAGAGGTTGTCTGCCGGAGTCAAAAAAAGGGTTTCGATTTCCGGTGCCATGGCGCGGTTCATGTTGGCCAGCTGCAGTTCGTACTCGTAGTCAGACACCGCCCGTATACCGCGCACAATGACCTGGGCGCCCTGGGCCCGCACGAAATCAATCAGCAGTCCGGTTAAGGGCACCACTTCGACGTTTGGCAAGCTCGGGATGCACTTGCGGGCGAGGTCGATCCGTTCCTCAAGGCTGAACAGTGGGTTTTTCCCTGCGCTGACGGCGATGGAGAGCAGCACCCTGTCGAAAATTCGCGACGCGCGCTCCAGGATGTCGATGTGGCCATTGGTGATCGGATTGAAGGTTCCGGGGTAGACGGCGATCGACATGGTGGTGGTCCTGGCTGCGTTGCTTGAGATCATACCGCCCCGATTGGACGGCCTCAAACCCGGGGCCCAGTCAGTTCGAGGGCCTGCACCGCCGGTACAGCCTCGCGCAAGCCGATCCGGCCCGGCTTTCTCGATACAGGGACCATGAAGGTGGCACCTCAGGGTGTGTCCCCGCTGGCTGCTCGACATAAATCCAGGCGCCTTCTGCCAACCAATCGCCGGCCTCGAGCGCCGCCGCTGCCGGTGCGAGCAACGGGTGCTGATACGGTGGATCCAGAAACAGGATGTCGAGCGGATCGAGCCCTGCCTGGGCGCGCCCGGGCCCCAGCCACTGCAGGGCATCGCCGCACACGACTTGGCTGGCGGGCGGACCGCCAAGCTCCACCAGGGTTTCGCGCAGGTGCGCCGCCACGCGCCGGGACCGCTCGATCCAAATGATTTCGCCAGCCCCGCGGGACCATGCTTCGATCCCCAACACCCCGGTGCCGGCAAACAGGTCGATGCAGCGGCTGCCAGCAAGCGCTGGTGCGAGCCAGTTGAACAAGGTCTCGCGCAACCGGTCCGGCGTGGGTCGCAACCCCTGGGCGTGGGGGACCTGGATGCGGCGTCCGCGCAAACGCCCCCCGATGACGCGCACCTGGCTCATAAGCACTTCCCTGCGGTTGGCACAGCCTGATCAATGGCCTGGGCGAGGGCGGTCTGCACCTGGGTGGGGTCGATGCCGGCCCAGGTCCCGGTCAGCACTTCGAGGTCATGCCCATCCCGGTGGGCGGCGGCAAAGAAATCGAGCAGTGCCTCGTGGCTGCTCAGCCGCGCCATGAGGCGCGACTGCAGCTGCACCCGAACTTTGTCCACTTCCATGGGGCTTGCCCGCCCTGCGATCGGCAGCGCAGCTTGGGCGTCGGCACCTGACGGCGCGACCAACACCAGGCCCCCGACGTCCCGGCGCAGTTGAACTTCAAAGCCGCGCATCCGCAGCCACTCCACACCGAGCCAAACGGCGAGCAGCATCGAGGTGTCCGGTTCCGGGATGCGTCCGATTTCGCCGCACCGCGGTCTTGGATCGAGGCGCCTGTGTGTGGGCGCCGGTGGTGTGTTCAGCGGCACTGGCCAGAGCCGATCAGCCAGCTTGTGGGCACCGGATTCGTTGAGCGCGCCCAGCAGGGTGAGCGAAGCGGAATGGGGTGCGAAATCCCTGGCGTGCCGGCGGGCCAGCGTGCTGGGGTCCGCCGGCACACCAGCGGGTGCGTGGCCGGCAGCCAATGCAATCGGGCCCGCCCGGTCCGCCACCCAGCGGGTCCGGGCGTCCGCGAGCACTGGCTGCGACCACTCCGGCTCGGCGAGTCGGTTGGCGATGTGCTCGACCACAGCATCCAGTTCGCGTGGGTCCATGATCAAGCGAATCCCGAGCCAGGC
>DHQM01000168.1:2323-2542 GCA_002408105.1 Gammaproteobacteria bacterium UBA5338 | reverse complement strand
CTCTGGGGCCCGCAGCCGTAGCGCGTCTGGGCTCCCAGGCGGTGCCAGGCTGCGGGTGGATCTTGCGCGAGGCTTTGCATCAGATGCACCAGAATCCAGCAGTTGGGTTGCATTTCCTCCTTGGCGGGAGGCAGTGGAAAGTCCAGACGAATGTCGACCATCGGCAGGTGCTCGGCCTGAACCCAGAGCACCTGCGCACCGCTCCGGTGCTGCCATTGG
>DHQM01000168.1:0-2106 GCA_002408105.1 Gammaproteobacteria bacterium UBA5338 | reverse complement strand
CCTGCGCGCCGCTCCGGTGCTGCCATTGGGCGTGCGCCGGAAGCCAACTGGCGGGCGAGGTCACTTTCGGTGTCGCGATCGGAGGTGCCCCCTTGGGGGGGGTGTTGGGCAGACGCGACAGCAGCAGAACGGTGGCCATCACCGCCAGCATCAGTGCGGTCAGGAAGCGGCGACTGAACCGGGGTCGCCATGGGTCCGATGTGCTCATGGTTGCAGATGGCCGCTGGAGACCCAGACAGCGGATGACCGTTTGAGCCAGCGCGCTGCAGTACTTTGAAGCCGTGGCCCGCTCAAGCCCAGCAGCAGTGACCAGCGGCGCTCCAGTGCGTCCTCCCCTGCGCCGCTCAAGTGGGCAATGGCGCCCTCCTTGGCCAGCGACTCGAGGTCGGATCGCTGGTACAGGGTCGCGGCGAGCAGCCGCTGGCGCACCTGCACCACAGCGGCCTGTGGCAATGGCGCCTCAGCCAGTTGGTCGAGGACGTCTTCAAGCGCCGACCGCACCGGTGCGAGCTCAAAGGGCACCTGTGCCTCCACGCCGAACAGCAGCAAGGTCTCGTCACTGGACCAAGGGTCGTACCGCACCACGAGGTGCAGCGGGGCTGCAGGGGACAGGCTGGACAGGTCCAAGGCCCGCAGCCACTGCACCAGGGCCTGCAGGTGGAGCGCATCGGCAAGGCCTTGCCTGCTGGCGAACCCCGGGACACGAAACCCTGCCCAGAGGCCGTGGCCAGGTGGAGTGCGGCGCACAGGTCCTGGTGCGTGCGCTGCGTGCACCAGGGTTGGGGACGCTGGCGTGTCGGTTGGGTCAGCGAGGGCCGCTTTCCCCGCGAAGGCCGCTTCGACCTGAGCCAGAACCACCGCGAGATCGATGTTCCCTGCAATGCTCAGTACGGCGTTTTCCGGCCGATACCAGCGCCGGTGCCAGGCCTGCAAGTCCTCGGGCGACAGCTGTCGGTAGCGGTCCGGGGTGCCGCCCAATGGGCCATGCGCTGGGCGTTCGGGGAACAGCTCCTCGATCAGACGGGCGTGCATCCCGGGCCAGGGGCTCGGAGCCGATGCGCGCTTCGGCAAGTGCCCAGTTGCTTCCATGGTGGTCCAGAGTCGTTTTAGATCGGGCGCCGAGATCGATGGCGTTCGCTGCAGCCGCTGGGCTTCCAAGTTCAACACGGCGGGCAGGTCGGTGGGAGCGAGGCGGTGGAGATACCCGGTATAATGCGGGGTCGTGACGGCCTGGTGGTCGCCGTTCACAGCGGAGTCGGTTGCTGCCAAGGTGTGTTCCAGCAGGTGGGACAGCCCGCGCTCTTCCAGTGCTTCGTTGGCGCTGCCCGCGCCGTACCACATCTGCACCACGACGGCGGGTGTCAGCGGATGCGGCTGGAGCAACACCTGCAGCCCGTTGTCCAAGCGTACGCGGGTTGCCGGTGCGCCGGGCAATGCGGCGGTGGTCGGACCGGTCAGACAGCCGCCCAAGATCAGGATGCCGATGAAAAGCCGAGTTGGGTGCACCGAATGATCCGCACTGCAAAGGGCGCTCTAGGATACCTGCAGGCTGTCTCCCTTCACACAATGAACGATCCGAACCCATGTTGAGATTCAAAAAGCGCAAGCCCGGGGGTGGGTCACCCGATCCCGATGAAGCCGCGCCCGGCAAGGACGCCTCGACGCAGTCCACCCCCGACGCCGAAGGCGTCGCGCCAACACCAACAGCCGATTCTGCTGCCACAGGTGACGAGAAGCCGGCCGGCTGGATGGGCCGAATCCGTGCCGGCCTTGGGCGCACCCGCAACCAGCTGGTGGGTGGGCTCGGTGACCTGGTGCGTGGGCGCAAGGCCATTGACGACGACTTGTTTGAGGCCCTCGAAGAGCAACTGCTGTTGGCCGACTGTGGCATCGAAGCCACCCAGCAGATCATCTCGGGACTCACCGAGCGGGTCTCGCGCAAGCAACTGCAGGACGTTGGCGCCCTGCGCGCTGCACTGCGCGAAGAACTCCAAACGCTGCTGGAGCCAGTGAGCGCACCCTTGAACGTGGAGGGCGCATCCACGCCTTTCGTGGTGCTCGTGGTGGGTGTCAATGGCGTCGGAAAGACCACGACCATCGGCAAGC
>DHQM01000069.1:3331-3908 GCA_002408105.1 Gammaproteobacteria bacterium UBA5338 | reverse complement strand
GCCCTGCGTGGCGGGCTCGACGCGGATGAACAGCGGGGGTTCACCCTCCGCGGGCCGCATCGAGCCGAACTTCGCATCCTGGTTGGGGGACGGAATGCCCTGGAGGTGTTGTCTCGGGGACAACAGAAGCTGCTGGTGGCGGCGCTCCAGCTGGCGAGGCAGCGATTGATGCAAGAATCGACCGGAAATGGAGGGGTGCTGTTGTTGGACGACGTTGCTGCGGAAATTGACCCTCGCCACAGAGAGCGCTTGGCTGGGGCACTCGCGGGTTTGGTCCATACGCAAGTGATCGCCACCGCCATTGATCCCCAAGCGCTGGATCCGGCGTGGTTCGAAAAGGCCGGCTCCCCGGACCTCAACTGCCTTCATCTTGAACGGGGCGACGTTCGTAGCGGCGCTGCGGGTTGACCCCGATGTTTCACGTGAAACTTTCTTTGCAGCGCCCCGCGCCCAACCACTGCGCGAAACCCTTTGCTTCCATCCCAACGAGATCTCCGCATGTCCCAGACCTATGATTCATCCAGCATCAAAGTCCTGAAAGGGCTGGACGCGGTTCGCAAGCGCCCGGGCATGTACA
>DHQM01000069.1:918-3079 GCA_002408105.1 Gammaproteobacteria bacterium UBA5338 | reverse complement strand
GCCCGGGCATGTACATCGGCGATACCGATGACGGCACCGGGTTGCACCACATGGTGTTCGAGCTGGTCGACAATTCGATCGATGAAGCATTGGCTGGGTACTGTACCGACATTCAGGTGACCATTCATGTGGATGAATCGATCACGGTGGCGGACAATGGCCGGGGGATGCCCGTGGATCTGCACGAAGACGAAGGGGTGTCGGCCGCAGAAGTGATCATGACCATGCTCCATGCGGGGGGGAAATTCGACGACAACACCTACAAGGTATCCGGCGGGCTGCACGGCGTCGGGGTTTCGGTGGTCAATGCGCTTTCCTCCGACTTGCGCCTTCGAATCCGGCGGGGGGGCAAGGTCTGGGAACAAAATTACCGGCATGGTGTCCCCAGCGCTCCACTGCAGGCAGTTGGAGACACCGACCGATCCGGTACGGAGTGCCACTTTGTTCCCTCTCCAGACACTTTTAATAACATCCAGTTTCACTACGACCTGTTGGCCAAACGTCTGCGGGAGCTGTCGTTCCTCAACTCAGGGGTTTGCATTCAACTGAAGGATGAACGGTCCGGCGAGGAGGAGGCGTTTCGCTACGAGGGCGGGCTGCTGGCGTTCGTCGAGTACCTCAACCGAACCAAACAACCGGTGAACGGGATCTTTCATTTCACGCGCCAGCGAGAGGATGGGCTCGAAGTTGAGGTGGCCATGCAGTGGAATGATTCCTTTCAGGAAAACATTTACTGCTACACCAACAACATTCCGCAGCGCGACGGTGGCACACACCTCGCGGGCTTTCGCGGGGCCCTTACACGAACCCTTAACACCTACATCGAACACGAAGGGTTGGCCAAAAAAATCAAGGTCAGCACGACCGGCGAAGACGCCCGAGAAGGTCTCACTGCAGTGGTATCGGTCAAGGTGCCAGACCCCAAGTTTTCCTCTCAAACCAAGGACAAGCTGGTTTCTTCTGAGGTAAAGGCTGCAGTGGAGCAGGAAATGGGGCAGGCCTTCTCCGAGTATCTGTTGGAGCGCCCGCAGGAAGCCAAAGCCATCGTCAGCAAGATCGCCGACGCTGCGCGTGCCCGGGAGGCGGCACGCAAAGCCCGCGAAATGACACGCCGCAAAGGTGCCCTCGACATCGCCGGTCTACCGGGCAAGCTTGCCGACTGCCAGGAAAAGGATCCTGCGCTCTCCGAGCTCTTTCTCGTGGAGGGGGATTCTGCCGGTGGTTCGGCAAAACAGGGGCGGGATCGCCGGTTTCAGGCCATTCTTCCCCTGAAAGGCAAAATCCTCAATGTAGAAAAGGCCCGTTTTGACAAAATGCTCTCCTCGCAAGAGGTCGGGACCCTCATTACAGCGCTCGGGTGCGGAATTGGGGTCGACGAGTTCAACCCAGAAAAGCTGCGCTACCACCGCATTATCATCATGACGGACGCCGATGTGGACGGCTCCCACATTCGGACCCTGCTCTTGACGTTTTTCTTCCGCCAGATGGGCGCCTTGATTGAGCGCGGCCACATCTACATTGCCCAGCCGCCCCTGTACAAGGCGAAGCGAGGCAAACAGGAATACTACCTGAAGGACGACGAGGCCTTGCGTGGGCACCTCACCCAGGCGGCCCTGGAAAAGGCCGCCCTCTATACCCATCCGGAGGCACCGCCCATTCAAGACCAGGCACTGGAGTCCTTGGTCGCCGAATACCAGGGCGTGGAGGCGCGCATTCATCGGCTCTCGCGGCTTTACCCAGAGCCATTGCTCTGGGCCTTGGTCAATGCGCCGCGCCTTGAAGCCGAGCAGCTGGGTGTACTGCAGGGTCTCCAGGCCTGGCTGGATTCTGTGCAAGCACAGCTGGCTGAGCACGAGGTGCAAGGCCAGCGCTGGGCGCTGGAACTGGAAGAAGACCCCGAGCGTCACGAATTCAACCCAACGGTCGAATGGACCCTGCATGGGGTTCCGCGACGCTATCGACTCGGTCGCGACTTTTTCGAAACCTCAGAGTACCGGGCCTTTGCGGCGCTGGGCGAGAAGCTGCATGGCATGATTGAGGCGGGTGCCTATGTGCGCCGCGGCGAACGCACCCAAGCAATCAATGGCTTTGCACAGGCACTGGACTGGCTCTTGGCAGAAGCACGGCGCGGCCTCAGTGTGCAGCGCTACAAGGGGCTCGG
>DHQM01000069.1:472-685 GCA_002408105.1 Gammaproteobacteria bacterium UBA5338 | reverse complement strand
TGTGGGAAACCACCATGGATCCTGACAGCCGACGCCTGCTGCAGGTCAGCATTGAAGACGCCGTTGCCTGCGACCAGATGTTCAATACCCTGATGGGGGACCAGGTGGAGCCCCGTCGAGAGTTCATCGAATCCAACGCATTGAAGGTCGCTAACCTGGATGTTTAGGGTGGGGGGTGTAGCGTGCCGACCGGGGCCGGCCCTTTCGTCTACG
>DHQM01000069.1:0-206 GCA_002408105.1 Gammaproteobacteria bacterium UBA5338 | reverse complement strand
GGGGCCGGCCCTTTCGTCTACGGAGTCTCGGCAGCACCCGGTGTTGCCATGCCCGGAGGCAGCATGGCGAGGGATCGGGATTCGATCCATGCCTCGGCCTCGGCATTGACCTCCCGCGCAGTGCGCCCGCTGCAGTCGATCGGCGGGCCGACCTCGACCCGAATGGTGCCTGGGTACTTGGTGAACCGGTGTGCGGGCCAACAGAG
>DHQM01000242.1:11627-24540 GCA_002408105.1 Gammaproteobacteria bacterium UBA5338 | reverse complement strand
GTGCTGCGGCTGCGCAAGGTGCTGGCTCCGCACGGACTGGACACCCTCATTCAAACCGTTCGCGGCGCCGGGTATCGCCTCTCGCGGAACTGAGGGTGAACCCGAACCCCTGGGTCAGCGAGGCCAAAGCGCTCACCACTTTCGTTGGCATCGGCACCCTCCTGGGGTTGATCACCGGTCACCTAGGCGTTGGCTTTGGGCTTGGGTTGGCGGGGTTTCTGGTTTGGCACTTTCTTCAACTCCACCGCCTTGAGCGCTGGCTTCGCAGCCCCCGGTCGCGGCCCGAACCAATGTACGGCCTGGCCGAGGACCTGCAGTTCCACATGTCCCGAGAGCGCCACCTGCAGCGCCAAAAACGGGCGCAGTTGGCCAAGGGACTCAAACAGTTTCGCCGCACCGCAGGTGCAATCCCCGACGGCATGGTGCTGGTCACACGCAGCGGAGAAATTCTCTGGTTCAACCCTCAGGCGACCGAACTGCTTGGGCTTTACCCCGGCGACCTCGGCCACCACCTGAACCACTTAATTCGCAATCCGGAGTTTCTCAGGGTGTTTACTCAGGGCCGGGGCCGCGATAACGCCAACTCCATTGAGATTCCGTCCCCATTGAATGAACGGGTGACACTGGAAATTCGTCTGTTCGCCGTCGGCAAGGACCAACAGCTGCTGGTCGCGCGAGACACCAGCCTGGTCCACCGCCTACAAACCATGCGCAAAGACTTTGTCGCCAATGTGTCACACGAGCTGCGCACACCCCTCACCGTCATCATCGGCTACCTCGAAACCATCCTGGACGACGAAAGCCTGACACTCGAGGAAACCCGGTCATTGTTGGAAAAGCTCGACCGCCCTGCCCAACGAATGCGCTTGCTGGTGGAGGATTTGCTGCTGCTTTCACGCCTCGACACCGGTACAATCCCGCCAGCCGACGAGTGCCCGGTGGTGGAGTTTGGCGCCATCGTTCGCGCAGTGGGTAAGGATTGCGAATATATCAGTGCCGGCGAACACCACTTCGAATACGAACTCGCACCGCAACTCAAGTTGAGCGGGATTGAGCAGGAAATTTACAGCGTTGCCAGCAACCTGATGAACAATGCCATTCGCTACACACCAGCAGGCGGTGAGATTCGGGTGCGTTGGCGCGCCCTAGAGGATGGATCCGCACGCTTCGAGGTGACGGATACCGGACCCGGCATTGAGGAGCAGCACCTGCAACGCCTTACCGAGCGGTTCTATCGGGTGGATGTCGGCCGATCGAGGCAAAATGGCGGCACAGGCCTCGGTCTGTCAATCGTGAAGCAGGTGTTGCGACGCCATGGTGCCAAGCTGGAAGTCACCAGCACGCTTGGAGAGGGCAGTCAGTTTGCTGCGGTTTTCCCAGCATCACGGGTATTGATCGGAGTGGAAACTGGCCCGATGGAAGGACCAGTCGAAAACCAGGTGCCATCGGCAGCCGGCGGCACCACACCAACGCAGTAACACAACTGTCATTTCGGTTCGGCACACTGCGACCCCGGTTTGATCGCAGGTGCCCAACGCGGACGGAGCAACCAATGAAAATGCATCCCCCAAAAATCTTGAGTCACTGGCTGCTCGCGGCTGGCTTTGCGCTGGCGTCTGTGCAAGCCCTTGCCAACGAGGTCGACCCGGGGCTACCGGAATACAGTAAGGCCAGCGGTGTATCAGGCAACCTGTCCAGCGTAGGCTCTGACACCCTTGCGAATCTCATGACGTTCTGGGCTGAGGAGTACAAACGGCTCTACCCCAATGTCAACATTCAGATCCAAGCCGCAGGTTCGTCCACCGCCCCACCAGCTTTGACCGAGGGCACCTCCAACCTCGGCCCCATGAGCCGAAAAATGAAGAGCAACGAAATCGCGGCCTTCGAAGAGCGCCACGGCTACAAACCCACCGCAATCCCCGTAGCAATCGATGCATTGGCCGTGTACGTCAACAAGGACAACCCGATTGAAAGTCTGACCATCCCCGAAGTGGATGCCGTTTTCTCGGCCACGCGCCGATGCGGACACCCGAACTCGGTCGATCTGTGGGGCCAGCTGGGCCTGACGGGGTCCTGGGCCGACCGCAGCATTCAACTGTTCGGCCGCAACTCCGTGTCTGGCACCTATGGCTATTTCAAAAACGCGGCACTGTGTAAAGGAGACTTCAAGAGCACCGTCAATGAGCAGCCGGGTTCTGCGTCCGTGGTGCAGAGTGTGACCAGCTCGCTGAACGGCATCGGTTACTCCGGCATTGGCTACAGGACCTCGGGGGTTCGCGCCATACCCCTCGCCCCGAAACCCGGCAAAGCCCCCGTTCCGGCCACTTCCGAGAATGCGGTCAACGGCAGCTACCCGCTCTCTCGTTTCCTCTACGTTTACGTCAACAAACACCCGGACAAGTCATTGGCGCCGCTGGAGCGTGAGTTCATCACCATGGTGCTCTCAAGGACCGGCCAACAGGTGGTGGTCAAAGATGGCTACATCCCTTTACCTGCCGAGGCAGCAGAGAAGTTTCTGTCTCTGATCGACTAGCCTCGTCGACGCAGGCCCACTTGGGGGCTGCGGCCCCCGATTTTGTTCTGATGGGCGAAAAGACCTGCGTGTTCGCCTTCCCCGCCACCAGTATCGGGTGCTGCTGATGTCCAACCCCAACCTGACAGCCACCACCAGGCGGCAGAAACGCCGCCTGCTCGCGGATGCCATCGGCGGCAAGGCGATCGGGATTGGCGGCGTCTGGGTCATCCTCACCATTGTGCTGATTTTCTTTTACCTACTGGCAGTGGTTGCACCCATCTTCCAGTCGGCCAAGGTCTCTCTCTCCGGCACCTATGACAGCCCCGGGCAGGCGGCCACTCTCCTACTCGGTATTGAAGAAAGCGGTGAGCTTGGCTACCGGGTAACGGCCACCGATGTGGTGTTTTTCGACCTAGAGGACGGGACCCCTGGTGAAACGGTGCCCCTTGCACTACCGCCTGAGGCACAGGTGCAGTCTGCGCAACCGATCGGCATCAACCAGCGCCACCTCGGCCTGCGGTTGAGCACCGGCCAGTTGCTGATCGCAAAAGTCGATTTTCGTGTGAGTTTTGTTGACGACCGACGGGTGCTCTATCCAGACATCAGTTACCCGTTCGGGGACGCGCCGATTGACTTGGGCAGCCTGGCACCACAGGACCCCCTCGCCGTCACCCTAGGCGAAGACGCGGTGACTCTAGTGACCCAGAGTGACAGCCGACGCCTCAACCTGTACCAACACCGCGTCAACCCACTGTTCGGAACACTTGCAGCCAACCCTGAGACCGAATCCACCTGGACCGCGCCCATCGCGGTGGAGCGGGTGCTTCTTGATCCCCAGGGGCGCTGGCTGTACCTGGCTGACCTCAACGGCGTCATCGCCCTGTACGATCTCGGCAACCCCGAAACTCCCGAACTCACCAGCATCAACAGGCTGCTGCCCGATGGCGTTCGACTGTCCGCCGTCGAACTGCTCCTCGGCGGCGTGTCCGTGCTTGGCGCCGACAACCTTGGCGTGTTGCACCAGTGGTCGGTCCAGCGTGATACCGAAAACCGCTATTCGCTTGTTGAGGTTCGCAACTTCGACCTGCATGAGCCTGCACTGCACCTCCGGTCGGAGCAGCTGCGCAAGGGCGTGGTGGCAGCCAGCGACTCCGGACGGCTGCTGGTCCTGCACACCACGGCCGAGCGCACCTTGCTCGACAAAAAGGTCCTGCCCGAAAACAGCGCCCATTTTGTCCTAGGCCCACGGGCCGACCACCTGCTGGTTGAAGACAGCGCCTCAAGACTGCACCACCTGACGCTGCACAACCCCCACCCCGAAATTTCTTGGAGCTCGATCTGGAGCCAGGTCCAGTACGAGGGCTACACCGAGCCAGACTACATCTGGCAATCCTCCTCGGCAGACAACGACTTCGAGCCCAAATTCAGTCTGGTGCCACTGTCCTTCGGGACGCTGAAAGCAGCGGCTTATGCGATGCTATTCGCAACTCCACTGGCCATATTCGGCGCCATCTACACCGCCTATTTCATGTCACCGTCGATGCGGGCCTGGGTCAAGCCTTCCATCGAGATCATGGAGGCCCTGCCAACGGTAATCCTTGGTTTTTTGGCCGGTTTGTGGCTCGCCCCGGTGGTCGAGGACCACCTGCTTGCGGTTTTCGCCCTGCTCCTGTTCTTACCGCTGACCTTCGTCTTTTCCGGCTGGCTGTGGCTCCGGCTGCCAGCCGAACTCACCCGAAGGGTTCCAGATGGCTGGCACGCGGCGCTGCTGATTCCAGTCGTTCTTCTCTCCGCCTGGGCCGCCTTCAACATTGCGCCGTTATTGGAGCAGCTCTGGTTCGGGGGAAGTCTGCGGATCTGGCTGGAACAAGAAGCTGGCATCAGCTACGACCAGCGCAACTCCCTGGTGGTGGGCATGGCCATGGGCCTTGCGGTGATCCCAACCATCTTCTCGATCACGGAAGACGCCATTTTCAGTGTTCCAAAACACCTTACGTTTGGATCCCTGGCGCTGGGCGCAACCCCCTGGCAAACCCTCACCCGAGTGGTTCTGCTGACCGCAAGTCCTGGGATCTTTTCCGCCGTCATGATCGGCCTCGGGCGCGCCGTGGGTGAGACCATGATCGTGCTGATGGCCACCGGCAATACACCTGTCATGGATTTCAACATTTTCCAGGGCATGCGCACCCTGTCGGCCAACATTGCCGTCGAGCTGCCCGAATCCGAAGTGCACAGCACCCACTACCGCATCCTGTTCCTCGCGGCGCTGGTGCTCTTTATCGTGACCTTCGCATTCAACACCATCGCCGAGTTGGTGCGACAGAATCTGCGGCGCAAATACGGCAACCTTTAGGGCCCTACAGCTTCCATGAGTCCAGAGCAAGGCAATTTTCGCACTTGGTGGCGCAGTGGCGCACCTTGGATTTGGCTGAACGCGGGTGCGGTGGCCATCAGTCTGGTGGTGGTCGTGGGGCTGCTGGCCTTGATCGCGGCGCGGGGCTTGGCTCACTTTTGGCCCCAGGACATTCTGCAGATCACCTACCGCACCTCAGTCGAGACCACCGAGGTTGTGATTGGACAGCTCGCCGGTACGGAAGAGGTTACACCTGAGCGCTTTGCAGAATCCGCGGGGACCCCCGCTCCCACCGGGCTCGAATCAATCGAGCGCTGGCTCGTCAAGGTGGGCAACCGAGACCGCTTACCCGCGGACTTCCGCTGGCTCAATCACCACCAAATCGAGTCGATTTCCACCCCAACCGAATTGGTCCGCGTCGAGCGCACCGAGTGGGGCGACTTCTACGGCACCCTGTCTGCCGTGTTGGAGGAGGGGAGGCTGGTGGCGGAGGGCGCAGCCGCGTGGGCAGCACTGCAGCCACGGATTGATCGGGTCAAGACGCTGCGTGAGCAGGCGCGGGAGTTGCAGCGGGGCGCAATCGGGCGCATCAACCACCAACTCGAGGGGTTGCGGCTGGAGCGCCGAAGTCTGGAGTTGAAAGACAAAGCAACCCCGGAGGCACTGGCCGATATCGAGCTGCGGGAACAACAGCTGGCCGATGAGTATGCAGTACTTCAGCAGGAACTGAACGCATTGTACGCGGCCATAGACCGCGACATCATCCTGATGGACACAGCGCACTCGGAGGGGGTGCGTGTGCCGCTGTCTCATGTGGTCGAAGCCACCCAGCCAAACGCACTGAGCACCATCGAGAAATTGGGACGCTACTTCCACAACATCTGGACGTTTGTATCCACCGAACCACGCGAAGCCAACACCGAAGGGGGAGTCTTCCCAGCCATCTTTGGCACCGTGATGATGGTGTTGCTGATGTCCGTTATGGTCACGCCCTTTGGCGTGATTGCAGCGGTCTATCTGCGCGAATACGCGCGTCAGGGCGCTGTCATTCGGCTGATCCGAATCGCCGTGAACAACCTGGCGGGTGTGCCCTCAATCGTATACGGTGTCTTCGGGCTGGGCTTTTTCGTCTACTTGATCGGTGGAACCGTCGACGAGGCGTTGTTTCCAGAAGCCTTGCCGGCACCCACCTTCGGCACGCCGGGCATCCTATGGGCCTCGATGACGCTGGCCATCTTGACCGTTCCGGTGGTCATCGTATCGACCGAGGAAGGCCTGAGCCGGATTCCTCGCGCAGTGCGCGAGGGCAGCCTGGCGCTCGGAGCAACCAAGTTTGAAACCCTCTGGAAGGTCGTGCTGCCCATGGCGAGTCCATCGATCATGACCGGGGTGATTCTCGCAATTGCGCGCGCTGCCGGCGAAGTTGCCCCGCTGATGCTGGTCGGCGTGGTCAAGCTGGCACCGGAATTGCCTTTTGATGGCAATTTCCCGTATTTGCACCTTGACCGAAAATTCATGCACCTGGGATTTCACATTTACGATGTTGGGTTTCAAAGCCCCAACGTTGAAGCAGCCAGGCCACTCGTCTATGCCACGGCGTTTCTCCTGGTCGCTGTGATCATCGTGCTGAACCTCACCGTCATCTTGATGAGAAATCACCTGCGGGAGAAGTACCGTGCGCTCGAAAACTGACATCCAACCGGGCGAGGCAAAAAACACCACCCCTGTTTCAGTGGCTGTGCCTCGCCCACCCACCGCAGCCCAGAACCAAACAGAGCGGCGCGACACACCGGTGTGCCTAGAGGTGAAGAACCTCAACCTCTACTACGGTGACAAGCAGGCCCTGCACGACATCAACATGCAGATTCCAGAGCGCAAGGTCACTGCGTTCATCGGCCCCAGTGGCTGCGGAAAGTCGACGCTGCTGCGCTGCTTCAACCGGATGAACGACCTGGTCGACGGCGTCCGCATCGAGGGGCATATTTTGCTCGACGGCGCAGACATCCATGCGCCCAGTGTCGACGTCGCAAGCCTGCGACGCCACGTCGGTATGGTGTTCCAAAAACCCAACCCCTTTCCGAAATCGATCTACGAAAACGTCGCGTACGGTTTGCGGCTCAAAGGTCCCCAACCGCGTCGAGAGCTGGACGAGCGCGTGGAACGGGCACTGAAGAGCGCCGCACTCTGGGACGAGGTCAAAGACCGCCTGGATGACAGCGCCATGGGTCTATCCGGTGGACAGCAGCAGCGCCTGGTGATTGCCCGTGCGGTCGCGGTCGAGCCGTCGGTGATTCTGTTGGATGAGCCCGCGTCCGCGTTGGACCCCATCTCTACCCTCAAAATCGAAGAGTTGATCTACGAACTCAAAGCGGACTACACAATTCTGATCGTGACCCACAACATGCAACAGGCTGCGCGGGTCTCGGACTACACTGCGTTTATGTACTTGGGTGAGCTGGTCGAATTTGACAACACCGACCAACTGTTCACCAACCCACGTCACAAACAAACCGAAGACTACATCACAGGCCGTTATGGTTGACGAGCGCACGGGGCGGAGCATGGAGAAACCAGAACACATCAGTGAACAGTACGACCAGGAATTGGATTCCATCCGTTCGCAGGTGTTGGCCATGGGCGGCATCGTCGAGGACCAGATCCGCGACGCGGCGCTGGCGCTCCTGGACAGCAATACACTGCTTGCCGACGGCGTCGTAGAAGCAGACATCCAGGTCAACACCATGGAGGTGCAGATTGACCACGCTTGCACCCAACTCATCGCTCGACGCCAACCGACAGCCCGCGACCTGCGCCTGGTCGTGTCCATCCTCAAAACCATCACCGACCTGGAGCGCATTGGTGACGAAGCCGAGAAGATCGCCAAGCTCTCCTACGAGCTCGCCCGCCTCGAACCACCAGCGACCCGATTCATCGAGATCAAACACCTGAGCGGCCACGTGCGCTCAATGCTGCACAATGCCCTCAATGCCTTCGCCCGGATGGACGCGCAAGCCGCTTTGAAAATCATCGCAGAGGACAAGGAGGTGGACCGCGAATACGACGCGGTTATGCGCCAATTGATGACCATCATGATGGAAGACCCCCGCTCCATCCGCCGGGTACTCAACACCATGTGGTCGGCCCGCGCACTGGAGCGCATTGGCGACCACGCCAAAAACATCTGCGAGTACATTGTCTACAGTGTGCATGGAACCGACATTCGCCACATCGGCTTCGAGCAAAAACAACGCTACGCCCGCGCCTTGGAAGGCCAGACGACAGAGGCTCCGGACGCCGAAACCTCAACCGACCACCCCCCCGAGGAGACCTAGCGCTTCGGGCGGAACACGCCCACCCGCTGTTCACGGCTTTTGGTACAGCCGCTTCCACTCCGGGTACGCCATGCCGTAGACCTGCTCGCGGGCGCTTTCGTATTCCAAAGGAGTACCGTGGCGCTCCGCCTCCTCGACCCACCACTTTGCTATGCAGTTGCGGCAAAACCCAGCGAGATTCATCAGGTCGATGTTCTGCACCTCGGTGTGCTCCCGCAGATGCCCAAGCAACCGCCGCAGTACTGCTGCCTCAATCTGTGTCTGTGTGTCTGCACCCGACATCGAGTCTCCCTCCGATTCATTGCAATTCAATCTATCTCAATACCCGACCCCGAGTTCCCATCAGAGGAGACACACGGAGCAGCCGAGCGGCCCGGACTTGCGGGCCGGCACGACTCCGACGATGATACCAAGGACCGAGCAAGGCCTTTCCACATGCCACAGATTGCCTGAACAGGACTCCAGTATGAACCTGTCGCAGACCCCCGTTCCATCCATCCCACACCCAGACGACACCCAACTCGCCGAGGCTTGGCGTCGGGTCGTCGAAGCGGCCAAGGGCTACGCCGGCACTACGCTGCGGTCACTGTTCGCCGCACCCGACGGGCACACCAGGGCGGATCGGTATTGCGTGTCCGCGGCTGGCATCACGCTGGATTATTCGAAGAACTGGATCAATGGACCGGTTATGGATGCGCTGGTTGGTCTGGGGCACGCCGCTGAGGTGCCAGCCTCGGTCACGGCAATGTTCGAAGGCGCGCCGATCAATGCCACCGAAAGCCGGCCCGCTCTCCATGTCGCACTGAGGGGCAGCTACAGGGACCGGCCTGGTTTGGAAGTCGAGTCGGCGGTGCATGATACCCAATCCCGCCTGCTGGGCCTGTACCAATCACTGGAGCGCGGAGACTGGCGCGGTTTTTCCGGCCGCCGCATCCGCCAAATCGTCAACATCGGGATCGGTGGTTCGGACCTCGGCCCGCGGTTGGTGACTGCGGCCTTGCGGCCATTCCACAACGGGCGGTTTCAATGCCACTTTCTCGCCAACATCGATGGGGAGGACTTCCTCCAGACCACGCAACACCTGGACCCGGAAGAAACCCTGTTCGTCGTCGCTTCGAAATCGTTCGGCACGCTGGAGACACGCAAAAATGCACTGGCTGCGCGTGAATGGGTGCTGGCCGCAGCGGGCGGCCGCGCGGACGCCATCGCGCGCCATTTTGTCGCCGTCTCGGCAAATGTACCCAAGGCCGTGGAATTCGGCATTGAAGCGGAGCAGGTATTCCCCATGTGGGACTGGGTCGGAGGGCGCTACTCGCTGTGGTCTGCGATCGGTCTGCCGATTTTATTCGCTGTGGGCCCAGCGCAGTTTGAGGCGCTGCTGGCGGGCGCCCGCGCAATGGACAGTCACTTCCGCAGCGCAGCCCCCGAGGAAAACCTACCCGTGCTGCTTGCGCTGCTTGGCGTCTGGTACCAAAACCTGTGGGGCGCCCGTTCTCACGTGATTCTTCCCTATGCAGAGGGGCTGCGCCAGCTCCCCGACTTTCTCCAGCAGCTGGACATGGAAAGCAATGGCAAGTCCTGCACCCGCGACGGAGGCCCGATTGATTACCCCACCGGCAGCGTGATCTGGGGCACTCCAGGAACCATAGGGCAGCACTCATTCCACCAACTGCTGCACCAGGGCACCCAGCTGATCCCGGCCGATTTTATTGTCGCTCTTCAGCCAATCACAGCAGTCGATGACCACCAGGACCACCTGTTCGCCAATTGCCTGGCACAAAGCCGTGCGCTGATGTGGGGCAAGACGCTGGAAGAAGCTGAAGCGGAAATGTGCAACGCAGGAGTCGAGGCTCGGGAGGCCAAACGGCTGGCGCCACACCGCGCGGTGCCCGGCAACCGCCCGAGCAACACCTTGCTTCTGCAACAACTGGACCCAGCAAATCTCGGCGCCTTGCTCGCCCTGTACGAGCACAAGGTCTACGTGCAGAGCCTGATTTGGAACATCAATGCCTTCGACCAGTGGGGGGTTGAACTCGGCAAGGCGCTGAGCGATGCCTACCACCCGCTGCTGACCGGAACCACCCCCCTGCCTGAAGAACTCGACGCTTCGACCGCTGCGCTCATCCGCAGCTACCGCACCGCCAATGCCTGAATCCTCTGCACCGGATGATGCGGGTTCGGCCGCTGGTGCCCAACCCGACTAGGCAGGCTCTCCGCCAATCCGGCCCAGCAGTTCGCGGGTTTTTTCTGCCAACAGGGCCGGATCACCCCGGGTCTCGACGTTCAGGCGTACAACAGGCTCGGTGTTCGACATGCGTACATTGAACCGCCATTGCTCAAACGCCATGCTGAGCCCATCGGTGTGGTCGGTGTCGGTCGCATCGCGCGCATAGTGGGTCTCAATGGCCTCGATCGTGGTGGCCGGGTCTTGTAGGCGGCGATTGATCTCACCACTCACCGGGAACAGGCGCATGCGGTCATCAACCAGCTGCGACAAGGGCACGCCGCGCTTGCACATCAATTCTGCGACCAACAACCACGGAATCATGCCACTGTCGCAGTAGGAAAAATCCCGAAAGTAGTGATGTGCACTCATCTCTCCACCGTACACGGCATCCTCTTTTCGCATTCGCTCCTTGATGAACGCGTGCCCGGTTTTGCTTTGGATTGCTGTGCCGCCCAGGGATTCGACGATGTCGATCGTGTTCCATGTGAGGCGCGGGTCGTGCACGATTTTCTGCTGATCCTGCTTTTTCAGAAAGGCTTCGGCGAGCAGCCCCACGATGTAATAACCCTCGATGAACCGCCCGGCCTCATCGAACAGGAAACAGCGGTCAAAATCACCATCCCAGGCAATTCCAAGGTCCGCCTGGTGGTCTCGGATCGCTGCGACCGTGGGCCCGCGGTTCTCCTCCAACAGCGGGTTTGGCACCCCATTGGGAAACTCGCCATCCGGTTCGTGAAACACCGGGATGAACTCGAAGGGCAACAGGGCGGCGAGGCGTTCGATCACCTCTCCCGCGCCTCCGTTTCCCGCATTGGAAACGATTTTTAGCGGGCGGAGCGAGGCGACTTCGACATATTCCAGCAAGTGCGGGAGATACCGCCCGCGGTGATCCAGTTGGTACACCTGTCCGGGTTCACTCGCCGGTGCAAAATCACCCGCCAAAGCCAACCGCTCAATCTCCTTGAGCCCCGTGTCTCCGCTGATCGGCTTGGCCGACTCGCGCACCAGCTTCATGCCGTTGTAGTCTTTGGGGTTGTGGCTGGCGGTCACCATGATGCCGCCATCCATTTGATAGTCAAAGGTAGAAAAGTACACCTCTTCGGTGCCACATTGCCCAATGTCGTACACATCCACGCCCGCGTCCAGCAACCCGCGTTGCACCGCAGCAGCGATGGCCGGACTCGACAGGCGGATGTCGTGCCCAATGACCACCTTGCTCGGCTTCAAGAACGCGGCATAGGCCGCGCCGATGCGATAGGCGATGTCTTCGTTCAGTTGATCAGGCAGGCGACCACGAATGTCGTAGGCCTTGAAACACTCCAGGGTATTTGATTTCGCTGGCATGGTTCGTCTCGTCGCCTCCCTTTACCGGCCGGTGCCGTTCTTGTACAGGTGCTGGTACGCGTAGTTGGTCGCATCCACGAAACCATCGACGCTCCCGCAGTCGAACCGCCGGCCCTGGAACTGGTAGCCCAGCACACAACCCTTCTGGGCCTGCGTCAGGAGCGCGTCGGTGATCTGGACCTCGCCGTTCTTGCCCGCGGGTGTGCTCTCGATGATGTCAAAGATGTCTGGAGTGAGGATGTAGCGCCCGATGATCGCGAGGTTGCTTGGCGCATCGGCTGGCTTTGGTTTTTCAACCATGTCGGTAATGCGCCAAAGCCCTTCTTTCATCGGCTCCCCAGCAATCACGCCGTATTTGTGGGTCTGATCAGCCGGCACCTCCTCAATGGCCACGATGCTGCAGCGAAACTGCTTGTAGAGTTGCACCATTTGGGTCAGCACCGCATCGCCATCGTTGATGCACAAGTCATCGGAGAGGATAACGGCAAAGGGCTGGTCACCGATGAGCGTGCGTCCGGTGAGAATGGCGTGTCCGAGTCCCTTCATCGCAATCTGGCGGGTGTATGAAAACGTGCAGTGGTCAATGATGTTGCGGATGCCTTCGAGGTACGCCTCTTTGCCGCTTCCTTCGATTTGGTGCTCCAACTCGTAACTGCGATCGAAATGGTCCTCAATGGAACGTTTGGTGCGCCCAGTCACGAAGGCCATTTCCGTAATGCCCGCCTGCATGGCTTCCTCAACCCCGTACTGCACCAGTGGTTTGTTCACCACGGGCAACATTTCTTTTGGCATGGCCTTGGTCGCTGGAAGAAAGCGTGTGCCATAGCCGGCGACGGGATACAGACATTTACGAATCATAGGATTTCCTTAACTGAACAACACTCGAACTGATCCATAGCGGATGCATACACTAAACATGCCACCTGCACGATTGCGAACCAATCTAGCTCCACACTCCATCGCGCAGCTGCGTCTCCCATTTGAGTGCAGACGCGACAATGGTCTCGATGTCATCG
The DNA here is from genome assembly GCA_002408105.1 of Gammaproteobacteria bacterium UBA5338. Lineage (GTDB taxonomy): Bacteria > Pseudomonadota > Gammaproteobacteria > Pseudomonadales > UBA5862 > UBA5862. Next base: position 11,753 of record DHQM01000242.1, on the reverse strand, counting down.
TAACGCGGACGCCAATCCAGGGTTGCGAGGATGCGGGCATTGTCGGCAACCAGTGCCGGCGGGTCGCCCGCCCGACGCGGCACCTCCAGGACTGGAAAGTTCACACCAGAAACTGTCCGCATGGGT
>DHQM01000242.1:1772-11450 GCA_002408105.1 Gammaproteobacteria bacterium UBA5338 | reverse complement strand
TGACTGGAAAGTTCACGCCAGAAACTGTCCGCATGGTTTCGACGACTTCCCGGACGCTCAGGCCGTGGCCGTAGCCGCAATTGAGCACCTCAGAACCACCTCCTGCATTCAGGTGATCGAGGGCGGCAAGATGGGCAGCTGCCAGGTCCTCGACGTGAATATAGTCCCGCACACAGGTGCCATCCGGCGTCGCGTAGTCAGTGCCGAACACCTGCAACTGAGAACGCATCCCAAGGGCCGCCTGGGCGGCCACTTTGATCAGATGGGTGGCGTTCGGGGTGGATTGCCCGATGCGACCACCGGGGTCGGCACCGGCCACATTGAAGTACCGCAGGATGACGCAGTCCAAATCGGTTGCAGCGGCCACATCCTGAATCATGCGCTCGCTCATCATTTTGGAAGCGCCATAGGGATTGATCGGATTCAACGGCTGCGCCTCGCTGATCAACCCTCCAGCACAATCCGGCTCACCGTATACGGCCGCCGTGGAGGAAAAGACCATCTTGCCAAGCCGGTGGCGCGCACCCACCTCCAGCAGGTTGAGCACATTCTGGGTGTTGTTGCGAAAGTACTTGATGGGCTCCTCTACCGATTCAGGCACCACGATGAAGGCCGCAAAGTGCAGCGCAGCATCGAACCCATGCTTGGCGAAAAGACCATCCAGCAAGTCCACGTCCGCGAGGTCCCCAACCACCAGTTCGACGCCGAGAACTGCTTGACGAAAACCTGTGGAAAGGTTATCCAGCACCACCACCTGGTGACCCGCTTCAACCAGTTGCCGTGTGACATGGCTGCCGATGTATCCGGCGCCTCCAGTTACCAGCAAACGCATTCGATCTCCTTGTGCCACTGAGTTGGACGCGGGCTGACGCCAAAGTTCAGCCTGAGGGCTACGCAGTCACGGCAGTGTAGCAGGAGAGCCTGCGCCCCTCGCCCACCACCGTAGCGAAGGTTGGTTGCAATACCACGACGCCTTGCCGGTCAGCCCTCGGCCTCCTGAAGCAGGCGCAAAAACTCGGCCTCGTCCAGCACCGTGACCCCAAGCGCTTGCGCCTGTGCGAGTTTGCTGCCTGGATCCTCTCCCAGCACAAGGTAACTGGTGCGGCTCGATACACTCCCAACCACTCGCCCGCCCAGCGCTTGCAAGCGCTGGCGCGCCTCATTTCGGGTCATGGACGTCAGGGTACCGGTCAAAACAAAACTCAAACCGTCAAACGACGCCGCAGGACGCTCGGATTCGACATCCGGCCAGTTCACACCCGCCGCGCGCAACTCAGCGATGACTTCCAAGTTGTGTGGCTGGCGAAAGAACGTATGAATTTCATGCGCCACCACCGGCCCGACATCAGGCACCGCCTGCAGCTGCGCTTCATCCGCGGCCACCAGATGATCAAGGGTGCCAAAATGGTGTGCCAACTGCTCAGCTGTCGACTCCCCGACCTCGGGAATTCCAAGCGCGTACAGGAACCGGCCCATTGAGGTGGAGCGGCTGCGCGTGATCGCAGTCAGGAGGTTCTCTGCCAACTTGGGGCCAACGCGGTTGAGGCCAACGAGTGTGTCCGCGTCCAACCGGTACAAGTCTGCGACGGTCTCGACACACCCTTGATCGACCATTTGGTCGATCAGCTTTTCTCCCAAGCCGTCGATGTCCATGGCCTTGCGCGTTGCAAAATGACGGATGGCTTCCTTGCGCTGCGCATTGCACTGCAGTCCGCCGCTGCAGCGAATCGCCACGCGGTCCGAACTGCGCACCACCTCTGCCCCACAAACGGGACAGTGCGTCGGTGCCGCGATGGGGTGGCGGGCGGACGACTCGCCCTCGGGTACCCGTTGTACCACCTTGGGGATCACATCGCCGGCGCGGCGCACAACCACCCGGTCGCCGATTTGCAGCCCCAGACGCTCGATTTCATCCAAGTTGTGCAAGGTGGCATTGCTCAGGGTCACGCCACCCACGAACACGGGTTCCAGGCGCGCAACCGGTGTCAGCACGCCAGTGCGTCCTACCTGAAACTCGACGTCAAGGAGTCGCGTCACTTCTTCCTGGGCTGGAAACTTGAAAGCCACAGCCCAGCGGGGGGCACGCGATACCTGCCCCAGGCGAGCCTGCTGATCCAGCCGATCCACCTTGAAGACAGCGCCGTCGATCTCGAAGGCAAGCCGGTGGCGCTGCTTCAACAGCCGTCGATGATAGTCCGCGCAGGCATCGGGCCCCTCGACGACCTCATGCAGCGACGACACCGGAAGTCCCCAGCGCGCCAGCTGCCCCAGCACCCCACTGTGTCGCTCAGGCATCTCGTGCCAGCCAGCGTGGTGCCCCACCCCATACGCGGTCAGTCGGAGCGGCCTCGCAGCAGTCACCGCCGAGTCGAGCTGGCGCAGGCTGCCTGCCGCCGCATTGCGGGGGTTCACGAACGCCTTCTCGCCTTGTGCAAGAAGCCCGCTGTTGAGCGCCTCGAATGCCTTGAGGGGGATGTACACCTCGGCGCGCACTTCAAGTTGCTCGGGGTGGCCTTCACCACGCAGGTGCAGCGGCACCGACCGCAGGGTCCTGAGGTTCGGAGTGATGTCTTCACCACGCCGACCATCTCCTCGGGTCGCACCGCGCATCAGGCGTCCCCGTTGATACAGCAGGCAGACCGCAACACCGTCGTACTTCGGTTCGCAGCTGTAGCTGACGGGCGTGTCCAGCGACAGGCGCTCTCGCACCCGGCGATCGAATTGGCCGAGTTCTTCGGGGGAAAATGCGTTGTCGAGCGACAACATGGGCTGCAAGTGCTGCGCTTCGGGAAAAGCAGTCGCCGGGGGCGCGCCAACCCGCTGGGTGGGCGAATCAGGCACCACCAATTCTGGGTGCTCTGCCTCAAGGCGCTGCAGCTCCCGCAACAGGCGGTCATACTCCGCATCCGCCACCCGCGGTTGGTCCAATACGTAGTAGGCGTAGTTGTGTTGGTCGAGCTCGGCGCGCAGCGCCTTGACTCGGGTGCTTACCGACTCTGACGTTGCCATGGGGGCGGTTCAGTGGCGAGCAAGGTGGTGCAGCTTGAAATCGCGAATGCGCTCTCGGTAGTGCTCGAGGGTCTGCGGGGTCAGGGTCGAACGGCCATCGTCCAGCAATTCCAAGTGCAGCTTGGCGCGCAGCTGCTCGGCGACCCGGTGCATCTCCCTGAACGCCTGAAGTGGTTCACGTGGGCCGGGCAGCGCCATGAACAATGTCAGCCCCTCGGTACTGAAGTCCTCGATGTGCTCGGCGTCGATGGTGCCAGGCTCGAACATGTTCGCCAAACTGAAACGCAACTCTTGCCGGGCAAGGGTCGGTCCGGAACGGCGGTGATAGATGCCCATCTCGCCATGTTCAAGCCCATTTTCCGCCAGCACGCGCGCCAACTCCGGGCCTCGGATGCGGTCACCGGGTTGTGCGATCAGGTGCAGCACCAGCACTTCGGCCTCGGTGGGGGGGGTGGGGCCGGCGTCATCGGTCGAGTACACGTGAGCAGCGCCCGTCAGCGGCAATTCGTGCTGGGCACCGCCCCCTGTGTCCGTGGCTTTCGGATCGGCGGCAACACCGGCGCCATCCAGCTGCGCCTCCTCTCCAGCGCCGGGAACGCGCACCCGCGCGCCCCCGTTCGGCAATTCGGCACGCAGCAGTTCAAAAGCATCGGGATCGATGGTCGGATCCTCACCCTCGGTTTCTAGCTGCATCCGCACCGATGTGCGCCGTGCGACCCACATCCGCCGCACTGCATCCGCAATGATCACAACGATTAGCAATCCGCCCAACACGAACAGCCAATCGCGCATCGTCAACTCCATCCCGTCATTGCCCTCGTGCCTGCCAGTCTACACCTGCCCCTGACAGGCCCTCAGACGCACAAATAAACGCTGCGCAACTTAACATAGCCGCCCCGAACCACGGAAGTTGGCCTCAGTTCCCAGCCATCACCTGGGCCTCGTCGATGTCCACCGCAACCAAGCGCGAAACACCTGGTTCTTGCATGGTGACGCCCATGAGCTGGTGCGCCATTTCCATCGATATCTTGTTGTGGGTGATGTAGACAAACTGCACCCGCGATGCCATCTCACTGATCAGCTGCGCATAGCGGCCCACATTGGCATCGTCCAACGGCGCATCCACCTCATCCAGCATGCAGAAGGGGGATGGATTGAGCTCAAAAATGGCAAACACCAACGCCAAGGCGGTGAGTGCCTTCTCGCCGCCAGACAACAAGTGGATGGTGCTGTTCCGCTTGCCCGGTGGCCGGGCCATGATGGAAACGCCAGTGTCAAGGAGGTCGTCGCCGGTCAGAACCAGTTCCGCATGGCCACCGCCAAACACCTTGGGAAACAGGGCCCCGAGGCCACTGTTGACTTGCTCGAAGGTATCGCGGAAGCGCCCACGGGTCTCTCGATCGATGCGGCGAATGGCGCTTTCCAGGGTTTCAAGCGCCTCATTGAGGTCGGCGTGCTGGGCGTCCAGGTACCCTTTGCGTTCGGCTGCGACTTTCTGCTCATCGATCGCCGCCAAGTTGATTGCCCCGAGGCGCTGGATCTGACCGGCCGTCTGCGCGAGGGCAGCCTCCAGTTTCTCAGCACCGGTGTCCGGTGCCAATTGCTCCGCAGCTTGCCCTGGGTTCAACCCCGCCTTTGACATCTGGGCCTCTAGCGTTTCGATGTGCACGCTGAGTTCACGGAGCCGCAACCGCCCCCCTTCCAATGCCGCCGCACGCGCTTGGAGCTCCGTTTCGATCTCGCGGCGGCGCTGTTCCACATCCCGCAACCGGTCGGTAAGGCCTTCGACGCGGGCACGCGCATCCGCCACGGTGGACTCAATGACCACGCGCTCATCCAGCGCCTGCTGAAGCGCAGCCTGCATCTCGGCCTGCGGGCGCACCAAACCATTGAGCTCATGCTGAGCGGCGCCAATGCGCGCTTGGCTCTCGGCCCATTCACCGTCGATGCGTTGCACTTGCGTCTGGGCATTGGCCAATTTCATCTCGACCTGGCGTGTCTCGAGGTGGTGCTGGTGCAGCCGGTCCCGATGGGCCCGGTCGCGCTCCCGGGCCTGCTGCGTCGCCTCACGCAAGGTGACACGCTCCTGCTGCAACCGGGCACGCTCGGCCTCGTTTTCCGCCATCGCGTTGACCGCCGATTCAAGCCGCGCTCGGGCCTCTCGCAGCAGGGCTTCATCCGAAACCACGTCGTTCTGCAGCCGAGCAAGCTCAGCACGGATGTCCTCCTGACGGCGCTGCACCGCGTCCCGGCGCGCCCGCCGGTCCCCCAGCTGGCTAAGCCAGTCGGCATGCTCGCGGTGCACACCCATGTGTTCGGCGCGGCGGCGGCCGTGCGCCTCTTCAAGGTCCTGGAGACGGGCTCCAACCTCGCGCTGCTGCGCCTCCAAGGCCTCCACCTGGGACAGTTCACTCTGGTATTGGACCTGCAAGGCCTCGAGCTCCCGGGCGCGGGAAATGGCGCCGCTCTGCTCACCTTCCAGACTCCAGTGTTCCAGCCAGTGCGGGCCAACCCAAAGCCCACTGGTGGTTACAATGGACTCCCCGGTGCGCAACTGGGAGCGCCACTGCCACACGGCTTGGGGATCGTCGACGCAGTAAACGCCTGCCAGCCACTCCCTCACTGGGTAGGGGGCGCGAATCCGATCCGCCAGCATTGGCAGCTGCAACGAAGGGCCAGCCGTGCCCGGCGGCGCCGCGCCGGCCTTCATGACGCACAGGGGCTCGCCGACAAACGCGCCGTCGACTGCGGCTTCCGCCGCATCGGTATCGACACAGTACGCCTGCATGCGCGAGCCGAGCAGTGCCTCGACAGCGGCTTCCCAGCCCGGTTCGACTGCAATGCCCTCGCCAGCACGTGGCACCGCGTCGAGGCCGGCCACCCGCTGACGTTCCAGCCGCTGCGTGTTCGAGCGGTCACGGCCGTAGGCGGCCTCTTGCAACGTCTGCAACGCGCCGATGCGCCCAGCCAGAGCCTCGAGGTCGGCACGGGCCCGCTGCCCTTGGGTGAGCAAGGCGCTGTTCTGGTCCCGGTCTGCCGCGATGCGGGCCTGCAGGGCGTCGAGGGCTTTGGCCTGCTCCCGTTCGACTGCAGCAAGGCGGTCAACCCGTTCGGCGCAGGCGGCCACCTCGGCCTCCAGGGCAGTGATTTCGAGGTTTTGTGCCTCCTCGCGCAGCCGCTCCAGCTGCTTTCGCGCACGCACCAGTTGCTGCTCCAGGTGTTGCACCCGGGCGCGTTCGGTCTGCGCATCCCGCGCTGGGCCCTCGGCGGCGGCACTGAACCGATCCCAGCGGTCCTGCCAGCCCTGGAAGGCCCGCTCAGCTTCATCCAAGGCCGCGGCAGTGGAACTTGAACTCGCTTCCAGCTCGCCAAGCTCGGGCGTGAGCTGCTTCAATCGGGTACTGGCAGCCCGCACATGGCCCTCAGCCTCGGCGCGTTGGTGCTCGAGCGCCGCAGCGCGAGACGCGGCACCATCCAATTCAGACCGCACCCGGGCACTTTGCTCGCGCTGGTGCTGCAGCGCCTGCTCAAGACGCGCGATCTCCGCCCCCTGGCTGTAGTAGCGCGCCTGGAGCTGGTTGTGTGCGTCATGGGCCTCGGTGTGATCGCTGCGCAGCTGTTCCAGAGACGTCTCCACAGCCTGCCGCTCGGTGAGGGTGCGTTCGCGCGCCAGCTCGAGTTCAGTCAACCCCGCTTCGACGGTCTGCGATTCGGCGCGAAGGTCCCGCCACCGCAACGCCGCCAACTGGCCAGTCAGGTGGCCTTCCTCAGCTTTCAGTTGTTGGTAACGCTCGGCTGCCCGTGCCTGGCGTTCGAGGTGGCGCACCTGCCGCTCGAGCTCCTCGCGCATGTCCGCGACCCGCTCCAAGTTGTCGCGGGTGTGGCGGATGCGGTTTTCGGTTTCCCTGCGGCGCTCCTTGTACCGCGAGATGCCAGCCGCCTCCTCGATGTACACCCGCAGCTCGTCGGGCTTGGCGTCAATCAGCCGTGAGATGGTGCCCTGCTCAATGATGGCGTAGCTGCGCGGACCCAAGCCCGTGCCCAGGAAGATGTCCACCACATCGCGACGGCGGCAGCGGGTGCCATTGAGGAAGTAGGTTGATTGGCTGGCACGGGTGACAACCCTGCGAATGGCAATCTCGCTGAACCGTGCATACTCGCCGCCAAGTTTTCCCTCAGCATTGTCGAACACCAACTCGATGCTGGCTTGGCCAACGGGTTTGCGCGCCGAGGAACCGTTGAAGATGACGTCGGTCATCTGTTCCCCGCGCAGGTGTCGGGCCGAACTCTCACCCAGCACCCAACGCACCGCATCGATGATGTTCGACTTTCCGCAGCCGTTTGGCCCCACAACGGCGCACAGGTTGCTGGGGAAATGGACGGTGGTCGGATCGACGAACGATTTAAAGCCGGCGAGCTTGATGCTTTTCAGCCGCATACAGGCACCAGGTACCGCAGCCTGACCGCTGCGTCACGCAAAACCGCCAGTGTAACGAATTTACTGAACCCGCGCGGGTCCAGCTTGCTAGGCAGCCTGTGCCTGAAGTGCTTGAATCACCAGCCGCTGTTGGCGTGCATAGTACTCATGGATCAGCCTTTCAATGGCGACCAAGTCGCGATGCAGTGCTGCATCCACCAGGCTGTCATAGAATTCGAGGCCCTCCACCATCGCATTGCGGTTGATGGTGTCTGCAAAGAACCGGGTGCGCAGCGCCATCGGCGCCAGGTCACGCAGAATTTCCTCGAGGTAAGGATTTTTGAGCAGCTCAATGGCGCTTTGACCAAACTCGAACGTGCTGCTGAAAAACGCCGGCTGGTCGGCCGCTTCGACTTCGCAGCGCATTTGCGCAGAAAGCTCAAGAAACGGCTGCAGGTCGTCTTCTTGCCAGACCTGGGCCACCTTTTTCGCCATGAAGGTGTAAAGTGTAACGATCACTTCGTACAGGGAATTGACGGAGTGCTCTGTGAGGTCTGTGACCATGGCCCCCCGCCGCGGCAGGATCTCAATGAGGTGGCGGGTCTCCAGAATCAACAGCGCCTCGCGCACCGAACCGCGGCTCACACCGAGTTCACGGGCAACGCGCTGCTCCTGCACCCGCTCTCGGGAGCGCAATACCCCGCGGACGATCAAGTCTTCAAGGTGTTTGGCGATCTGCTCGGCCAGGCTCCTGCGCGGCTCAAAGCGTTCTCCGCCAAGCAAAGAGCCAGGTGTTCGAGTCAAATCATCGGACATGGGCGTACCCCTGTAGGCAGCCGAGGAGAGGTGACACCGGTGACCGGAGCCTGTCTCGGAACGCACAGCCTAGCACAGTGCCAATTGTCTGACAATCGACACGACGGCAGGCCTCAGGGCGCGGGCGCTTCGCTACCCCAGCTCAAGTGAACCGCTTGCAGGCCAGGCTCCAGCACCAGTGCCGCGCTCGCCTCCGGGCCGGATCGATCCGTGGCCTCACCTGCGGGGCTCCAGCGGGCCACGACCCGCACCGCCTGGCCGGCCACAGGCCAGGCTTGACCTCCGATGCTGTCTTCGGGTCCCAGCTGGATCCGTGCTGGCCAGCCCGACACCGCCACGCGCTCGGCGGCCAGTGGCATGCCACCGGTATCGCTGCGCAAGAACACAAACAACACGCCTTCTTTCGGGTTGGGAAGGTTCAGCGGCGGGGCGACGGCCCCCTCCAGCCGGGCCTGCGCCGGGCCGGATGACTCACCCAGCCGCAACCGCGCTTCGGCAATTCCAGCCCGCAACGCATCGGCACTAGCACCACCGCTCCGGGCAAGGGCCAATTGCCACGCTTGGATGGCTGCCCGGTAATCAAGGTGCCCGAATGCGTCGATCCCGACCAGCCCAAGTGCGGTGGGTTGGCCCGGGTCCAGCTCCAATGCCCTGAGCGTATCATCACGCACCGCAGGGTCGACCTGTTGACCTGCCAACAGGTAACGCGCCTGCGCTCGTTGGGCCAACACCTGCGCCAGGGCGGTGGGCTCAGCTTCCAGGGTTGCAAGCACCGACAGGGTGCTCAGGGCCTCTTCAAAGCGGCCAGCATCGAGTTGACGCCGCGCCAGCAGGTACCAAGCGGGCAGCGCTGCAGGGGTGTGCTCCAAGTGGGACTGCAAGGCCCTTTCGGCGACAATGAGCTCGCCTTCGCTCGCCCTGACATCCAGCAACCGCTCGATCCACGTTAGGTTTTGCCAGGCCACTGGTTGGCCGATCTGGAGGTAGAGACCCAACGCAACCACCACCGCCACCAGTGATACGCCAAGCGAGGTCGCTGCCCGAACGCCGGCTCCGTCGGTGTCGGGCGCTGTGCCCCCTGTGTCTTCCAACACGGCCCGCTCGAGTTCCTGCAATGCCACTCGATACGCGCCGGGGGACAGCGCGCCCCGCTGCCGTTCCGCCTCCAGTTCCGCGTACCGTTCCTGATGCACACTCAGCGCAGGTTGTCCGGGACGTTCACCTCGATGGCCGTGCCCCCGCGAGCCCACCCAGAGCACCGCAGGGACCAGAGCCGCCAAGGCAACGAGTCCGGCGAGGAACACTGGGCTCAAGGATCCACCTCTTCACCACGCAGCAAGCGCAGCGCACGGTCCTGCTCCGCGGCGGACAGGTTTTGATTCGCTCCGCTGGCACGGCGCAGCCACAGCAGCAGCAGCACTGCACCCAAGACAAGG
>DHQM01000242.1:0-1514 GCA_002408105.1 Gammaproteobacteria bacterium UBA5338 | reverse complement strand
GCCCAAGACAAGCAGGGCCGCCGGCGCCAGCCACCTGAACAGGTGGGTACCTGCAAAGCGCGGCCGATAGAGGACAAACTCCCCATAGCGCGACACCAGATACGTCTTGATTTCGGCGTCACTTTTGCCGGCCAGCAACATGTCGTGGACCTGCGCGCGCAGGTCCTGGGCTATGGGCGCATCTGAGCCACTGAGGTTGGTGTTCTGGCACTTGGGACAGCGCAGTTCCGCGCTCAGCCGCGCGAAGCGATCCGCCAGAACCGGGTCGTCAAACTCATGGCGGTCGATCACTGCCGCAGCCGAAACGGGCCACAACAGCGCCGCGACGAGCCACAACCGATGAATGCCGGCACAGTTCATGGCGCTGGACTGCCGGCCTCGGTCCGCAGTGCCCGCACCACAGGCTCGATTTCCTGTCGCCAAACGCGCTCGTCAACCACACCCACGCGCTTGTGACGAATCACCCCTTCGTGATCGAGCACGAACGTCTCGGGAGCGCCGTAAACACCGAGATCGAGTCCGAGCCGGCCACGAGGGTCGAATACGCTGGCCCGGTAAGGATCTCCGTCACGTTCGAGCCAGGCCTGCGCCGCGGCGCGGTCATCCTTGTAGTTGATCCCATAAATGGGAACGCCCTGTCGTGCCAGCTCCAACAGCACGGCATGCTCTGCACGACAGGATGGGCACCAGGTGGCCCACACGTTCAGCAAGGCCACTTCGCCCACCAAATCGTCGCGGGTCAGCATCCGCTCGGGATCACCCAAGGCCGACATCTCAAATTCGGGCAAGGGCTGCCCGAGCAGCGGCGAGGGCAGCCGTGACGGGTCCTGGAACAGGCCAAACAAAAGGAACCCACAAAGGACGACAAAAATCGCCAGCGGCACCACACGGGTCCAGGACATCAGGCGATTCCGCTCGCTGCTGCCGGGACCGGGTTGCGTTGGCGCTTCAACCGATAGCGCCGATCCACCACCGCCAGGCCGCCACCGGCCGCCATCAGCACCCCACCGAGCCAGATCCATCGGACGTAAGCCTTGTACTGCAGCCGGACCGCCCAGGCGCCGCCCGCCAGTGGCTCGCCGAGCGCGATGTAGAGGTCACGCGTGGCACCGGGATCGATCCCGGCTTCGGTCATGACATTGCCGCGGGCGAGGTAACGCCGCTTTTCGGGCAGCAGCAGGCTTTGGCCGCCGTCTGGGTGAGCCACCAGGAAACGGCCGCGCTGCGCTTCGTAGTTCGGGCCTGAATAGGCGTCCACGGCTTCGAAGGTGAGTCGGTAACCCGCCAGCTCCACACTGTCACCTGGCGCCATCCGCAGGTCCTGCTCTGTGCTGTGTTGGCTCACGAGCACCACACCGAGCGCAGTGAAAGCGACCCCCAGGTGGGCCAACTGCATGCCCCAGTAGCCGGCCCCGAGTCGCGCCACACCCCCTTTGCCCCGCAGCAACCCGGCCTGGCGCCACAGATCCGCGACCAGTCCACCGATCAGCCAGACGGCGAGACCGATCGCCGCA
>DHQM01000105.1 GCA_002408105.1 Gammaproteobacteria bacterium UBA5338 | reverse complement strand
ACTGGATGCCGACCGGGTCCAGTGCATCGATCTCGGCATCGGATACAGTCCCGGGCGTGGTGTTCAGCAGCAGGGCAGCGAAGGGCTCCGTCCCGATGGGTGGCTCCCAGCCGTTCGCGGGCGCTGCGCCGGCGTCGTGGTCCAGCACCGCCAGCCACCGAAGTTGTGGCGCTTCGGTTGCGAGCGCCTCAGCCAGGCTGGGCTGGGTGACCGCGCCAACTGCTTCACTGTGCTCGGCAAAGTAGGCCAACTCAGGACCTGCACTGCGGGTGTTCGTGGTGACTCCGACGGCGCCGATCATCGCGCAGGCATACCAGGTCAGGAGCAATTCTGGTGAGTTGTCCAGATGAATCAGCACGCGGTCCCCATGGCGAACGCCCCGTTGAGTCAGTCCTGCTGCCAGGCGTTGGCAGTCTTGTGCGAACTCGCGGTAGGTCCAGGTATGACCCGGCTGTTCGAACGGCTCCCAAACCAGGAAGGGGTGGTCTGGGCGGGCTTGGGCCCAGTGGCGAATCAGCTGTCCAACGGTCCGGCCGGCATGGTGGCCGGCGGCTGGGCTGCGCGGCTTATTGTTGGGCACCAACATTTGCGTGTTCCTCTGTAAAGAAGCGTCGGACGCAAAGTCTGCCGCTGAGCCAGTGCACCCGTTGGGTTGTCTCACAAGGCGGTCGCCTGCTCCAGAAGGCGACGCTGCACCGCCGCTGTCAGGCGTGGTCCGTACTCTGTGACCAGGGTTGCCGCGGAGAGGCTTGCGAGTTTTCCAGCCTGCTGAATGCTCTGACCCTGGGTCAGAGCATACAAAAACGCGCCGGCGAACATGTCGCCGGCACCGTTGGTGTCGACCGCTTGTACCTGCACCGAGTCGATGCGGTGTAGCTGTCGGCCATCCCAGACCAGTGCCCCCTGGGCGCCACAGGTGACGGCAAATTGGTGCGCACAATCTCGGAGCGTTCGGGCGGCGGCTTCAATGTCGTCATGGCCGGAAAACAGCCGTGCCTCTTCGGCGTTGCAAAACAGCATGTCCACGCCCGCGCCGAGCATGGCCTCGATCCCGGGTCGGAAGTGGGTGACCATGTTGGGGTCTGAGAACGTCAGGCTTGTTTTTACGCCGTTTTGTTCCGCAAATTCCCGCGCATGGATGGCGGCCTGCCGGGTTGATTCTGAAGTGACCAGGTAGCCCTCCAGGTAGAGGTACTTCGAGGACCGCAACGCATCAAAGTCAAGATCTGAGGTTGAAAGGCTGGATGAGATTCCCAGGTGGCTGAGCATGGTGCGCTCTGCATCGGGCGTGACCATCACTACGCAACGACCGGTGATGCTGTCTGCGGTTCGGCTTCCGTTGGTGTTGTTGGCAACGCGGGCTTGTGCCAGGTCATGCAGGTAGAAGTCGCCTGGCTCGTCCGCGCCCACCTTGCAGGCGTAGTAGCAGTGACCGCCGAAGTTCGCAGCGGCGATCATGCTGTTCGCCGCGGATCCGCCGCTGGCACGTTTCTGCAGGCCGAACCTGGTGGTCAGTTCATCAATGAGGTGTTGCTGCGGCCCGGCATCGACCAGGGTCATCAAACCCTTGTCGATGCCATGGCTGGTGAGGAAATTGTCATCGATCACAAACTCCTTGTCGACCAGCGCATTGCCGATCCCGTAAAGGTCGTACTGCTTCATGCCGGAGCTGTCCTGGCTGTCGGGTGGATGCGGTGCGCGTAGGTGATTCGCTTTTCAACCGGCGCGGGAAGTGGGTAGTATAAGAGGCGCTTGGTGGCGGCGCACCTGCAGGGCTTGCCGGTGGCCACTGGGCGCAGCGCGAATACGAGACCAATAATAACAGCGCAGACCGCAGTACCTGCGTGCGCGTCTCCGGAGGGTCCTTAGCGGAGCGCGGCGGCAGTGGATCTGCGGTGCTCGCCCGACCGCAAGGGAGCGGCAATTCGGTGCAGCCGACGGATGTTAAAGACCCCGATTATTTCCATAAGGTGGTGGATTGTCAGTGGGCCTGTCCCGCGCACACCCCCGTCCCCGAATACATTCGACTGATCGCAGCAGGCCGCTATAGCGACGCCTACCTGCTGAACTGGCATTCGAACGTCTTTCCTGGGGTGCTCGGGCGCACCTGTGACCGGCCCTGTGAGCCGGCGTGTCGGCGCGGGCGCCTGGAAGCGGAAGAGCCGGTGGCGATCTGCCGGCTCAAACGCGTCGCCGCGGACCACAAGGCGGACATTCAACCCCGCCTGCCAAGGCCAGCGGCCGCACCCAACGGAAAGCGTGTCGCTGCCATTGGAGCGGGCCCAGCCGCGCTCGCCCTGGCTCGGGACCTGCTGCCCCTCGGGTATGAAGTGGTCATCTTTGACGCAGAGCGCCAGCCCGGTGGCATGATGCGCAGCCAGATTCCTGCGTTTCGTTTGCCGGCATCGGTGCTGGACGAAGAGATTGGCTACGTCCTGAACCTGGGTGCCCACACCCGCTTTGGGGAGCGCGTAGGCAGCCTGACCGAGCTGCTCGACGGTGGTGGTTTCGATGCGGTTTTCGTTGGTACTGGCGCGCCGCGGGGCCGCGATTTACAACTGCCCGGACGCGCGGCCGCGAATGCGAACATTCACATCGGTATCGACTGGTTGGCCAGTGTTGCTTTTGGGCACTGCGACCGCATTGGCAAGCGGGTCATCGTGCTGGGCGGCGGCAACACCGCGATGGACTGCTGCCGCACGGCCAGGCGTTTGGGTGGCGACTCGGTCACTGTGGTGGTGCGCAGCGGGTATGAGGAGATGAAAGCCTCACCCTGGGAAAAGGAAGACGCCCAGCGCGAGGGAATCCCCATCCGCAATTTTTTGGTGCCCAAGGCCTTTCTTCATCAGGATGGGCAGCTCACTGCCGTGCGGTTCGAACCGGTTCACGCCGAGTATGACCAAGATGGCCGGCGCCAACTGGTGCCCACCGGTGAGGCCCAGGTCGACATGCAGTGCGACGACGTGATCATCGCCATCGGGCAAGAGAACGCCTTCCCTTGGATTGAACTGGAATCCGGCGTCGAATTCGATCGGTGGGGCCTGCCGGTGCTAGACGAAGACAGTCTGCAATCCACCAATCCTGCCGTTTTTTTCGGCGGTGATGCCGCTTTCGGGCCTAAGAACATCATCTGGGCGGTGGCCCATGGACGCACGGCGGCAATCTCGATTGACCTGTGGTGTCGGGGCCATTCCATGCGAGACAGGCCAGACACCTTGATGCGCTTGTCCAGTCAGAAGATGGGCATCCATGAGTGGAGCTACGACAACGATGTTTCCTTGGACCCACGCCACGAGGTCCCGTGGCAGGATCAGCGCCTCACGCTCGTGGATCTGGCCGAGGAGGTCGAAACCGGTTTCGACGTCCAGCAGGCGTTGGCGGAGGCCGAGCGCTGCCTCAACTGTGACGTCCAGACATTGTTCACCGCGCCGAGTTGCATCGAGTGCGACGCCTGTGTCGACATTTGTCCGGTGGACTGCATCAACTTCACGGAAAATCAGCCCGAAGTTGCGCTGCGGGCCGGGTTGCGGGTGCCGGCGGAGAATACATCCCAGGCCCTGATGGTTTCGCCTGAACTGGCGACCGGGCGCGTGATGGTCAAGGACGAAGACCTGTGCCTCCATTGTGGCTTGTGTGCCGAGAGGTGTCCGACAGGCGCCTGGGACATGCAGAAATTTGTCATTGATTTGCCCAAGGCGGGTGCAGCATGCATGGGCGGCTAGAACGAACCAACGACTTTGTCGTCAAGTTTGCAAACGTCAATGGGTCCGGTTCTGCCAGTGCGAATCAGTTGTTTGCCAAGGCGATCTTGCGCATGGGGGTGCCGGTGTCTCCCCGCAACATTTTCCCGTCAAACATTCAAGGTCTGCCCACCTGGTATGAAGTGCGGGTGAGCGAAGCCGGGTACCTGGGTGCGCGCTCCGGTGTGGACCTGATGGTGGCCATGAACCCTGAAACCTGGTCGCAAGACATGGCCTCTGTCGAACCGGGCGGCTATGTGCTCTACGATAGCACGCGGGCGCGCACACACGGGCTGCCCACAGGCTGCCAGGCGCTGGGTGTTCCATTGACCGCCCTTTGCAGCGAAGCCTACAGCGACGCACGCCAGCGGCAACTGTTCAAAAACACCATGTACGTCGGTGTATTGGCGCAGCTGCTGGGGATTGAGTTTGCCGTGCTGGAAACCCTGGTGCGCGACCAGTTCAAGCGCAAAGCGCCGCTGATCAACGCCAACCTCGATGCACTTTCAAGGGGGTGGGCTTACGCCGAGGCACACCTGGAAGGCGGCATAGGCCTGCAGATTCAGCGGCGCGATGCCTGTGGCGATCGAATTTTTATTGACGGCAACACCGCTGCGGCCTTGGGCGCCATTTATGGTGGCGCCACCTTTTCGGCCTGGTACCCCATCACGCCATCATCCTCTTTGGCCGAAGCCTACATGCACTACGCCGAGCGGCTGCGAGTCGACCCGGATGGGCAGCGCAAGTACGTGGTTGTCCAGGCTGAGGATGAGCTGGCTGCCATTGGCATGGTCGTGGGCGCCGCGTGGAACGGTGCCCGTGCATTCACTGCGACCAGCGGGCCGGGCATTTCCCTGATGCAGGAGTTTCTGGGGCTTGCGTATTTCGCGGAAATACCGGCAGTGATCTTCGATGTTCAGCGGGGAGGGCCGTCCACTGGGATGCCGACCCGCACCCAACAGAGCGACGTGCTGGCCTGTGCACACGCGGGCCATGGCGATACACGCCATCCACTGCTGTTGCCAAGCGACCCGCGTGAGTGTTTCGATTTTTCAGCCCTTGCGTTCGACCTTGCCGACCGGTTGCAAACACCGGTGTTCGTGCTGTCCGACCTGGACATTGGCATGAACGAGCGGCTTTGCGATCCACTGGACTGGGACGATGCACGCACGCTGGATCGGGGCAAGGTACTCGATTTTGATGCGCTGGATTCGGGCGCTGCATTCGGCCGCTATCTGGATGTCGATGGGGACGGCATTCCCTATCGAACCCTGCCGGGCACACACCCCGAGCGCGGGGCGTTCTTCACGCGCGGCACAACCAAAGATGCCTATGCCCGTTACAGTGAAGCGGGCGACGACTATGTCGCCAACATGGAACGCCTGCTGCGCAAGTACGAGCGTGCCTTGCGCTGGCTGCCAGAGCCAGTCCTCCATGAATGCGGTGCCAGTGACGCCGTGATTTTTTTCGGCTCGACGGCCCCAGCTATGCATGAAGCGCTGGACATGTTCGCGGATGCAGGCGCGGCCCTCGATGCCTTGCGGGTCCGGTCGGTGCCCTTTCATCCAAAGGTGGGGGCATTTTGCGAGTCGCACCGGCTGGTGTTCGTGGTTGAACAAAACCGGGACGGCCAGCTGCGCAGCCTGCTCATCGAGCAGTTCGACCTGGACCCCAAGCGGTTGGTCTCCCTGTGCCACTACGATGGCACCCCCATCACAGCACGTTTCATCGTCAACGCAATCAGCCACCAAATGGACGAGCGCAAGGTGGTCCCCCTGCGCAAGCAGGTAGAACCATGACCTACATCCGCAAGCCGAAAATTCAGCACCCCAGGCTATCGCGCAATGCGCTTGGCCTGACCCGGCGCGACTACGAAGGGGCTGTCTCGACGCTTTGTGCGGGCTGTGGCCACGACTCGATCAGCGCTGCGATCATTGAAGCCTGCTACGAAATGTCACTGCCTGCCCACCGCATCGCGAAACTCTCCGGCATTGGCTGCTCATCGAAAACGCCCACCTACTTCCTCAGTCGGTCCCATGGCTTCAACAGTGTTCATGGCCGCATGCCCGCTGTATTGACTGGCGCATACATGGCCAACAGGGACCTTGTTTACATTGGGGTATCCGGCGATGGGGACTCCGCTTCGATCGGTTTGGGTCAATTCGCGCATGCGATGCGCCGTGGGGTCAACATGACCTACATCGTGGAAAACAATGGTGTCTATGGATTGACCAAGGGACAGTTCTCGGCCACTGCCGACTATGGCGCCAAAAACAAACGTGGTGTGCAAAATTTCGACGAGGCCATTGACCTGGCGACCCTCGCCATTCAAATGGGTGCGACTTTTGTGGCGCGCAGTTTTTCCGGTGACAAAGCCCAGTTGGTGCCCTTGATTCAAGCGGCAATCCACCACCGGGGCGCCGCGTTCATTGATGTGGTCTCTCCGTGCGTCACCTTCAACAACCACCGGGAGTCGACCAAGGGATTCGATTACGTGCGCGCTCACAACGCCGCAGTGAACCGTCCCGACCTGATTCCGGTGCGCGAGGAGGTTCGGGTGTCCTACCCAGAGGGCGCGACCGAAACGGTTGAGCTGCACGACGGGTCGCTGCTGCAATTGACCAAGTGCGCCGCGGACTACAATCCCCGTGACCGCACCCGGGCCATCAACGCAATCCAGGAGCGCCAGCGTCTGAACCAGGTGGTGACCGGGCTGCTGTACATCGACCCCGATGCGCCTGATTTGCACGACGAAATGGGCACCGTTTCGTGTCCCCTGAATCAATTGTCCGACGCGGAGTTGATACCAGGGCGTGCCCAGCTCGAAGTCATCAACCAGGCGCATCGCTGATGCGGTGTTTCTGAAGGCCAGGTGACGCATGAGCCCTGGGCGGTGTTCGGCGAAAGCCTCAGCGTGGAGAGGTGTCAATGCAGACATATCAAGGCCAGTGCCACTGTGGTGCAGTGCGGTTCGAGGTGGACCTGGACCTCAGCCACACCCTGCAATGCAATTGTTCGTTCTGTCGACGCAAGGGGGCCGTCATTGCATTTGCCAATGTTGAGGCGCTGCGGGTCACGGCGGGGGAAGACCAGCTGAAGCTGTACCAATTCGGCAACAAGGATGCCCAGCACAGGTTCTGTCGCACCTGCGGCATTCATCCTTTCCACAAGCCGATCCTGCTGCACGACAAGGTCGGCATCAACGTTGGCTGCCTCGATGGTGTAGACCCCTTCACCACCTCGCCCCAGCTGTTCCAGGGCATCGAACTCTAGGTTCGGGTGGGTCGAGCGCCGATTGCAGCCTGCCGACGTCTTTTGAATGGGTTTTTGCAGTATGCTGGGAGGTTGATCCACCTGGTTCGGAAGCGCCCCGGGTGGTCCGTCCGGGTGGGGTTCGTCACCTTCCTCCTGTTGCAGCTGTGGGTCCACCAGAGTGATCGAATACGCCATCCTGCTGTTGATCGGGGCGGTACTTGCCGTGCCGCTGTTCTCAAGACTTGGTCTGGGGGCGGTGCTTGGCTACATCTGCGTTGGCATCGTACTCGGCCCCTGGGGATTCGGCACCGTCGATGCCGTGGAGGATGTATTCCACTTCGGTGAACTCGGGGTGGTGCTCCTGTTGTTCGTGATCGGCCTGGAGCTGCGGGTGAGCCGGCTTCTGGCGCTGCGCAAAACGATCTTCGGCTTTGGAGCCGCCCAAGTGGTGGCCACTGCCGTGGTGCTCTCGCCGCTGATGCTCTATGCCGGTGAGCCGGTCCGTGTTGCGGTACTGGTTGGCTTCGCGCTGGCACTCTCCTCGACCGCGTTCGCCCTGCAATTGTTGCGTGAGCGCAATGAACTCACCACCCGCCATGGCCGCAGCGCCTTCGGTACGCTGTTGTTTCAGGATCTGGCCGTGGTGCCACTGCTTGCGGTCGTGCCTGTGTTGGCGGGGGTGAGCCAAGCCTCGGTCGATGAGGCGGCTGGCCTGCTGCGCACCGGGGTGGTGCTGGTGGTGGTGGTTGTGGTGGGGCGCTATTTGCTCCGTTACCTGTTGCGCCTCGTGGCCGCCAGCGGCGTGCAGGAGGCCCTGACTGCCGCTGCGCTGCTGATCGTGTTGGGGACGGCGTACCTGGTCCAGCTCGCGGGGCTGTCGATGGCACTTGGGGCGTTCATGGCTGGGGTGCTGCTCGCTGACTCTGAATATCGGCACCAGCTCGAAGCGGAGATCGAGCCTTTCAAGGGCCTGCTGCTGGGCCTGTTTTTCATCGCTGTTGGAATGACCCTGAACCTTGGCGTGCTCGCCACCAAGCCAGGCCCTGTGCTGGTGGGTGTGGCGTTGTTGGTTGGCTGCAAGTTTTCGGTTCTGTACCTGCTCGGCCGCCTCAGTGGCTTGGACACCGCTGCCGCGCGCCGCTTGGGGCTGTTGCTCTCCCAGGGCGGCGAGTTCGCGTTCGTGGTGTTTGGCAGCGCCGCGGTACACGGTGTGCTCGACCAGCGGACCACGGACGCGTTGGGGCTGGTCGTCTCTTTGTCGATGGTGCTGACACCGGTGTTGCTGCTGGCCGACCGACTGTTGTCGCGCGACGCGCCGCTGATGGAGCCGGACCCGCTGCCGGTGGACCAGACCCCACCTGTGGTGATCGCAGGGTTCGGCCGGTTTGGTCAGATCGTCGCCCGGGTGTTGCGGGCCCGCCACATTCCATTCGTGGCGTTGGATGCCAGCGCCGATCAGGTGGACTTTGTGCGCCGCTATGGCAACGAAATCTACTACGGCGATGCCCGGCGGCCGGACCTGTTGCGTGCGGCAGGGGTCGCCAAGGCCAAGGTGTTCGTGTTGGCGGTCGACGAGGTTGCTGCGTCGCTGCAGATTGCGGCCCTGGTGCGTCGAGAATTTCCCCACATTAAGGTGTTTGCCCGGGCGCGCAACCGAAAACACGCCCATCAGCTCATGGACTTGGGCGTCGAGGTCATTCGCCGTGAAATGTTTTTGTCGGCACTCGGGCTCACCTATGAGGTATTGATCGGCCTCGGTGTCCCGGCCGACGCGGCGCGGTCCACCGTGGACCGTTTCCGCAAGCACGATGAACGGCGGCTGTACCGGGATTGGAAACACCACACGGATGAACAAAAGATGCGCGAACTGGCACTGACCGGTGCCCAGGAACTCGAGGAAATGTTCGAGGAGGACCGCAAGATCCCCATCTCACCCCAGCGCTCTGGCCGTTAGCCGGTCAAAACTGGCGGAGATTTCCCAAAGGTCAATCGAGAAGCCGCATCCATGTCCGATCCGACCACCCCGAGCGTCTGATGCATCTGCTGCTGCGCCTGCGGCGCAGCCCCTATGGGGTTGAACCCGACTGGGCTGCCTGTCTACCAGATGGCAGGGATTGACCCGGGGTGCAGTCCGAGTTCTGTTTGGGCACGGGTTTGAAGCCCGTCGCCGCATTGGCGATCGGTTGCGAGGGAAACCCCGAGGACCTTGAAGCCAGCTGCATCGAGCGTGACCGGGCGCCGCCCGAACGCATCCCGGCCGAATCGCTCATCGTGGCCGGGAGCCGGCGAGCGACCGCAGTGGCTTAACCGGCTGATCGAGCGAACGCGGCTGGCCAGCGGGCACGTATTTCGGCAAGGTCCCAGCCATCGGAAACATCGATCTCGATCGCGTGCGCCTGCTCATCAGCCTCGAGGGGGTCGTGGTGGCCGAACTGCTGTTCAAGCACCTTGAGGTTGGCGTCGGACGCATCGGGTAGGCGGTGCGCCACCCGCTTGCGCAGAATGTCGGCCGGAGCCTTGAGAGACAGGATCCTCCAGGGTGCCCGTTCACGGGTCGCCAGCTCGATGAATTGCCGGCGGCGGGCGCGGTGCAAAAAGGTGGCATCGACAATGACCGGCAGGCCGGCGCGCAGCATCTGCTGGGCCAGGTCTTCGAGTCGGGCGAACGTTCGGTCGGATGCCGCGGCGCTGTAGAGGGCTGGGTTCGCCGCATGGTCATCAGGCGCCACCTTGTACAGGCGCTTGCGTTCGACATCGGAGCGAATGCGAACCGCACCGGTCGCTGCTGCAAGGTCCAGGGCAAAGGTGGATTTTCCCGCGCCCGAGAAGCCGTGGGTGATGGCCAGCCAAGGCGTGCGTCTTTCGCTGTAGCTGCGCGCCAGGTGCAGATACCCCACTGCCCTCGCCCGCGTTGCCGCCGCGTGTTCGTCGGATTGCTGTTCGGCGCGCATCAGAGCGACCTTCGATCGCACGAGCGCACGGTAGGCTGAAAAAAAAGCCCGCAGTTCGGCGCCTGAATAGTCGCCTGACGCTTCCAGGTAGCCGTTGGCCACCCGGTGGCCCGCGGTGGTGTCACCGTGGTCCTCGAGGTCCATGGTGAGAAACGCCAGCTCGCTTTGTACATCAATCTGGCGCAACTCCGGCGCGAATTCGATGCAATCGAACGGCCGGAACCGGCCATCGATCCAAGCAATGTTTTCCAAGTGCAGGTCGCCATGGCATTCGCGCACCCATCCGGAGCGGTTGCGCTCGACCAGCCGTGGTCCAAGCCGCTCAAGCTCGGCGCGGCTCCAGTGTTCTAGGGTCGCGAGGGCACGCAGGTCGGTCGCTTGGGCGAGCCGTTCCCGAATGGCGGCGAAGTTGTCGGCCATTGGCTGCCAGGCCGCATCCAGTGGCGCACCCAAGAGGACCGCAGGCAGGGTCTGATGCACCCGCGCGAGCTCGCTGCCCAACGCGAACCAGTCGGCTGCGCTGAGGGTGCCGGCTTCCAGTTGACGGGTCAGCAGAGCCGACTGATCAAACTGGCGCATTTTGACGGCGTATTCGAGCCTGGGCCCGGCCCCGCCTATTCTGGGCCCGGCCTCCGTGCTGGTGATGGGGACCACCGCTTCGTAGAGTTCGGGTGCGAAGCGGTGGTTGAGGCGCAGTTCTTCTTTGCAGTAACGGTGGCGCAGGGACAGGGTCGAGAAGTCCAGAAAGTCGAGTGCGACCGGCTTTTTGATCTTGTAAGCCCAGTTGCCGGTCAGCAGCACCCAAGAGATGTGCGTTTCAATGAGCGTGATCTGGCCAGTGGGGTGGGGGTAGCAGCTTGGGTCTTGGCGCAGCCGTTCAAGCCAAGCCGGCGCCATGGCTAGGTGCGCTTCAGTTGCGCAAACGCCCGGTCGGCAGCGGCGGTGGTCTGTTCGATCGCGGATGCATCGTGCGCAGCGCTCAGAAAACCGGCTTCGTAGGCGGAAGGCGCGAGGTACACACCTGCTTCCAGCATGGCGTGGAAGAAGAGGTTGAACCGATCGAGGTTGCAGGCGACCACCTGACCAAAGCGGGAGATCCTGGCCTCCTCGGTAAAGAACAGCCCAAACATGCTGCCGACGTGCTGGGTTCGCAGTGCGATGCCATGGTGGTCCGCTGCAGATTCGAGACCGTTGAGTAGCGTTGCGGTGCGCTGTTCCAGTTGCTCGTAGACGCCTGGTTGTTTGAGTTCGTTGAGGGTTGCAAGACCTGCCGCCATCGCCAACGGGTTTCCGGACAAGGTTCCGGCCTGGTAGATCGGCCCGCAAGGTGCGAGCTGTTGCATCAACTCGCGCCGGCCGCCAAACGCGCCCACCGGCAGCCCCCCCCCAATGACCTTTCCGAGGGTGGTGAGGTCCGGTTGCACACCATAGCGTGATTGGGCGCCGCCCAGGGCCACCCGGAAGCCGGTCATGACTTCATCGAAGATCAGCACCGCCCCGTGGCTGTCGCACTGGTGGCGCAGGGTTTCGAGGAAACCGGGCTCAGGGGGAATGCAATTCATGTTGCCAGCGACTGGCTCGACGATCACGCAGGCGACCTGGTCCCCTTGCTCGGCGAACAGTGCTTCGACTGCCGCTGCGTTGTTGTACTCAAGCGTGAGGGTCAGTTCGGCCAGCGCTTTGGGTACGCCGGGCGAATTTGGCACGCCAAACGTGAGTGCGCCGGACCCTGCCTTGACCAGCAGGGCATCGCCATGCCCGTGATAGCAACCCTCGAACTTGACGATCCGGTCGCGCCCGGTGACCCCGCGGGCCAGCCGAATCGCGCTCATGGTGGCTTCGGTCCCCGAGCTCACCATGCGCACCTGTTCGATGGAAGGCACGGCTTCGACCACCGCGCGTGCCAGGTCGATCTCGACCGCAGTAGGCGCTCCGAAACTGGTTCCGGCGCTGATCTGTGCCTGCAGCGCGGCGCTGACACTGGGGTGGCCATGGCCTAGGATCAAGGGTCCCCAGGAGCCAACGTAGTCGATGTATTCGTTGCCATCGACGTCCGTGATGCGACATCCGGACCCTCGGGCGATAAACGGTGGGGTGCCGCCAACCGACTTGAACGCCCGCACAGGCGAGTTCACACCGCCGGGAATCAACGTTTGGGCGTGTTCAAACAGGTGCTCGGAACGGGTCATTCGCTCTTCTCTAGATGTTGCGCTGGATCAAACAGACCGCTCAGTAGGTGTGCTTCGGCGCGGATGTCGGTGGCACCGAACAGGGCGCCACTGACGGCAACTGCGTCGGCGCCGGCTCGAATGGCTGCAGGCGCATTGTGCAGGTTGAGCCCGCCGATGGCCACCACCGAAACACCCAGGCGATCACGAGCGGAGGTCAACAGGTGAAGCGGTGCAGGTCGCGCCTGCGGTTTGGTTTGGGACGGGAACAGGCGGCCGAACGCGCAGTACGACGCGCCTTCTGCGACCGCCTGCTCGGCGAGTTCGAGCGAGTCGTGGCAGGTGGCGCCGATCAGTGCCTGAGGGCCGAGCTGTTGCCGGGCTGCACCCACCCCAGTGTCCTGCTGGCCAAGGTGAACGCCATCGGCCCCAACCTGGCGGGCAAGATCGAGGTCGTCGTTGATGATGAGTCGTGCCCGGTGGCGCCGGCACAGTGCCAAGAGCGCGGCGGCCTCATGGCTGCGGCGCTGGTGGTCCGGTGATTTGTCCCGGTACTGCAGCCAGCGGACGCCGCCCTCAAGCGCCGCCTGGACTTGGCGATACAGCGTCCCACTGTCGCCCCCGAAGTCTGGCGTGATGGCGTACAGGCCTTGAAGGGTGGGGTGGGGTTTGGCGGTTGTGGTCATGGTATGCGTGTCAGGTGCGATTGCCCGTGGCCCAGGCGTTGCGCCTGGGCGATGGCGCTGGCGGTCCATTGGGTGGCATGGCGGACGGCATCGGACACCGACTGCCGGTGCGCCAGGCCCGCGGCGACCGCTGCGGCCAAGCTACAGCCCGTGCCCCGATAGTGCCCAGGTCGACGCTGCGTAGGAAACCCTTGAAACACAACGCTTCCGGCAGTGTACAAGCGGTTGGTGAGGTGGCTGTCGTGCGAACCTGCAACCCCGGTCACCAGAACATGGGCGCAGCCCCGTGCATGGAGCACAGCCACTGCATCCGCCTCGTCCGTCGCCGAAGCCAGCGCGTGCAGTTCCTGCTGGTTTGGCGTCGTGACGTACGCGCGCGGCACGAGCAACTCGCGGAGCCGATCCGGGTAATCGGTTCCAGCAAACGCCCCCCCACCGCCCGCAGCCAGCACCGGATCGAGCACCACGAGTCGATCACGCAGGGCCCGCGCGTCCAGCAGCTGCCGGATTGCCTCCATCCCAGCGGTGGAGCCGACCAGGCCGATCTTGACGGCTCGGATGTCAAAATCCTCCAACAGCCGTCGGGTCTGGGTGTGAATCCATTCTGGGTCGACTGCCCTGAGGGCATAGAGGTTGCGGCTGTCTTGATCGGTGAGGGCGGTGACCACGGGAATGCAGTGGCACCCATGGGCAGCCAGGGTCTCGATATCGGCTTGCAGCCCGGCTCCGCCACTCGGGTCGTGTCCTGCAAAGCACAGCACCACCGGGCGCGCCTGGGTCGGTGAATGCGGGTTGCCCGCCGCCTGAGTGTGGGTCACGTGCGATCCATCTGGCTAGAAGGGCCTGACGATGACCAGCACCACCACGGTAACCAGAATCAACACCGGAAACTCATTGAACCACCGATAAAACACATGGCTGCGTTCGTTGCGGTCTTCCTGGAAATTGCGGAGCAAACGGCCGCAGGCGTGGTGGTATCCCAACAACACAAACACGAGCAACAGCTTGGCGTGCATCCAGTATGCGGTGCGATAAAACGACCAGTTCATCGCCAACATCCAAACCCCAAGGAGCAGCGCGACGAGCATGGCTGGTGTGGTGATTCCCCGGTACAGCTTGCGCTCCATCACCTTAAAGCGGTCGCGACTGACCTGGTCGGTGGCGCTGGCGTGGTACACGAACAGGCGCGGCAGGTAGAACAGGCCTGCGAACCAGCAGACGACAGCGATCAAATGAAAGGCTTTGATCCAGAGGAACAGCATGGTGGTGGCTCCATTGTATTAGGATTTGATGTGGTAGTAGCTCTCAATGGCGCTTTTGGTCAACACCCCAACCGCCGGTGCAATCAGGGGCGCGGACTGGCGTTGCACCAGCACCGCCTCAGCGTTGCTTTTCTCCAGGGCCCGCAAGGCTTCATGCAGGGTCGCACGGGAATGGATGGGGGTGGTGTCCAGGCGCAGGCCCGGGATCTTCATCAGGTCAACGGAGTCGGTTTGTGGGCCATCGGCGTCGGTTTGCGCGTGTTGCTCGGTGAGGTGGCGTGCCAAATCGGCCGCGCGCAGCACCCGGGTTCGCCCCTCGCCGGCGTCGATCAAAATCCAGCGCGGCTCCTGCGCAAGCAAACGCTTAGCGTCCTGGACCTCCACCAGCCGGCTCGCGCGGGCGAAGCTGCGGTCCATGATGCTGGCCACGCCGGCGTGCCGCAGGACGCGCGCCAAGGGGTCGATGGAGTGACCCGAACCACGGGCCTCCAGCATGACGTCGAACACCGACTGCTGACGAAAGAGCGCGCGGCAGCTGAGCAGCGCAACGATGATCGCCAGCATGGATGGCAGAATGATCCCAGGGTTGTTGGTGAGTTCGAGTAGGGCCACCAGTGCAGCCAAGGGAGCGTGCAGCAGTGCGCCCATCATCGCGCCCATGCCGACAATCACATAGAAGCCGGCCGAGGAACTGTTGTTGGGGGCGATGAAGGCAACCAGTTCTCCAACGATGCCCCCCACACCGGCGCCAATCACTAGGCTTGGGCCGATGACGCCGCCAGGCATTCCGAGGCCGGTGGTTATTGCTGTGACCACCAGTTTGCCCAGCACGAAGGCGCAGAGGACACCGACTCCGATTTGCCCGACGAGCGCGTGGTCCACGGTGTCGTAGCCGATGCCAAGCACCTCTGGAATCACCAACCCCACGGTCCCTGTCAGCACCCCGGCTGCCATCAGGCGCCGCTGGATCGAGATCGCTCCGGTGTTCAGAAAGCGGCGGTGAATCACGATAAAAAGCGCCGCGATGGCGCCCACCCACAGCCCCTCAAAGGCAACAAAGGGCAGCTCCCAGAGGGACTGCATCTCGATCGCCGGAACCTCAAACGCGGGTTTGGATCCATACAGGATTTGCGTGGATAGGGCGCCGATCACAGCGGCGAGAATCACCGGGGTGAACTGGGTGACCGTATACTCCATCAGCACCACTTCCATGGCGAAGATCACGCCCGCCATCGGGGTGTTGAACGAGGCCGAGATGGCTGCCGCGGTGCCACAACCCACCAGCACCCGCAGGCTGTTGTTCGGCAGGCGCAGCCACTGTCCGGTGAGGCTGCTTGCTGTTGCACCCAGATGGACGGCCGGACCCTCCCGACCCACTGATTGCCCAGTCAAGATCGCGATCACCGTGACCACGAACTGCAAGACCGCATTGCCAAGTGGCAGCTGTCCCTGGTGGTGGTTGACGCGTTCGATCACGTAGGCGACACCACCACTGCGGCGATTGGCGCCCGCTCGGGCGAGGATCAGTGCGATCAGTAGGGCACCCCCAATCGGCAACAGGAACCGCACCAGCCCCGGGAGCGACTCAAACCGCTCTGCATCACCCTCAGGCATCCACAGCCAACCAGACAACTGAATGGCCAGACGAAACGCGTGCACCACAAGGCAGGTTGCGATCCCGGCCAAAATGCCGAGGATGGCCAGTTGCGGCAGTGCTTCGGCGTGGGACAGCCGTGTCCGGAAGTGTTCGGTGCGTTGCCGCAGCCGTTCGCGTACCTGGTCGATCGATGTTGACAACTTGGGTCCCACTTGCCCTGACGCAGGGCCTCTGGTTCGAGCCCAGTGCGCAGCCTATTATAAAAAGGGTGTAACGATCGAACGGGTGAAGGTGGTTGGCACCAAGTTCCGTTCTGAAATGCCAGGAGGAGGTCGCTTGATTCAGGTTGGTATCGTGGGTGGAACCGGGTACACCGGGGTGGAATTGTTGCGCCTTTTGGTATCGCACCCGGAGGTTCGGGTCGCGGCCATCACCTCGCGTGGAGAGGCGGGGACCCGCGTGGATCAGCGCTACCCAAACTTGCGCGGCCACCTCGACCTGATCTTCACCGAGCCGGATCTCGGTCGTCTCAGCGAGCTTGATGTGGTGTTCTTTGCCACCCCCCACGGCGTTGCCATGCAAATGGCGCCGGCGCTGCTCGAGCAGGGGGTCAGGGTGATCGACCTGTCAGCGGACTTTCGTTTGCAAGACCCAGACACCTTCCAAGACTGGTATGCCATGGAGCATGTGGCTCCGGATCTGCTCAAACAAGCAGTCTATGGGTTGGTGGAGTTGAACCGGGCGGCGTTGCAAGGCGCTTCCCTGGTGGCAGTGCCGGGTTGTTACCCCACTGCCGTACAGCTCGGGTTCGCACCACTGCTTGAAGTGGGCTGTGTGGAGTTCGATGGGCTGATCGCAGACACGAAGTCGGGAGTGAGCGGGGCTGGCCGTCAGGCCAAGGTGCAGAATTTGCTCTGTGAGGCGAGCGAGAACATGAAGGCCTACGGCGTTGCCGGGCACCGCCACCTCCCAGAAATTCGCGCCCAACTACAACGTCATCTGGGTGCGGAGGTGGGGCTCACCTTCGTGCCGCACCTTACCCCCATGATCCGGGGTATCCACGCCACCCTGTATGCGCGCCTGACGCAGCCCGAAGCGGACCTCGACATCCAAGACCTCTTCGAACGCAGGTATGCCAGCGACCGGTTTGTTGACGTCCTTCCCGCCGGTGCGGCACCGGAAACCCGCAGTGTGCGAGGCGCCAACGACTGTCGTCTCGCTGTACACCGCCCCCAAGGGGGGCGCACCCTGGTGGTCTTGTCGGTGATCGACAACCTGGTCAAGGGCGCGGCGGGCCAAGCG
>DHQM01000084.1:4493-10232 GCA_002408105.1 Gammaproteobacteria bacterium UBA5338 | reverse complement strand
GCCTGGTCCAGATGCTGCTTTGCAGCAGGTCCGGCCGGCGAAGCAGGGGGCTGTGGGCGGGGCTCGGGCCACCGAGGGTGACGTGGTTCCCCCCGCCTGTACCGGTGTGCCGCCCGTCCTGCATGAACTTCTCAGTGGACAGGCGTGTTAGCCGCGCCTGCTCATAGAGGGCTTCGGTTTGTTCCACGAGCTGGGCCCAGCTGTGGGCCGGGTGGATGTTGACTTCGATGACGCCGGGATCTGGAGTGACCGAGAGGCGCTCGATCCGGTTGTCCTGCGGCGGCGGGTAGCCTTCGATCACCACGGGCGTCTCGAGCTCTGACGCAACGCGCTCGATTGCGGCGATCAGGTCCAGGTGGTGCTCGAGGTATTGCAGGGGCGGTAGGAACAGGTATAGGTGCCCCTCGCGCACCTCAAGGCACACGGCCGTGTGGGGGATGTCGACCGGTTGCAGGCTGTCGATGTCGGCCTGTGGCTGCTCCTGAACGCCGCCGACAGCATCGACAGGTGCAAAGGTGCTGAAGCGCGCCGCGACTTCTCCATGGACGTCCGGTAGTGGCGGGGATGGCTCGAACAGGCTGCGCTCGTGGCGCGGGCGCTGACGCTCTTCAGCCACCCAGGGCAAGGAGTCCAGTGGCAAGCGCAGGCCCATCGGTGAGTCGCCCGGTGTCAGGAACAGGTGGCCGCGCCTGAACGGCCAAGGCCCGGTGTGCCAGCGTCCCTCCGCCCACCGCAGCGGTAGGGCGTACCCCACCGGTTCGTCGAGTCCCTGATTGAGGACCCGGGCCAGGGCACGCCGCTCCGCTGGGTCTTTCAAGTTGGTGTGGCTGAAATCAATGTCCAACGGGCTATTGGCTTCTCGCCACAGGTAGTAGGCGATGTCTTCGTAGGCGGCGGTCAGGTGTGTGGCAGACACTCCCAGCGCTTTGGCGAGCAGTTTGCCGAAGGTCTCGGCAGTGTCTGTGCCGAGGTGGCCCGGGTCCTGGGGGTGGGCCAGCAGGTTCGAATGGCGCCACAGCGGTTGCCCGTCTCGGCGCCAATAGCAGTGGTAGGCCCAACGAGGCAGGGGTTCGCCGGGATACCATTTGCCCTGGCCGTAGTGCAACAGCGCACCGGCGCCGAACCGGTTGGCCAGACGGCGCACCAGGGTGCCGGCCAGGGACCGCTTGTGCGGCCCATCGGCGGCGATGTTCCATTGAGCGCTTTCCTGGTCATCGACGGACACGAAGGTGGGCTCGCCGCCCATGGTGAGGCGCACGTCCTGCGCCTGAAGCGCCCGGTCGACCCGGTCGCCAAGCCCCAGAATGTTTGCCCAGGCAGCGTCGCTGTAAGGCTTGGTGACTCGAGGGTCTTCGTGGATGCGGGTGACCCGGTTCTCGAAGCTGAACTCGACCTCGCATTCGTCGGTGGCCCCGGTGATGGGAGCGGCGCTCGCCACCCCGGGGGTGCAGGCCAGGGGGATGTGCCCCTCTCCGGCGAACAGGCCGGAGGTTGGGTCGAGGCCTATCCAGCCGGCCCCGGGCACATAGACCTCGGCCCAGGCGTGCAGGTCGGTGAAGTCGGATTTCGGGCCGGACGGGCCGTCGAGGGCCGGCACATCCGGAGTCAATTGCACCAGGTAGCCGGAAACGAACCGGGCGGCGAGACCAAGGTGCCGCAACACCTGTACCAGCAGCCAGGCAGAGTCGCGGCAGGAGCCAGAGGACAGGGCGAGCGTCCGTTCACAGCTTTGTACGCCGGGCTCCATCCGGATGGTGTAGGCCACCCGCTCGTACAGCTGCCGGTTCAGGTCGACGAGGAAATCAACGCTGCGGCGCGGGGTGCGGTCGATGCGGTCGAGGTGGGCCGTCAGCAAAGGCCCAGCAGGCTCGGTCTCAAGGTATGGGACCAGCTCCTTTTGTAGCGCGGGAGGGTAGGTGAACGGAATCTCCTCGGCGTACTCCTCGACGAAGAAGTCGAATGGGTTGATCACGCGCAGGTCTGCAACCACTTCGACGGCGAAGCGAAGCGTCCGCACCGGCTCGGGGAACACCAGGCGAGCCATGTAGTTGCCGAAGGGGTCCTGCTGCCAGTTGATGAAGTGGGGCTCTGGGGACACCTTCAAGGTGTATCCGCAGATTGGCGTTCGACAGTGGGGCGCGGGCCGCAGGCGCAGTGTATGGGGGTAAACGCGCACTGGTCGATCGAACTGGTAGCTGGTGTCGTGCTGAATGGCGACCCGAATGGTCATGTGGTGTACCGCTGACTGAAGTGGTTGGATCAAGGCCTGTTGGATGTGTTTGCACATCTTGTGCCGTTGGTCGAAGTTGTGCAACGCAGCGTTGCACGCAACGGTTGAACTGGGGCCTCAGCCGGAGGCCGCCGGTTCTGGGTTGCAACGCGGCGCGGGGGTATGATGGCGTCGCGCCCACTGTTCGATGGCATGCCGGAGAGCAACCGAATGACCGACCCAGTCCAGCACCACCTGCGCCGCCAGTTGGGTTACCTGTCCGCCATGAACGTGACCCTGTGGGTGCCGCGCGGTCCACTGCCCGGGGCGCGTGCTTCCGCTCTTGACGAGGCATGGGCGCTGGGCGCTGTGAAGGATGTCGAGCCCGACAGCAGGGGCGCTGATCCAGTGCGCGTTCGGCCCGTGCCCACTGAGCTTGAGGCGCCCTGTCCGCCGGTGCGTTCCCGGCCAGCGCCAACGGATTCGCTCGGCCCATGGGTGAATAATCCGAGCGAACGCTTTGAATTGACCCTGCGGGCACCGCTGCCCGAGTGGCTGCTGGTGTATGAACATCAGGGCGCAAGCCTGAGTCGCGCGGAAGCGCGTTTGCTTGCGTCAATCGAACAGGCCATTGGCTGCGGCGGCTCGGCGCTGCGCCACCAACAATCGCTGAGCTGCCCTCCGCGGCTGCCAGGTGCTGCTGGGCTGGCGACCGCGGCGGACACCAAGGCATTTCTTGGCTCCTTGCTGGGCGGAGTGGCGCAGGAGATCGGCAGCGCCAAACTGGTGTGTTTCGGTGGCCGGTTGGCGCAGGTGCTGAGCGATGAGCGCACCTCGCCGCCCAGTCTACTGAACCTGGGTGGTGTTGCCCTGCACGCGGCCTGGGCGCCGGCATTGACCGAAATGCTCAGCGACCCCGGTGCCAAAGCCCTGTGCTGGATGGCACTGCGACCACTGGTCGTGCGCTGATGTGCGGCCTCAGTGTGCGCCCGCTGGTGCCCAGCGACTTGCGTGCGGTTTGGCGCCTGGACGAAGCCTGTGATCCCCAACCATGGACGCTCAGCCAGTGGCGCACGGTACAAGGGCCGAGGTACCGGGGTTGGGTCGCACAGGCTGGCGCTGAAGTCTGCGGGTATGCGCTTTTTTATATGGGCGTTGAAGTGACTGAGTTGCTGCGGCTCGCCGTCGATGAAGCTTGGCGCCGCAAGGGCGTCGGTGGCCGACTCGTCGGCGCTGGTGTGCAGGAGGTCGAGCGCTCCGGAGGTGGGCGGGTGCTGCTTGAAGTGCGCGCTTCGAACCAGGGCGCCCAGCAGCTGTACTCCAACCTTGGGTTCCGCCAGGTGGGTGTGCGGGCTCGGTATTATGTGGTTCGCGATGGCGCGCTGGCAGACGAAGCAGAGGATGCTTGGGTGTACGCGCTGGACGTCGGGGCGACCGGCAGTGGCAGCACGAGTACGCTGCGCGTGCCGGAGTGGGGTGGGTAGCAGCGAGGGACCATGATGGCAGCAAGTACAGCGAATTTCCCGCCGCATCGGCCGCGAATTGGGCTGGCTCTGGGCGCCGGAGCAGCCCGCGGTTGGGCCCACATTGGGGTGCTGGACGGGCTGATTTCGGCGGGCATCCGCCCAGATGTGGTCGCTGGCTGCTCGATTGGCGCGCTGGTGGGCGGGGCCTACGTCAACGGCCGCCTTGAGGCGTTGCGTGATTGGGTCACCGGCTTGTCTCGTTGGGATGTGGTGCGGTATTTCGAGCTCAACTGGTCGTCCTCGGGCTGGGTCAACTGTGACAAGCTCCGTGCCGACTTGGTCCGCCATGTGGTCGATGAGGATCAGGCCATCGAAGGGCTGCCGATCCGATTTGCGACGGTCGCAACCAACTTGGCGACCGGGCAAGAAGTTTGGGTGGACCGCGGCGGTGTGCTCGAGGCGATCTGGGCATCGATTGCTCTGCCTGGTTTGTTTCCTCCTGTGCCTGACGCAGCGCATTGGCTGGTCGACGGCGGGCTGGTGAATCCGGTTCCGGTGTCGGTGTGCCGAATGCTGCGGGCCGATGTCGTGGTCGCTGTCAACCTAAACCGGGGTGTGCTCGGTGCCCGCCGAGGCAGCCCCTGGACGCCCCCCGACCTGCCCGATGAAGTCACCACCGAGGAGCACGAGAAGCCGGAGCCGGCCGGGGAGGGTCCCATGGCCTTTCTGGGTGAGGTGTCCTCGGTGCTGCGGGACCGAGCTGCGCTGCTGTGGCCTGGCGGGCGCTCAGCGGGTGGCGCGGTGGCGCCTGGCACGCTGGATATTCTGGCCACCTCGCTCGACATCATGCAGGACCGAATCGTGCGCAGCCGTATGGCTGGCGAACCGCCAGACTTGCTGCTGGCGCCGCGGCTTTGGGACATTGGCATCTTGGAGTTTCACCGCGCGAGCGAGGCCATCGAAGTGGGGCGCCGCGCGGTTGACGAGGCACTGCCCCGCATCCTGGATGAACTCGATCGTTGGGGCATCCCGTTGGAGCGTCCGGCCTAGCGGGCAGGCCTCTTGCGTGCGGGTGGCGAATTGCCTAACCTCCGCGCCCTGCGCCCGCAGCGGGTGCGATCCTTACCCCCAGCAGATGCGCCATGACCTTGCAACCATTGCCTGCGGAAGTCGGCAAGCGCCGAACTTTCGCCATCATCTCCCACCCCGACGCCGGCAAGACGACCATGACCGAAAAGCTGCTGCTGCACGGTCAGGCGATTCAGTTGGCCGGAACGGTCAAAGGCAAAAAGTCCGACCGCCACGCCACTTCGGACTGGATGGAAATGGAGAAAGAGCGGGGCATCTCGGTGACCACCTCGGTGATGCAGTTTCCGTACGAGGGCCGCGTGGTCAACCTGTTGGACACCCCAGGGCACGAGGACTTTTCGGAAGACACTTACCGCACGCTCACGGCCGTCGACTCCGCCCTCATGGTCATCGATGGCGCCAAGGGGGTTGAGCCGCGCACCATCAAACTCATGGAGGTTTGTCGGCTGCGCGACACGCCGATTTTCTCCTTTGTGAACAAGATCGACCGCGACATTCGTGATCCGATTGAGCTTCTGGATGAGATTGAATCCGTTCTTGGGATCGCCTGTGCCCCAATCACCTGGCCGATCGGCATGGGGCGGGGCTTGCGTGGGCTGTACCACCTGGAGCGCGACGAGGTGGTGCTCTACACCCAGGGCCAAGGTGACCGACTCAGCGAGGCCCGCTGCATCGCCGGGCTCGACAGCGAAGCGACCCTGGCCGCCCTTGGTGGCGATCTGGTGACCGAACTGCGCGGCGAGATCGACCTGGTGCGCGGCGCAAGCCACGCTTTCGATCGGGACCAGTTCCTGGCCGGCGCGCTGACGCCGGTGTTTTTTGGCACTGCCCTCGGCAACTTCGGCATCCGCGAGTTGCTGCAGCGGTTCGTCGAAGCCGCGCCGCCGCCGCAGCCTCGACTTGCCGAGGAGCGCCTGGTCTCCCCCGGTGAGGACGCCATGACCGGGTTCGTCTTCAAGATCCAGGCGAACATGG
>DHQM01000084.1:0-4312 GCA_002408105.1 Gammaproteobacteria bacterium UBA5338 | reverse complement strand
GATCCAGGCGAACATGGACCCGCGTCACCGCGATCGAATCGCCTTTGTGCGCCTGTGTTCCGGCCGTTACACGCCGGGTAAGCGGCTGCACCACGTGCGCCTGGGTCGAGACCTTCGTGTTGCTGACGCGGTGACCTTTTTGGCGGGAGACCGCGCCCACGCCGAGGTGGCTGTTGCCGGTGACATCGTCGGTTTCCACAACCACGGGACCATTCAGATCGGTGACACCTTCTCGGAAGGCGAAGCCCTGCGCTTTACCGGTGTGCCCCATTTCGCGCCTGAACTGTTCCGGCGGGTTCGGCTGCGTGATCCGCTGAAGCTCAAGCAGCTGCAGAAAGGGCTGACCCAGCTCTCCGAGGAAGGCGCGACCCAGGTGTTCATGCCCCTCGCCTCCAACGACCTGATCCTTGGTGCCGTAGGGGTGCTGCAGTTCGATGTGGTCGCGTACCGCCTGAAGGAAGAGTACAAGGTGGACTGCATCTACGAATCGGTGGCTGTGACCCAGGCGAGGTGGATCCAGTGCCAGGATGCCAAGCACCTCGAGGAATTTCGCCGCAAGAACGAGCTGCACCTGGCCTTGGACGGTGGCGGTTACCTGACGTACCTCGCCCCCACCCGGGTGAACCTCAGCCTTGCCGAAGAGCGCTGGCCGAAAGTGCAGTTTCGCGACACCCGCGAGCACTGAGGCTGCGCCCACCAACGCGATCCGGTGGTGCCTGACGGGGGGTGGGGGCCTGGTGGGCTACCCGTTGATTCCGCTTGATTTCTCCGTTGGGCAGCATTGGCGTTCCGCGAACGCGCCCAATACAATGGCCGGTTTACGCAGCAGATGCACCCACCCTGCGGGTGCGGCGGGACAGAGGCGAGCGTGTTGGAAAAATTGCCGGTTATTGTTGGGTTTGGGGGGGTCAACCCCGCTGGGCGCAGCTCATTCCACCACGGGTATCGCCGCTTGGTGTGGGAGGGGCTCCAGGCAGCCGATCTCGAGTCGATGTGGGTGGGTTTGGCCACCATGACCGGGCGTGCGGTGTTCACAGACGGGGCGCTGCGCCGGCCCGGTGGGGGGAGTGTCTCGGCGGCTGAACTGGTGGCCGAACTGCGGGATTCACTGCTCAAGGACACTTGCATTCGTCGCATTGAATCCAGTCATTTTGATGTCGATGCCGTGCCCTTCAACGCCCGAATGTCCATGGCTCCAGCGGAAGGCGCGTTGCGCTTCATCACCAGCGCCCGCCAGCTTCCCGAGTCGCTGCCTGCCGGTTGGTCTGTACAACACCTCGCCAAAGGGCAGGTCGAGGTGAGCCTTTCTGAGACCCAAGACTGGCTGCTGGCCCAGACCAAGGCCGCGTCGGTATCCAGTGCCGGTCAGCTGCCGACGGGTTTCGACCCCAAATCCCTCTACCCGTCACGCAACCACCCCCGTGGGCTTCAGATGGCGGTGTTTGCAGCTTCCGATGCGCTGCGGTCGGTCGGGATTCCGTGGGAGCAGATTCTGCAGGCGGTCGCGCCGGATCAGATCGCCGTCTATGCCAGCAGCTCCATGGGGCAGCTGGATGACGCGGGCACTGGTGGCATGTACAAGGCCCCCCATGTGGGCAAGCGAATCACCTCGAAGCAGTTGCCCCTGGGGTTTGCCGAGATGCCCGCGGACTTCGTCAATGCCTATGTGCTGGGCAACGTGGGGTCGACCGGTGGAGCCGTCGGCGCATGCGCAACCTTCCTTTACAACCTGCGTTCCGGGGTCGAGGACATCCGCGCGGGCCGGCGGCGTGTGGTTTTGGTCGGGGTGTCCGAGGCGGCGATCAATGCCGAGGCCATGGAAGGGTATGCCGCGATGGGCGCGCTGGCGACCGATGCCGAGCTGCTTGCCTTGGATGCGCACTTGGGGGCAGAGGGTCCCGACCACCGGCGCGCGTGTCGCCCGTTTGGTTACAATGCCGGCTTCACCATGGGTGAGTCAGCGCAGTACCTGGTGCTGTTCGATGACGCCCTGGCGCTGGAGTTGGGCGCCGACATCTACGGTGCGGTGCCGGGTGTCGAAGTGCATGCCGACGGGTTCAAGCGTTCGATTGCAGGCCCTGGCATTGGCAATGTCATTACCCTTGGGAAAACCCTTGCGCTGGCGCGCGCGATCCTGGGCGATCAGCGGCTCCGCGATCAAACCTATGTGCACGCCCATGGCACTGGGACGCCGCAAAATCGCGTGACTGAATCGCGCATTCTGGACCAGTTGGCTGGCGTGTTCGGCATCGATCAATGGGCGGTCGCGGCAGTGAAATGCTACCTAGGCCACTCCCTCGGCGCAGCGGCGGGCGATCAGATTGCTGCGGCGCTTGGTGTGTGGCGGTATGGCCTGATTCCGGGTGTCTTTACCCTCGATGAGGTGGCGGACGACGTGCACCGTGAGCACCTGCAGTTTTCTCAGGGTCATGTTGAGCGTGATCCGGAATCGCTTGCGGCGGCGGTCATCAACGCCAAGGGCTTCGGTGGCAACAACGCCACCGCGCTGGTGCTGTCCCCGACCTGCACCCTGGATCTGTTGCGCCGGCGCCACGGGGCCAAGGCCTTGCAGGCGCACCAGCGGAGCCTGGATGGGGTGCGGGCGACCGCTGCAGCCTATGATGAACGCATGGTGCGGGGTCAGGAAGTGCCGATCTATCGGTTCGGCGAAGGGGTGCTGGAAGACACCGATTTGCTGTGCAGCGCGAACGCCATTGAAATTCCCGGCTTGTCCATGGCCATTGACTTGCGGGCCGAAAGCCCCTTTGGTGGTCTGGGTGATTGAAGGTCCGCCGTCCCGCACCCGCCTTCGCGTAGTGCCTTGTGCCCTAAGGAATTGGTTGTTTTCTGCACCTAATGTGATATAAAGCCGTCGTGGAATTCGGGCGTGAGCGCTCACAATAAAATAATCAAAGCTCCGCCTCCGCAACCCGATAACAATACCAATGTAACGGAGTGGCTTCGATGAAGATCCTCACACCACGTTCGCGAGGCGTGGCTACGGCAACTGCGGCGGTTTTGGCAGTGGCTGGGGCCGCAACACCGGTTCAGGCGATCGATTACAGCGTCGGGGATATGGACATCCGCCTCGACGCCACCTTCACCGCAGGGGCCTCTTGGCGGGTGTCGCAACGCGCCAACTACAACCTGGGGCCAGCCAATGGCGGTGCCGACGACGATTTTGGTAACTCGTCCTCCGGCGACGACTCCAACATGAACTACAAGCGCGGCGAGACCTTCTCCAAGGTGGTCAAGGTGCTGCCGGAGTTGGAGGTTCTGTATGGCGACTACGGCGCCTTCTTCCGCGCCCGCGCCTTTTACGACTTCGAGATCATGGACGAGAACCGGCCCCATTACCAAATCAACGACGAGGGCTTGGATGACGTTGGCCGGTCTGTGGACCTGCTGGATGCCTTCGTGTTCACCACCTTTTGGATTGGCGACCGCCCCCTGGACGTTCGCCTTGGTCGGCAGGCCATTGGTTGGGGCGAGGCGATTTTCGCCCAAGGCGGTATCAGTTCGGTGAATCCGCTTGATGGCAATGCGGCGCGCCTGCCAGGCGCCGAGGTGAAGGAGATCATTTTGCCGACGCTCATGGCGTACTTGAGTTTTGGCATTTCCGACAACCTGTCGGTTGAGGGCTGGTTTCGCCCAGGCGGCGCCTGGGAGGCCACCATCCTGCCGTCCTGTGGCAGCTACTTTCTGCCCCGCGACATCGCCGGCGAGCCGGTCATCGGTTCGACCGCATCCAACGGGTGTAACTACCTGAACATCGGCGTGGCGGACTCGGTGGCCGGAACAGACCGGTATGAAGACACGGTCGCCGCCGTGGGGCCAGGCTTGGCGCCCTCACTCTACATCCCCCGCGACCCGGACCTGCACCCGGATGAGGACGAGTACGGTGTGGCTGTTCGCCGCCTCTTCCCGGACTGGGGTGACATGGAAATGGCGCTCTACTACCAGAAGCTCAACCTGAATGGCACGGGCCTCATTTATGGGCGCGCGACCACCGGGCCGCACCCGTTGGCTCCTGCAGTCCCGGTGGGAGATCTGGCCACCGGCTCCTACGGGTTCATGTTCCCAGAAGGGATTGATGTCTACGGCATCAGCTTCAACCGCACTGCGTTTGGCTATTCCCTCCAGGGCGAGCTGGCGTACCGGCCTGACAACCCGGTGAACTTCTCTGAACCGGCCATGGTTCAAGCCAACATTCTTGGCTTCACTGGACTTATCGTGGATGCCAATGGAGCGGTCACGCCCGGCCAAACGCTGGACATGATCGAGTACGCCGACACGCTCCAAGCCACCCTCG
>DHQM01000152.1:9217-19525 GCA_002408105.1 Gammaproteobacteria bacterium UBA5338 | reverse complement strand
GGGTTTGGGCACTTTTACGCCTACGCACCCGTCAAGCTGGAGTACCCCATCAACCGCTATGCCATGGAAGTGAAACGCCAGCTGGACGTGCTCAATCGCACCCTCAGCGACCGACAGTTCATCTCGGGGGGTGAATACAGCATCGCGGACATCGCCATCTACGCTTGGTACGGCGCGCTGGTGCTGCACAACATCTACGATGCTGCAGAGTTTTTGCAGGTGCATGAGTACGAACAGGTGGTGCGCTGGGCCAAAGAAATCGAAGCGCGCCCCGCAGTTGAACGAGGCCGCCGGGTCAACCGCACCTGGGGCCCTGAAGCCGAGCGCGTCCCCGAGCGTCACAGCAAGACCGACCTGTAGACGCCGAGGGGCAAAAGACTGTGCCTGCAACCCCCGCCCCGGCCCCCAAGGAGGCCCGAATGCCCGAAGTGGTCATTTATCACAATCCACGCTGTTCGAAGTCACGCCAGACGCTGGCTTTGCTCGAAGAGCATGGCGCGACCCCGAAAGTGATTCGATATCTCGAGACTCCCCCCGACGAATCAACGCTGCGCCAGTTGCTCACACTGCTCGAGATGGATGCCCGCAGCCTCGTGCGTCGCGGCGAGTCACTGTACGCTGAGCTCGGCCTGGATCAAGCGCCAGAGGCCAAACTGATCGAATCCATGGCACGCTGGCCCATTTTGATCGAGCGCCCCATTGTCGTCGTGGGTGACCGCGCGGCCATCGGCCGCCCCCCCGAGAATGTTCTGAGGCTCCTTTGACACAGGCCAGCCCAAAGATCGACAGCACATGGTATGTTGAATTGGGTCAACCCTTGCCCGCTTGGGCCTTTCGCGAGGAACCGCAATGACCGATCAGCAGCCCTACGTGCTTGTTTTGTACTACAGCCGCTATGGCGCAACCGCTGAGATGGCTCGGCA
Organism: Gammaproteobacteria bacterium UBA5338; assembly: GCA_002408105.1. Lineage (GTDB taxonomy): Bacteria > Pseudomonadota > Gammaproteobacteria > Pseudomonadales > UBA5862 > UBA5862. The sequence continues at coordinate 18,602 of DHQM01000152.1, read as the reverse complement.
AGTCGCGCGTGGCGTTGAACAAAGCCACCGCCTGGTGGCGCGCCTGCGCACGGTGCCCCCGGTGGCGGCCTGTACCCAGACTGCTGCTCCACCGGTTCCTGAGGATGGTGCGGTGTACTGCACCGAAGATGACCTGTCCAACTGTGCCGCCCTTGCCCTCGGCAGCCCCACCCGCTTCGGGAACATGGCGGCACCGATGAAGCATTTCCTCGACGGCACAGGCAGCCTGTGGCAGCAAGGCGCGCTCGCGGGACGCCCTGCCGGGGTCTTCACCTCGACTGCCAGCCTGCACGGGGGCCAGGAAACCACACTGCTGACGATGATGATGCCGCTGCTTCACCACGGCATGTTGATCACCGGGTTGCCATACACCGAGCCTGCCCTCAGCTCCACCCGTTCCGGCGGAACCCCATACGGGCCGAGTCACCTCGCAGGTGACGGTTCCCAGCCAATCACGGACGAAGAACGTGCGCTTTGCCAGGCGCTGGGTAAACGTCTGGCTGGAGTGGCGGAAAGACTCGGAGCCACGGATTGACCCTGGCACTCAAAACCAAAGCACGACTGAGCTGCCTGCCGTTCACACTGCTACTGGCGGTTTTGGCCACCCGACCACTCTGGTCCTCTGAGCCCGCTTCAGTGCCCGCCTGGCTGATCAGCAGCCTCAGCACCGTGCCATTGTTGCCGGTGTTTCCTGGTGTGGCGCGGGGAAACAAACGTGCGCACATTTGGCTTTGCTTGATCCTGCTGTTCTATTTGGTGTCGGCATTGCTCCGCGCGATGGGTGACGCCGCTGCGCAGCACGCCAGCGTTGTGCTCGCGTTGATCGGCGTGCAATTTGTGTTCAGCATCCTATGGATCCGTCGCGAGAACGATCCAGACACCTCGGCCACAGCGGTACAGTAGGGCCTTTCAGCCACGCAAGGAGTGCAGGTGCTCCCCGTCGTTCGAAAAATGGTGCAACTGCTCTCCAGCAGCGCACGTGACCTGGCCCCCATAGTGGCAGTGGTTGCATTTTTTCAAATCGTCGTTGTTGGCGAGGCACCTGAAGAACTTGGGGCGCTGGTCACTGGCTTGGTGGCTGTTCTACTGGGCCTGACGCTGTTTGTGCGCGGGCTTGAAATGAGCCTCTTTCCCCTCGGCGAGAACATGGCAACCGCTTTTGCGCGCAAGGGGAGCCTGAGCTGGTTGCTGCTTTTCGCTTTCGCACTCGGGTTTGGCACCACCGTTGCCGAGCCCGCTTTAATCGCCGTTGCCGCAGAGGCTGCCGAAGTCGCATCGGGCTCTGGAGCCTTGGCACCCACCGATTCGGCCAAGCACCGCTATGCCCTGGGCCTCAGGCTCACCGTCGCCCTATCCGTCGGACTTGCCATCACTGCCGGCGTGTTCCGTATCCTTAAAGGCTGGCCGGTGCACTGGGCGATCATTGGTGGCTACGTACTTGTCATGGTAATCACGCTGTTCGCTCCACCAGAAATTGTCGGCATTGCCTACGATTCTGGCGGTGTCACCACCTCCACGGTCACTGTGCCTCTGGTCGCCGCCCTGGGGGTTGGCCTTGCGTCATCACTCCAGGGACGCAATCCATTGCTCGATGGATTCGGCCTGATCGCCTTTGCCAGCCTGACACCGATGATTTTTGTCATGCTGTACGGACTGCTGGTGCACGCATGACGTTTTTTTCCCAACTGCTCGCTACCCTGCTGAGTACACTCATTGATTTGACGCCAATCATCGCAATCATTCTCGGCTTTCAAACCCTGGTGATTCGCGAGCCGCTGCCACGTCTGCATGAGTTGTTGATTGGCCTTGGCTATGTATGGCTCGGGCTCGCGCTTTTTCTCATCGGCCTGGATCTTGCCCTCTTTCCCCTTGGGCGCCTGATGGCCGAGCAGCTCACTGCCGCCGCCTTTGGCACAGACGGCACTGCAGCGCTGCTGGACCAACTCTGGATTTACCTGTTCGCCTTTGCAATTGGCCTCTCCACCACGATCGCCGAACCCTCCCTGATCGCCGTGGCGCTCAAAGCGGAACAGGTCTCAGGCGGTGCAATCGGTGGTTGGGGGCTGCGCCTGGCGGTGGCACTGGGCGTTGCCGTCGGCATTACCCTGGGGGTATACCGCATCATCAGCGGAACGCCCTTGCAGTACTACATCCTGGCCGGCTATGTCCTGGTCGTGGCGCAAACCTTTCTGGCCCCGCGGTCCATCGTTCCGCTCGCGTACGATTCCGGTGGTGTCACGACGTCGACAGTCACGGTACCTTTGGTCACCGCACTCGGGCTGGGGTTGGCCGAGCAGGTTCCAGGGCGCAGTGTGCTGATCGACGGGTTCGGGCTCATCGCGTTCGCCAGCCTTTTCCCAATCATCGCCGTGCTGGGTTACGCTCAACTCGGTGAGTGGATCAGCCGCCGTAACACCAGGGATCCAATCCGCAGTAGCGCCGAGCCGACCAGCGGATCAATGGGGGACCAACGATGAACAGGAACGCGACATGCATTTCAAACTGATACTCGTGTTCGCCGACAACCAGAACACCGACCCGATCATGGAGGCTGCCCGCGAAGCCGGGGCAACCGGCGCCACCGTCATTACGAGCGCCCGGGGCGAGGGGATCACAAAAACCAAGAGCTTTTTTGGCCTGAACCTCGAGTCACCACGGGATGTGGTGCTATTTCTCGTGGAAGAGCACCTGAGTCAAACCATTCTCGAACGCATCGCCAAAGTCGGCGAGTTCGACAACAAACCCGGGAGCGGCATCGCCGTGCAAATCGACGTGGAAGACGCCGTGGGAGTTAAGCACCAAATCGAGGCGTTGGTCGACGTAGTGGGGGACGAGCTGTGACACACCGACCGTTCATTTGCGTGCGTGATGTCATGAAAACCAAGTTCCACTTGGTGGACGGACTGATGACGGTGTCCGAAGCCCTGACCCTGATGCGTGACGAGCGGGCCAAGCCTCTGATCATCCGCAAACGTTCGCCTCGAGACGAATACGGAATGGTGTTGCTGTCGGACATTGCGTTTGCAGTTCTGGCCAAGGACCGCTCGCCCGAGCGGGTCAACCTGTACGAGATCATGACCAAACCGGTGATTCAGGTTTCGCCCGACATGGACGTTCGGTACTGTGCCCGGCTTTTCGAGCGCTACCAGCTCACCCATGCGCCGGTGGTCGAGGCCGGCGAGCTGATCGGCATGGTCAGCCTGCCCCGCATGGTACTCGAAGGCCTGGTCCGCCCAGCGGCTTCCGACTAAGGCCAAACAACAGCCTGCTACCTGCTACAAGCGGCTGTGGGTGCCATCACACAGCGGTGCCTTGGCGCTGTGTTTGCAGCCACAGAAGTACAGGGTTCCATCCGCTGTGGCGGTATAGGCCACAGGCTCGAGACCTGTGCCCTGGTGTGCGCCATCACAAAAGGGCTGCTTCTGGCTGCGGCCGCACGCGCACCAGTAGTAGGTCTTGTTGGCCCGCACCTCTACAGCGTAGGGGGCACTTTGAGCGATTACAGGATCCATGTGGGGGCTCCTTTCCTTAAAAAAACACCACCCGAAATCAGGCGCGCCGCGCAATGACCACCCGGTCCCCGCCATTCTTGCGGGCCTGCTGCAAGCCACGGTCAGCGCGGGTGAGCACCGCGCTCAGGTCCATTTCCAGTGGTTCACGCACTGTGACACCGATGCTGAGCGTAAAGGTCAGGGCGCCGCCAACCGCCGGCAACTCTGTGGCCCTACAGAGGCCGCGAATTCGCTCGGCAATGACCTTGGCGCCATCAAGACCCGTTTCCGGGCAGCAGATGCCAAACTCACCGGTGCCCATCCGGCCCACCACGTCGACCTGGCGAACCGCATCCTGACACAGCCGCGCGGTGGCTTGTAGGGCTGCTTCGCCCTGCGGCTCGCCATGGGTCTGGACCATGCTGTCGAACCCGTCGATCGCCAGCATCATGAGGGCCAGGGGTTCCTCAAAACGCACCGAACGTGAGAGCTCGTGGTGCGCCTGGGAGAGAAAATGGGCGCGATTGGCGACCCCGGTGGCCGCATCCGTGACGGTGAGCCGCTTCACCTGCGCCTGCGCCGTCTCCAGTGCCTGCTGAGCACGCGCCAGTCGCACCAATAATTCGACACGGTGTAAAAACCAATCACCGGTAGCGTCAACCTCAACCGCATCCACAGCGCCAGCCGCAAGCCATGGCGCAGCTTCTGCGCCAGTCGGAATGGCCGCAAGAACAGGGTTGGTAATCCCGGCGATCTCGGCCCGCAACGCATCCGCTGACAGCAGGCTAACCGCCAATGCGATCTGCCCCACTTCGCCGGATTCAGCGACTGCACCTGCCAGCGTCGACACAAACCGGACCTGATGACCGCGTGCGTGCAGCCGCTGTGCCCACTGTACCGGGAAGGCAGCCGCTTCTCCGTACACATCAATCCTGATCATTCGGTTTCCTCAAATAAGCGGGTGGCAGCACTGGTGGCCTCGCAAGAGCGCTGTGCACTCAACTGATTGTGTACCGGTTGAGCGTACATGCGGAGCAGCTGAGACCACTCACCGGGTGTCAGCTCTTCAAAACGGGCCCAGAACTCGGACCGCGCTGCATCGTCGATGGCGAACTCAAGGTCATCCGGCAAGGTGGGGGCAGTCCCAGTGCGAATCGTCTCTGCCCGTTGCCATGCCAGCCAATGGCTGGGGAAGCACCGGTACCCACGATGGATCTGCGCGTCGATGGCGAGAGCCACCTCATCCGCATCCCTATAGTCTCCTTGGAGGGGGGCGCCGAAATGCAAGTGAACGCGACCTTTGTCGCCTTTGACGCCGAGCGCAATCTGTTCCAGGTCTTCATGCTCGGTCTTTTTGTAGCGTCCGTGCCGCGCAATGCAGTCGAGCTCGCGGGCCTTGTGTCGGTCACAGGGGTCGAACTCGTACGACAGGGACACCGGCACCAGTTGCATCGCACGCACCGCGTCCTTGAGTGACTCGCCGCTCTTGCGGTAGGCCAACTGCAGCATTTTGATGACCGCGGGGTCAGTGCGGTCGTCACCATCCTTGGCACGGCCTTCCCGCTGGGCAATCCAAACGTTGCCACCCTCAGACAATACCCCACGAACGTATTCGGACAGAAGCTGGCTGTTGCGCAACGTTTCCCGCGGCCCCTTCGCCGAACGCTTGACGATAAAGCTCTTGTTCAGCCGCATGAGATCAGCGGCGAAGGACTTAGACAACAGGTTGTCACCGATGGCCGCGTGCACGGTTTTCATCCCCTGGTGCCAGAGCGTGAAGTTGATGAATGCCGGGTCCATCACGATGTCGCGGTGATTGGACACAAACAAGAGTGACTCCCCCTGCGGGAGAGTTTCGACACCCGACACGCTGAACCCTCTGGTGGTGCTCTCAATCACCTGGCGCAGCAGAGGCTCCATGGCATCCTGCAACTCGCGCACCGTCCGGATGGCTGCAGTCAAACGCCGCACCCGCCAGCGCGCCGCCCAGGTGGCCGCCCTCGGAACCCAGCGTCCAAGCTGGGGGTGAGTCACACCCACCAATGTGCGGAGGAAATCAGCGTCAAGACACAGCCGCGACAGGACTGCCGCGACTTCTTCGTCCCGATAGGGGCGGATTTCGTCGAAGCGATCAGGCTGCTCCGGCATGATCAATCAGTACCTTATGAACGTTATTCGAACTCACTATACCCGCTCTCACCTGGCCGGTTCCACGGCTTGGATGGCAAAGTCCAAAGGCCGTGGGGTTGAAGTCGCTCTTGGCCAAAGCGCCAAAGCCGAGCCAAGGTGCGTATTTCCTGTGGTGAGAGTGCATGGCGGTCGCACAGTGCACGCAGCCGATCCTGAAAATCGGGCGCACTCAAGACCCCCTCATGCGCCCCAGACAACCGGCTGCGGCACTGCGCGCGCCAGCGCCGCTGCTCTTCGGCGGTCAGCGTCGCCGGAAAATTCCGCGCCCGGTAGCGCCAGAGCAACTCTTCCAGGCGCGAATCGGAAAACGTACCGCTGAGTTGGGCCAGTTGCTCCGGTGGAGTCGCCCGCACGAGGGCCATTCTCTGTCGATCGGCTGGTCCGAAAAACCCCGTGTAAAGAGCTTCGTCCACATCCAAACCGGTCGGCGCTGGCGTCTGGTGCGCAGCCACAACAGCACGGCCCAACTCCGGATGGGCACGCAGTACTTTGAGGTGTGCACGACACCGATCGCCGTTGATGCCAAGGCGCTCTGCGCCCGCTCGATCGAGCGCCGCAGCGGGTGCAATCGCCGGGCTGCGGTTGAGGTGTACAGTCTTGATCGGCAGTCGAGTGAGGCCATGCGCTTCAAGATCCGCCCGCGCAGCAAACAGCCGGCCGACCAGCTGCTCGGCATCGAGTCCCAGGAAGGGCGTGGGATCCACCGTCAGGTCATATACCAGAACGCCATTGCCGTTGGCGGGGTGCTTCGCGAGCGGAAACACCAAAGTCGTGTGCCCACTCGCGGCCGGATATCGGCCCGAGGTGTGTAGCAACGGGCGCGGATTGTCCGTGTCCAGGTACCGACGGGCCGTTCGCTTGAGGCGCAAAGCAAAATAGTGGTGAAAAAGGCGCGGTTGAGCTTGACGCAGGTGCACCGCCAAGCCCAGCGTTGCCCGCACGTCGTCCAGGGCATCATGGGCATGGGTATGCTCGATGTCATTGGCTGCCGCCAGGTGCTCCAGTCGAAAGCTCGGCGACCCATCTTCTTTCAGGGGCCAATTCGTGCCTCGGGGACACAAGGCATAGCACATCCGCGCCAAATCGATGATGTCCCAACGGCTGTTTCCGTGTGCCCATTCGCGCGAGTACGGATCGAAAAAATTTCGATACAACCCGAACCGCGTGAACTCATCGTCGAATCGAATGCTGTTGTATCCCACACCACAGGTGCCTGGCCGAGACAGCTCCTGGTGAATTCGATCCATGAATTCGCACTCAAGCAGCCCGTGGGCCGCGGTGTACTGTGGGGTGATGCCTGTAATCAGGCAGGCCTCCGGGTCAGCCAAAGCGTCCGCAGCGAGCTGACAGTACCAGCGTACAGGTGGCTCGATTTCGTGCAAGCTGAGGTCCGTGCGCACGCCTGCGAACTGCGCAGGGCGGTCCGTCCTTGGGTCAATCCCAAACGTCTCGTAGTCGAGCCAAAACAGGGTTTGCTGGCTCACGCTGGATCGCGCAGCAACTCGCCGAGCGCATCGGCCGCCGCTCGCCCGGCATCGCGCGCCAATGCGCGATGAATTGCCTCGAACGCATGGGTCTGCTCAGTCCGCTTGTTCTCATCGACAAGCAAGGCGTTCACTGCTTCGGCCAATTTTTCAGGGGTCGCGTCGTGCTGCAACAGCTCCGGCACCAGTCCACGCTCGGCCAACAGGTTCGGTAAAGCCACGAATTCTGAGTGGACCAGGCGGGAAAGAATGCGGTAAGTCCAGGGTGAGACTGCATAAGCCACCACCATCGGGCGCTTGAGCAGCAGGGCCTCCAGCGTGGCCGTTCCGGATGCCACCAGGACCACATTGGCAGCGGCCATTGCAGTTCTCGATTCTCCAAGCACAACCCGTATTGGAGGCGATGTAGACGATTGGACCAAGGCACTGAGCCGTGCATGCAGTGAAGCGGTGGCGCAGGGAATGACCACTTGAAGCCGAGGATGCATGGCGACCAGTCGGGCTACGGCTTCGAGAAATACCGGCGCCAGGCGCTCAACCTCACCTGCACGGCTTCCAGGTAGCACGGCAAGAACAGTCCGGCCGCCCTCCAGATCCAACGCCCGCCTGGCTGCCAGCGGATCCGGGAACATCGGGATATTGTCCGCAAGCGGGTGGCCAACAAACGCCACAGGGACGCCACTTTCTGCGTAAAACTTCGCTTCAAAGGGGAACAGGGTGAGCATCAGGTCGACCGAGCGGGCGATCTTGCGCACCCGACCCCGCCGCCATGCCCAAACCGATGGACTTACATAGTGCGCCGTTGGAATGCCGCCCGCACGCAGGCGCCGCTCAAGTCCCAGGTTGAAATCGGGCGCGTCAATGCCGACGAACAGGTCCGGAGGGTCCGCAAGCCAACCGGTTCCGATGCGCCTGCGCAACAGGACCAGTTGCGGCAAACGGCCGAGCACCTCGACCAGGCCCATGACCGACAGCTGTTCCATATCAGCGAGCGGTTCCAGCCCCGCGGCCAGCATTTCGGATCCGCCAATGCCTTCGAATCGAGCGTTTGGGTAGCGCAGCCGCAAGACGCGCAGGAGGTCACCACCCAAGATGTCGCCTGACACCTCCCCGGCGACGAGCGCAATGCGAGGTCCGTTTGCCATGGCACCGTTACATCCACACCAACGCCAAGGGGACCTCAGCGCACCACGCCACGCGTCGAAGCGCGCAATGACCGGATGAGGTCAATGACCGCCGGATGGGAAACCGCGAGTTCTTCCAAGGCACGGAGGCTGTCTTCGAGGGTCAGCCCCTGGCGGTACAGGATGCGGTAGGCCCGGCGCAGGGCGTTGATCGTCTCGGGATCAAACCCACGCCGCTTGAGTCCTTCTGTGTTGATCCCATGCGGTTTTGCCGGATTGCCGTTGACCGTCACATACGCGGGCACATCCTTCAGCACCAGGCTGCCGGCACCACAAAACGCGTGGGCCCCAATCTGGCCAAACTGATGCACGGCGGTATAGCCGCCAAGGATGCACCAATTGTCTACCTGCACGTGCCCCCCCAGGGTCGCGTTGTTGGCAAGAATGGTGTGGTCACCCACCCGGCAGTCGTGGGCGATGTGCACATAGTTCATGAAGAGGTTGTGGTTGCCCACCTCGGTCACGCCACGGTCCTGAACGGTTCCCCGATGCAGGGTGCAGCCTTCGCGGATGACGTTGTGGTCACCGATCACCAGGTGGGTCAACTCCCCGGCGTATTTTTTGTCCTGGCAGTCTTCACCGAGGGTCGCGAACTGAAAAATGCGGTTGTTCTCGCCGATGCGGGTGTCCCTAGTAATCACCACATGCGGACCAATGACGGTGCCCGCACCGACCTCGACCCCAGGGCCAATCAGCGTCCAGGGCCCTACAGCGACATCCGCGGCCAACCGTGCAGCGGGGTTGACGATGGCGGTGGGGTGAATCACGCCAGGCTCCGGTGTGCACAGAGGATTCCGGCCGCACACACCAACTCTCCATCAACGCGGGACTCGCAGTCGAATTTCCACACGCCGCGTCGCTCGGACACCACATTGGCCAGTAGGTCCAGCCGGTCACCAGGAACGACCGGCCGCTTGAAACGGGCCCGGTCGATCCCGGCAAAATAGTAAATCGAGCCGTCGGTGTGGCGCTTGTCCATCGTTTTGAACCCGAGCACACCAGCGGCCTGCGCCATGGCCTCCAAAATCAACACGCC
>DHQM01000152.1:4407-9075 GCA_002408105.1 Gammaproteobacteria bacterium UBA5338 | reverse complement strand
GGCATCACCGGATGGTGAGAGAAGTGGCCCTCAAAGAAGGGTTCGTTCACGGTCACGTTCTTGTAGGCTTCGATGGATTCTCCCGGGGTGATGGCGACCACCCGATCCAACAACAAGAATGGATAGCGGTGCGGCAAATATTCCTTTATTTCATTCACGTCAATCATGAGGTGGCCCTGCCTCGAGATGGTTTTGCAATTGGCTCATTTGCCGCTCCAATTCTTTCAAGCGCCTTGTGGTTTCATCCAACTGCCGAAAGCGCGCCGCGTTCTTGCGCCACTCTCGACTCTCCATCAAACCGGTTCCTGAAGAATAGGCCCCCGGTTCGCGGATCGATCCGGTCACCATGGCCATGCCCGTCAGGTGCACACCATCGGCGATTGTGAGGTGGCCGGCAATGCCAACCGCCCCACCGATGGTGCAGTTGCGCCCAATGACGGTGCTGCCTGAGATGCCCGTTCCCGAGGCGATCGCAGTGTTCGGACCAATGCGAACATTGTGGGCCACTTGCACGTGGTTATCGATTTTGACGCCATCCCCAATCCAGGTGTCGTCCAACGCACCGCGGTCGACCGTGGTCATCGAACCAATTTCGACCCGGTCACCAATGCACACGCCCCCAAGTTGGGGAATTTTCTCCCACCCGGGGTTGAGTGGCGCGTAGCCGAATCCATCCCCACCGATCACGGCGTGGCTGTGTACGATACAGTCCGCCCCCAGGGTCACTCCGTGGTACAGCACCACTTGGGGATACAACCGCGTGCGGGCACCAACCAGTGCGCCGGCACCGACATGGCAGTGAGCCCCGATGACTGCGCCAGCGTCGATCCTGGCGCCAGAACAAATGACTGCGAAGGGACCGATGCTCGCTGTCGGATCCACCCTGGCCTCAGGGCTGATCCTTGCGCTCGAATCGATGCCGGGGTCAGGCCTGGGAGACGGATCGAACAACCGCGCGCACTCGATGTAGGTGCTGTAGGGGTGCGGACTGATCAAGGAGTTGCCGCCGAACCGCTCGGCCGCCTCTGCATCGACGATCACCCCTCCTGCAGCGGTTGATTCCAGTTGCTTGCAGTACTTGGGGTTGGCGAGAAAGCCCAACTGGTTTGCTTGGGCGTGCTCCAGTGAGGCGAGCCCGTTGATTTCAACTTCAGGGTCCCCACGCAGAGTCACCCCGAGACGGGTGGCCAGTTCACCCAGGCGCCATGAGACCGGATGCATGCGTTGGCCTGCTAGTCTGCGAGTTGATCGAGGCGTGCAGTCACCTTCTCGGTGATGTCGATCGAGTCCGCTGCAAACACCAGTGCCTGGCGCTGCAACACCAGATCGTAGCGTTCCTCCGACAACACCTCGCGCACGGCCTGCTCCAGTTTCGGATTCATTTGCGTGAGCAACTGCTGTTGTTTCTCTTTCTGTGCGGTCTGGAGCTTCCCGAGCAGGTACTTGTAGTTGACGGCCATCTCTTCGAGCTGCTCGGCAAGCTCACGCCGCTCGGTCTCGGACATGATGGCGCCATCCTTCTGCATCCGTTCCTGCAGCTTTTGTGCATCGGCCTGCAGCTTGCGCACCTTGGTCTCATCCGGTCCGAGCTGCTCTTGTACCTGTTGAACAAAGGCCTGAGCCTCTTGCGACTGCAGCACTGCACGCTGCACGTCAAGAACCGCGATCTTCAACTCGGCAAAGACGGGCGAGGCCAGGCACCAGAGCGCGGCAAGGGGGGCAAAACGTTTCAACATGTCGTTCTCTCCTCATCAGGGCCTTGTACATCGCGGGCCCGCGGTCGGGAATGCCGCGGTCAGCGCACAAAGCCAATCGAAAACTGGAAGAACGACGTGTCGTCCCCAGGCTCATCATTCAAAGCGCGCGCAAAACTAAAGGATAAAGGTGCAATCGCGGTGATCCAAGTCACACCAAAACCAGCCGAGTAGCGCAACTCGTCGGCGTCAAAATCAAAGCCTCGGTTGGTGTCAAACACATTGCCGGCATCGACGAAAAACGCCGTGCGCAGCGCGCTGTGGTTTTCCACTCCGGGAAAGGGAAAGACCCATTCCACCGAAGCCTCAGTCAGCAGGTTGCCGCCGAATGGATCGGGACGCTGATCGAAATTCGAAGGGTCGGGGTCAGGCGTGCCCTTGCGGCCCAGGCTGTTGTCATCGTAGCCCCGAACCGAGCCGAGGCCCCCGGCGTAGAAGTGCCGAAAGAACGGATACCCACCGGTGGCTCCATAGCTGTCGCCATAGGCAACCTCCGCAATGGTACGCAGCTTCCAGAACCCGGTGATCGGTTGGATGTACTCGCTCTTGAGTCTAAGAATGTAGTACTCAAGGGTACTTCCAGGGACCGAAAATTCCAGCCCGACGCTGTTGGCATGACCGCGGTTGGCCAAAACCCCTCCGGCCAGGGTTGATTCGCGCCAAGTGACACCCAGCTCGAACGCGTCAAAGGTGTCACCGAACCTGGCCAGAAATCCGCTGACCTCAAGGTCTGGGAACAGGCCTTCTTCGACACCAGTGTTCTCGTAATTGACCTCGAAACTCAGGCGCTGGGTATCAGCGATCGGATAGCCAAAGGTGATGCCAATCCCATAGGCATCGGTGGCGTACTCAGCGACATCGAACTCATCGAAATCGGTTTGCTGATAGAAGATCCGATACCCGCGGCTGACCCCATCGACGGTGAAGTAGGGATCGAAGAACCGAAAACTGTAGCTGTCTTGGTAGCGGCTCGAGTTGAGGCTGAGGCTGACGTTGTTGCCCGTACCCAGGAAGTTGTTCTGCTGGATGCTGCCACCCAGAATCAAGCCAGTGGACTGACCAAAGCCGACACTCGCCGTGATGGCGCCCGAGGCCTGCTCCTCGACGCTGTACTCAAGGTCGATCTGGTCCGAACGCCCTGGGACCGGATCGGTGCGCAGGTCCACCTGGCTGAAAATGCCCAACCGCTCAAGGCGCGCTTTGGAGAGTTCGATTTTGCCGGCCGAAGCCAGGGCCGATTCCATTTGTTGCATTTCGCGGCGCAGCACTTCGTCGTCGGTTTTTACGTTGCCACGAAACTGGATCCGATTGACGTACACGCGGTCACCAGGCTCGACGTAGTAGGTGATGTCCACTGTCCGGGCGCTGTCGTCGACCTCCGGCACCCCGTTCACATTGGCGAAGGTGTACCCGAACTCGCCGAGGTAACGGCGCATCAGGTCGCTGCTTGAAGTCATGAGTCGCCGCGAAAAGGTCGCTCCCGAGGTGGTCTGAATCAGGGCCTCCAGGGCGGTTTCAGGCACCTTGAGGTCACCGAGCAGATCAACCTCACCGACGTTGTACTGGGGACCTTCGGTCACATTGATCGTGATGAAGACCGAGTCTCGCTCCGGCGACACCGCCACCTGGGTCGAGTCGACATTGAAGCGGATGTAGCCGCGGTCCAGGTAGTGGGAGCGCAGCCGTTCGAGGTCCCCGGCAAGGCGTTCGCGGGCATAGTCATCCGAACTGCTGAAAACGGTCCGCCAACTGGCCTCGCTCAACTCGAATACGCCGAGCAATTCTTCGTCCGTAAACACTTGGTTGCCGACGATGTTGATGTGGCGAATCTTGGCGACCGAACCCTCCTCGACCTGGATGTCGATGGCGACTCGGTTGCGCGGCTGCTCCTCGATGTTGGTGTCGATGCGGATGCCGTAGCGTCCCTGGCTCACGTACTGCCGTTTCAGCTCCAACTGCATGCGCTCAAGGGTGGCGCGCTTGAACACTTGCCCTTCGGCAAGCCCAACGCCCTGCATCGCCTCCATCAGCTGCTCGGTCTTAATGGCCTTGTTGCCGTCGATTTCAATGCGGGTGATGGTCGGTCGCTCCCGAACCCGGACCACCAGCACGTCACCGTCACGGCCCACGGTGATTTCACGGAAATAGCCACTCGCGAACAACCCGCGAATGATTTCCTGTACGCGCCCTGCGTCAACCTGGTCCCCGACCTGGACCGGCAAAGCCGCAAACACGGTTCCGGCTGACACCCGCTGCAGGCCATCGATTCGAATGTCCTCGACAACGAACGCTTGAGGGCCATCCGCAAAAGCGGGTAGCGCGAGCCCCGCAACGGCGGCGACCAACAACCCAACCAGACCGAAGCCCAGTCGGCGCGTTAAAAAAACATGGAACTGCGTGACCAGGAAGACACCCCAAGAAACAGGAGCCAAAAAATAACCCGCGTCAGCCGCGGGTTGCTCAAGCAAGCTTATAAACGAGAAAAGTCATTATATAGGGCGAAGACCATCAACACAGCCAAAAGCACCAGACCAATGCGCATCCCGAGCATCTGAATTTCGGGCGACAGCGGTCGGCCGCGGATGGCCTCGATGACAAAGTACAGCAGGTGGCCCCCATCAAGCACCGGGATGGGCAGCAGGTTGATAATCCCCAGCGTGATGCTGAAATAGGCAATGAACATCGCCAGCTGCTCCACCCCAGTGGACAGCGAGGCACCAGCCGCCCGGGCAATGGTCAGCGGACCACCAATGTTGTCCACTGAAATCAACCCGGTGACCATCTTTTGAATCGACGCCAGGGTCATGGCGCTCATGTCCCAGGTTTTCCCAAGTGCCGGCCACCATGCCTGCCACACCGGGTAACGAACCTCTGTCAGGTGCTGCTCCGGCCACACGGGCGGGCGAACCCGGGG
>DHQM01000152.1:2929-4169 GCA_002408105.1 Gammaproteobacteria bacterium UBA5338 | reverse complement strand
GGGCGGGCGAACCCGGGCCCCGACGTAACCGATGGGCACGCCGTTCTCCCGCCGCTCGCCGGGAACGATCCGCACGGTCAACTGCTGGTCACCTCGCGCCACAGTGACGGCCACAGGCTCGCCGGCCCGAGTGCGTACGGCTTCCACGAACGCCATCCAATTGTCGATCGGCTCGCCGTCAACCTGCAGCACGCGGTCCTCAGCGCGCAGCCCCGCAGTGTCGGCCGGCTCTCCAGGGACGACCTCTTCCAACACAGGCTCGAGCGGCGGGCGGTACGGCTCGACGCTAAGGTCCGCCAAGGGGTTTTCAGCGGCGTCCCGCAGCCAGTCTGAAACAGGCACCTGCAGCCGACGTTGCGCGCGGGCCGCACCCATGGGCCCCACCTCCAGCTCGATGGCGTCCGTTTCCCCCGCGCGGGCCAAAAGGGCGATTTGTACGTCCTGCCACGACGACGTGGCTTTGCCATCCACCGCGCGAATTTCATCGCCAACGGCCAGGCCCGCCTCTGCCGCAGGCGTGCCGGGTAGCACCGCACCAACCACCGGTCGAACCGCATCGACGCCGGCCGCAAACACGCCCCAGTACACCACCCAGGCGAGCAACAGGTTCGCCGCCGGACCGGCCACCACGATGGCGATACGCGCCCAGACCGATTTGCGGTTGAACGCATACGGACGCTCCTCTGGCAGCACTTCGCCTTCGCGCTCATCGACCATGCGCACGTAACCGCCGAGCGGGATGGCAGCGACCACGTACTCGGTGCCGCTGCGGTCCTTCCAGGAGAACAGCGGGGTGCCGAACCCCACTGAAAAACGCCGCACCTTGACTCCGAGCCCGCGGGCCACCGAGAAATGTCCGAACTCGTGCACGGTAACGATGATGCCCAGCACGATCACGAACCCGAAAACGGTCTCCAGCATCAACTTGCCCCCCCAAAGGGCCTGGCCGCGGGTCGGGCCTTGGCGGCGATCGGAGCAGCCTCTACGATGCGCCGCGCCAACTCCCGCGCAGCTTGGTCGGCACCCAGCACCTGCTCCAGCGAATGCACCGGTTGCGGCGGCAGACGCGCCAGCACACGGGTGAGGACGTGCGGGATCTGAGTGAACGCAAGGCCGCCGCTCAGAAAAGCCTCGACCGCAACCTCATTGGCCGCGTTGAGCACGGCACCAGCGGTACCGCCCACCTTGGCCGCCTCAATCGCCAGCGACAGGCAGGGGTAGGACGCCCATTGAGGCGGCC
>DHQM01000152.1:2414-2695 GCA_002408105.1 Gammaproteobacteria bacterium UBA5338 | reverse complement strand
TAGGGGTAGGATGCCCATTGAGGCGGCTCAAAATGCAGGGCACCGATTTGATCCAGGCGCAGGCGCGCCACACCGGACTCGATCCGTTCAGGCCACGCCAATGCATGCGCAATTGGCGTGCGCATGTCGGGATTGCCGAGCTGGGCCAGCACCGACCCGTCCACGTATTCCACCAATGAGTGCACCACGCTTTCTGGATGCACCAGAATTTCCACGCACTCCGGTTCGACCTGAAAAAGGTGGCAAGCTTCGATCAACTCGAGGCCCTTGTTCATCATGGT
>DHQM01000152.1:0-2208 GCA_002408105.1 Gammaproteobacteria bacterium UBA5338 | reverse complement strand
AGGCCCTTGTTCATCATGGTGGCTGAATCCACGGAGATCTTTGGGCCCATTCGCCAATTCGGGTGCGCGCAAGCCTCCTCCGGGGTCACCGAATCCAGGGTGCGCGGGTCACGTTGACGAAAGGGCCCGCCGGAAGCGGTCAGCAAAATCTTGCGCACCTCTGCAGTGCACGCAGCCGTGGACCCGCCCGGGGCAAGCGGTGGCAAGCACTGGAAAATTGCATTGTGTTCGCTGTCAATGGGCAACAACTGGGCGCCGGACTGTTCCACGGCAGCCATGAACAGCTCACCGCCCATCACCAGGCTTTCCTTGTTGGCCAGCAGCACCTTCTTGCCCGCCTGGACCGCTGCCAGCGTAGGCAGCAGCCCTGCCGCGCCGACGATCGCCGCCATCACTACGTCCACTTCGGGCGCCTTGGCAACCTCACAAAGTGCGCCAGGTCCTGCAAGCACCTTCACGGGCGAGCCCGCCTGGGCCAAACGCCGAGCAAGCACCGCGGCGGCGGCCGGGTCCGCCAGCGCCGCAAACCGGGGCTGGTGACGCAAACACTGGGTATAGAGATCAGCATGGTTGGTGTGGGCGGTGAGCGCAAACACCCGATAGCGCTGCGGATGCAGCGCCGCCACTTCAAGGGTGCTGACCCCAATCGAACCTGTCGAGCCAAGCACCACCAGTCGCTGAGTCACCACCCCATCCCCGCGAAGGCGCCAAACTTGACCGACCAGGCGACCCAGGGGGCAGCCGCCAGCAAACTATCGAGTCGGTCCAAGAGACCACCATGGCCCGGCAACAGGTGGCTGCTGTCCTTGAGGCCCACGTGCCGCTTGAACAGGCTGATCAAAAGGTCACCCAGGACCGAGATGACAACTGCGACCGCGACCGATGCAAGGACTCCCCACCAGGTTCCCCGGTAATCACAAACAACCAGCACGCCGACCGAAAAGGCCATCGCTGCGGCCAACCCACCACCGACGCCAGCCCAGGTTTTCCCCGGGCTGACCTGCGGAATCAGCTTGGCGCGACCCCAGGTTCGACCGCATGCATAGGCGCCAATGTCCGCGGACGCCACCAACCCAATTAGAAATAACAGCGCCCGTTCGCCGCCCGGACCGGTCTTCAGGGTGACCAGCGCCACCCATGCCGAACTCAGCACCCAAACTGCGATCACAACCCGCATGGCGGGCGCGCTCCAAGCCGAAGTGTGGGCGGGATAGCGCAACATCCAGAACCCCGGAAGAATCCACCAGAGCGTTGCAGCCCCGAGCAGCCACTGCAGCAGCACCTGCAAACCGTCATCGAACGCCAAAGGAGCACCCAAGGCCAGTGCCGCCGCCACCAGTAGCACCAGGACCGCCCGCTGCAGCGGGCGGTCCCACGCCGCCAAACGGGCGAACTCGCCCGCCGCCAAGAGCGCGACCAAGGCTGCCAACAGCGCGAAGGTGGTGACCCCGGTCAACCCGATAAGGGCCGCCCCCAACACGGCCAACACCACGGCCGTAACGACCCGTTGCCTCAACACGAAGGGTCCCCGCCTCGACCACCGAAGCGACGCTCACGATCGGCAAAGACATCGAAGGCGTGCTGCAACTCCGCTTCCTTGAAGTCAGGCCAGTACTTGGGCGTGAAATAGAACTCGGCGTACGCGGCGTGCCAGAGTAAAAAATTGCTGACCCGGTAGTCCCCTCCGGTGCGAATGAGCAGGTCCAGGGGTGGCAAGCCACCCAGCTGGGTGTAGCTGTCAAACCGCGCCTCGCTCAAATGGGCCGGGTCCAAACGGCCTGAGGCCGCTTCCTCCGCCACACGGCGGGCGGCCTGAACAATGTCCCAGCGCCCACCGTAGTCCGCGGCGACCACCACACAGGTGCCCGTGTTGCTCGCAGTGCGCCGTTCGGCGCGTTCGATCTCAGCTTGAATGATCGGTCGGAAACGGCAGCGGTCGCCCACCACCCGAAGCCGTAGGTTGTTGTCGTTCAAACGCTCGACTTCACGGCGTAACACGTGCAGAAACAACGCCATGAGGGCACGCACTTCAGTGGGTGGTCGCTGCCAGTTCTCTGTGCTGAAGGCGAACAGCGTGAGCACCTCGACTCCGCTCCGCGCGCAATGCTCCACCACCGCCCGAACGGCATCAACCCCGGCCTTGTGGCCTGCCTTGGCCGGCAGGCCACGGCGCTTGGCCCACCGGCTGTTGCCGTCCATGATGATGGC
>DHQM01000076.1:3819-4002 GCA_002408105.1 Gammaproteobacteria bacterium UBA5338 | reverse complement strand
TGACGGCGACTTCCGCAATTCGGCTGGGTTGACGCAAGTCGTTTGTGCCTGGCTCGGTGCTGACGGCGGCTTGGTAGACTCGGCTGACGTGCGCTTCCGACTGGGGGCAGTGATCGCCGTTGGGGTAAGCAAACACTGTAACGGGCTGCCCAATGTGGTGCTCGATGGTCGCCTTTGAGTGGT
>DHQM01000076.1:0-3541 GCA_002408105.1 Gammaproteobacteria bacterium UBA5338 | reverse complement strand
CAACTGAGACTGGAGGGTCCTCGGATCTTCGACCCGACCGAGGCGGCGGTGCGTCATGGTGTGGCAGCCGAAGCGAACCAACCCGGAGTCTTGCATCTCCACCACCTCCTCCCATGTCAATACTGCTCTTTCGGGGCGGCCCACGTCGGGCCACTTTGACTCCAACCGCTCCAGATGGTTTTCGATGGTGGCGTCAGGGTCGCGCTTGGCGATCTCGATGGCCCGGCTCAGCCATTCGGGCGTGGCGAAACCCGGTAGATTCTCGGTGGGGAGCGTTCTGCGCAGCCACTCAACGCTATCGGAGGTGGTTGCATCGTCTGAAGTCTGTAGAAGATCGGGTGTTGATGATAGGCGCTGCAACAATTTTGAGAGCCGCCCGGGCCAGAATAATTTTTCGGCGCCGATAAAACCTGTCGACAAAAAAATGGTCGCCGGGACCCCGTGGTTCTTGAGGACGGGGAATGCGTAATCGTAGTTGTCACGCCATCCGTCATCGAAGGTGATGCAGCAATAGTTGTCCTTGCCCAGTCCGAAGCGTGGCTGATCAAACTGGAGTTCACTCAGTTGAACGAGCTGAAAGTGCCGTTTGAGTATTGAAAGATGCGCCGCAAACAGATCTGGGAAAACCACAACTCCGGGTTGCTCCCACGAGAGTTCTTGACTGGAAGCGGGCAACACGCGGTGATAGGCGAGGATCAACAGGTTTCCTGGCCGCGTCTGCCAGCGCAACAGCGACCATTGCGCCCAAGGATATGCAGACACCTGTTTGACCAATTTCGCAGCGGAGATCACGTGGGTCCTCGGGTTGGTTGTGGCGGTTTATGATCTAGGCAGGCGGGTCGCCGGGCAGCCGAAGGCAAGTGCCGCAATTGTACCGTTGCAGGGTTCGAAAGCCATTGTGTTCGGCGGCAGACAAGTCCGGTATGTCGAAGCGCAGGGGTTGTCCGTGTCAGGTTTCTTTACAGTTTTTTGGGAGGGCAATGCGTAACCTACTGTTTTAAAGAAAAAATGCACTTTGGCCTGATACCTGCTTACGGGCTCCTTTGTATTGTAATGGCGACTGCCACGCCGTAGATCAAACGAGTTGCCGGTGACGGTCCCGTTGCCCGAGCGACGTTTGATTGCTTAGCGCATGGTCAATGGCAGCTGCAGGTGATGTAAGGAATGTCGCGTTGAGTGGTTTGCTTCGATTTCAGCCGCCCGGACGCTCCGCTGCAGGAAGCAGTGGATGTCGGCGGCAGCATCTTGATGTGCGGTCGAGTATTGAGCGCGAGGTTATTCGGGCGGATCGCGGATGGATCCTAGGCACGGACGGGGGGACGTGCTGGACGCTTTCACGCAGCAAACGCTTGGCCTCAAGGTTCGGTGCTGGAGTTCTGTTGGTGGCTCTTGCGGTCCCGATGGCGCTGATTGCCATCGGCATAAAGGTGGACAGCAGAGGTCCGGCCCTGTTTCGACAGCAGAGAACCGGTTACATGGGACGGCGGTTCGCGGTCTACAAGTTCCGAACAATGGTCCAAGAAGCCGAAGCGCTAAAAAGCTCACTGACGCATTGCAACGAACACGGCGCTGATGCGATCGATTTCAAGGTTAAGGAGGACCCGAGAGTCACTCGCGTGGGACGCTGGCTGCGACGCACAAGCCTGGATGAGCTGCCCAACCTGTTCAACGTGTTCGTGGGTGACATGCGGCTGGTGGGGCCGCGGCCGACGTCGTTCGATGCTTCAGCATACAACGAGCACCATCGCGTTCGTCTCTCTGCCTATCCAGGTCTCACGGGCCTCTGGCAAGTCTCTGGTCGCAGTGACCTTGACTTTGACGAGCGGGTTCGGCTCGACCGGCAGTACATTGAGGAACAAAGTCCTTGGTTGGACCTCAAGATTTTGTTTGCCACACCGGCGGCAGTCTTTACGGGCAAGGGCGCGTACTGACGGGGTTGCCTACGGATGATGACTGCTCTTGGAAAGTGGTCGGTGCGTCGAAGTCGGGTTGGACGACAAAGATCGTTCTGGCTGCAGCTGTGAAGTTGATCGACGGAAGGCCATCGGTTTGGACCACCGCAACTTGGCAGGTTTGGGGCCGCAGGGTCGCGTCCGTGTGCACCAGCCTGGCGTTAGCGGAACTGATCGGCGTCGATTTCGGTAGCCTGATTTGAACATCGTAAGCCCGTGCCAGTTTGTTGACTCCGAGGATGGCAAGCGAGCCGTCATCGGCGCGAAGCGCCAGAAATTCGACCTCCCGAGTTTTTGGCTCGACGGTCACCGGCGTCGTCTCAGGACGCCAGTGGTCGTTGAGAAACTGCATTGCATGCGCGACGGGTTTAAAGTGAAAACTCGCCCCTGCCTCGCGGAGAAGGCCTTTGTTCCAGGTGCCGTCGTCGGCGATTTTGAACCAGTTGAGCTGGCGCACTTCTCCGGTGGCCGCGGTGTTGATAAACACCGACGCGAGCCACAGACCAGCGAAGAAGGTGTCTTGCTCGTACGGGCTCAAATGGGCGCCGCTGGAAATGTTGGTTTGGGCAATCAGTAGAGGACGGTCGCCAGCAGGGTGTGGATGCGCCCGGTCCAAGTCTCGCGCCTTCGCGATGTCGAGTCTGAATTGGTCGGTGGCGATCAGGTCGCGTACCAGCCAGTTGTTCCACGCGATGGCATCCACGAGGTCGGATCGGCGTGAAAGCAGGTTGCTTAACCAAAGAGCACCGCTGCGCTCCCGCGACTCTGACCGCGTGGGTCCGTTTAAAAAGCGCGAAGAGTAGGGGGCCACGATTTGTGTCGCCGCGACTTTCGGACTTGATGATGACTTGATCGCCGATGCCGCGGCAATGAAATCATGCTCGAAACGCTCGTACGAGGGGTAATTGAGGTTGGGTTCGTCCACCAAGGCTACAAAGGGAAGTGCAAGCCCGTGCTTTCCCCTATGCGAAAGGAGGTACTGATGCAGAAATTCAGAAGTTTGTCTTGCATCTGTGATCAGCGGTCGGCGCCCGGTGTTGGCGCGCACAGCAATGTAGTCGGTGATGCCAAGCCCGTTTTCCGTGTACTCAAGGAAAGGGATGTCTTCCTCACCATCTCTCGAAAGTCGGTCCTCATAAAAGTAGTGGTTGGCGCTTCGAAGGGAGAGGCTGCGCAGCAAGCCACGGACTTCATCAGGGGGAAGGCTGTATTCCAGCGCGGCTCCGAGCTTTGTGGTTGGGGTTGCCGGCTCCGACATCACCTGCACGCGAACCCGTCCATCGCGCAACGCCACCGGAAACAAATCTTGTGGATCCAGGGCAAAGAGGTTGGGAATTCCATCCACCCAGAAAGCCACTTTCCCTCGACCTTCGAACTCGAGCAGGAAGGTGCGTTCTCTGCTTGCCTGCGAAATGGAGGCCGAGTCAAAGTTGGCGTAGCCGGCGTGCATTCTCGCGAGAGTGAGCGAGAACTGTTGCTCGGATTGCACGTCTCGAAGCGTCAATGCGCGCACGCCACCATGGTACTTTCCGTTGAGGGTGAAGGGAGCGCCTGCGGGCGCGTGCAGGTAAGGGATTGACCGCGTGCAC